>JAQBDA010000356.1:0-8373 GCA_032124675.1 Chloroflexota bacterium
CATGATCCCCCCTAACAAGGCGGCGACGGTGCGGTCGATTCGTTCTGAGACGATGACGGCATATGCCGCCAGGAATATTCCCCCGACAATCCAGACCATACTCATACTTTGCCCTCTTCCAGAGAGGCATCCTGGTCGAAATCCAGGCATACCGCCATTAATTCCAGCAGATTGACATAACCGATGATGTGATACTGATCGTCGACAACCGGCAGCCCTGGGACACGATTTTCGTGCATGCGTTCGAAAGCCTCTTTGACCCGGTCATCAATTTTCACCCATACCGGGTCCAGCATCGAGTCAGCCGCAGTTCGCTTGCGACTCTCGTCCGCAAAGTGTATGACGTCCTCGAGAGAGGTGATCTCCCTGAGGAATTCTTCCGGGTCGATGTGAAAAAAGATATCATTGGCAAGCTGGTCGAGGTCGATGAGACCGAGCAGCCGGCCATTTTTGTCAACAACGCAGGCGACATGGGTGGTGGGGTGAGCGAACATCTCTTTAGCCACGTCTTGCAGGGTTGTCTCGGGGCTCACGATTGTTGGTTCCAGTGTGAGACAATCCAGCACCTCCGAAATTTTTGTGTTGCGGTGTACAGACCAGCCTGATTGCAGTATCGGGGCAGGCTGAACCTCCTTCTGCGGTTTTTTGTTTTTTTTCATGCCCCGTGTCAGGTGGATGGGCAGTACCATAATGATGCCGCTGTTCGGGCGGTCGAACCCATCCATGACCCGTTCTGCCTCTGCGACTGCCTGCTCCATCAGGCTCTCATCTTCAATTGCCGCCATCATTGTCCGGCGACTGAGCTCCTCGGTCTCGAACAACCGGGCTAAAAACTCCAGGCCAACCTGGCTTAGCCAGGTTGTCGTCCGGTAGCCACCTGTGCTCTCGAGGATCGTGACTCCGGGCACACCAATCGCCTGCCAGACCTTCAAGATCTGCGGCAGGCGGTTTAAGTCGTCTAGTATGAGCATAACTAAATAAGACATCAGTTTGATCTCCGTTGGGATCTCTAAATATCCATCGTTTAGAAGGATGGGCCTGGGTCAGTCCTCGGGTATCTTTTGCAGGTAATCAGCAGCGATGCGGTTGGAAAGCACCAGGATTAGCGCAGTGATTATAACTGCGACCACAAATAAAATAGTCTGCTCGAGCACAACCCGCGGCCATAGCAAGAGGGCCGGCAGAAGGAATACAGCCACGCGTAAGACCGCCTGCAACAGCGATTTTAGGTGCTTGAATGAGGGCAGGCCCAGACGCATGCCCGCCCAGATAGCGAGGACGCCGATCCCCAGACCGATGACCAGCTCGATGAGCAGCTGGAAGGTGAGCGCTTGATGCGTCTGCCAGCCTAAGAACAAGAACAGGATCAGCAGCGAGCCGAAGCCTGCCCACGAGTTCAGCGGCTGTGGTGTCAGTCTTCCGTGCGGCCAATATCCTTTGTAAAGGCCTAATCCCACGAAGCTGATGATGGCTACCAGGGTCGCGCTCACTGCAGAGACACCCATCAGGTAGGCCAGCCAGTAGGCGGCATACAGATGACCTACAGTCAGCCAATCTCGGATGGCGGGTGAGCGGTCCCTGGATAGGTAATATGCAAGCAAGGCGATTGCGATGCCAATTGCCGCGCCGCTGAAAACACTCCCCAGGTATTGTTCAGGCGTTTCCAATGCGGGCACAGTCTCTACCAATAAAATGATCAAGATCAATGGTCCGACCTGGCTGAAGTAGCTGGAAGTGCTCTCGGATTCGCCTGCCCGCCAGATCACACTGGCAACGATCAAGCCGAACAGCATGGCACCCGGCCAGAGCAGCAAGTCACCGATGGCAAACAGCAGGCTGTACAGGGTTACGACGATCAGCCAATAGATCACACCGATATAGCTGCTCTGCCAGTCGCCGTAGAAGATGCGGCGGGCGTTCTGCCAGAGCAGCAGCGGGATGGTCAACCCAATAATCAATTCCCAGGGGAGATTTACCCTGATTTGCGGGGGGAAGAAAGCCAGCAGCAGCCCTACGGCGATTAAAATAATGGACAGCACTCTGCTGGGGGGTTTGGCATTGATCAGCCCAAGCAGGGTAAGGAGCAGGAACAGCGATATCGAATAATCAAGCATATTATCATTATATCTTTATGCGAACTTGAATCAGCGTTATACGGACATAGTTTATTCTAAATTAGAAGTTACCCAATTCAGGGGAAACACCCCAACCGCTCATAATGAAAACAGCCCCTCTTCTGGGTAAGACCAGGAGAGGGGCTGCTGCTCACCGGACGGTAGGCTGCTCGGGGCGGCGCCACGTGGGGGGCGGCTCACCTTCCTTCCAGCTGGTATTAAAGGATACGAAGATGTCGCGCATCGTCCGGTCGAACACACGTGTGATGATCTGCATATAGCTCTCCCCCTGGGAATACCCCGAGCCGGCTGGTGCTGCCTGGCCGAATACGGGCAGGCTGATGGTGCTCACCGGCCGCGGCAAGGGGGTCAGTCCAGGTCGGGGGGCTATCCCCGGCTGCGGGGTCAGGGTTGGGGTGATTTTCGCCCCCCCCGGCGGCTGTAGTGCAGGCGTCTCGCTGGGGATTGCGGTCAGGGTGCTCTCCGGCTCCGGCTGAGGTTGGATGGTGCCGATGACAGGGGTCAGCGCCGGGGTGGCGGTCTCGATATCCGCCGCTGGGGGAGTGGGGGTTGGAGTGCTCACCAGCGCCGATGTCGGAGTTGGCTGCGGGGTGGGTGTGAGGTTGGCTTCCACCGGAGGTAGGGCAGTGGGCGATGGTGTTGGCGATGGAGTCGGCGATGGTGTCGGCGATGGTGTCGGCGATTGATTAGGTGTTGAGGTCTGCCCTGGTTTTGTCCGAGGCGTGGGAGTATTGGTGATGGTCGGCGTGACATCAAGCGTAGCGGTAGGCGTGGTGATGATCTGCCAGCTCTCGGTGGTGTGGCATTTGGAGCACTGGCCTCGATAGTGCCCAGCGGGACGGTCATGGCAGGCGTTGCAGATAGTGTAGCCGGTGTGGTTGAAGGTGTAGTCCGCCCAGTCTACGGTATTGTGGCAGTCGCTGCAGGCTCCCGGCCAGTGCCCGCTGGGTGCATCGTGACACTCTGTGCAGATTGTGTAGCGGGAGTGATCGAAATCAATGGCAAACCAGGTGACGGTATTGTGGCAGCTCGAACATTGCCCGATGTAATGTGCCTCCGGGGCGGTATGGCAGGCGCTGCAGTCGCTGGTGCTGGAATGGTAGCGGGTAGCGTTGCCCCAGCTGTTCACATCATGGCATGCGTAGCAGTCATCGCTGTAGTGGTTATTCGGCTCATCGCTGGCATGGCAGTCGATGCAGTACAGGTAGCCCAGGTGGTCGAAAGAATAATCGCTCCAATTCGTGGTACTGTGGCATGCCGAGCAGAACCCTGAATAATGTCCAACAGGCCCATTGTGGCAGGTGGCGCACTCCCTGACCTCCGCATGGTCGTAGGAGATCGACCGCCAGCCGCGTGTGGTGTGGCAGGTGGAGCAGCTGCCCGGGTAGTGGTTTTCCGGACTGTTGTGGCAGCGCTGGCAGTCGCCGGCGTTGCTGTGGAAGAAATCATCCGGCACCCAGGTGCGGGTGTTGTGGCACTGGCTGCAATCCCCGCTGTAGTGCCCGGATGGCTTGGAATGACAGGTGGTGCAGGATAGTTGTATGGCATGATTGTAGCGCTGGATATTCCAGGAATTTGTGGTATGGCAGGTTGAGCACATGCCCGGCTGGCTTCCCAGGATATGATCATCAGATACATGAGTGCTGTGGCATACAAGGCAGTCTTCTAAGTGCTTGTGGTTGACGATGGCGTCAGGCCAGTAGTCATAGTTCGAGTGGCAGCTTGCGCACGGCCCGGGGTAGTGGGAACCCGGCAGCTGTTCCAGGTGGCAAGACTCGCACTCGAAGACATAATCGTGGGTGTACCAGACATCTTTCCAATCGGTGGTGCTGGTGTGGCAGAACTGGCAGTCACCGGGGAAATGGTCTGGATCGCTGATTATCTCTACAAAAGACAGGAAATCCTTCCAGGGTAAATAGATTGGGTCGGGCAGTATCCGGACGGTGGGGATATCCTCCGCATGACAGGAGATGCATTCGAAAATTCCCTTGTGGTCAAAGGTGACCGGCTCCCAACTTCCAGAGTCATGGCAGTCTTCGCACTGCTCTCCGAAGTGATCCGGGTAATAAGAGTACTCCTCCTGGAATTCGGTCTCGCCCAAGAGCGCATACATATTCATGAAGGATTGGTTGAGCAGTTCCTCAGTGGCTGGCGGGACATTGTGGCAGGCCTGGCAGGTGGACTCGGTGCCGGTATAACGACCATCGCTGTGACATTTAAGGCACTCAGGTTCGCCGTGCCTATCTGTGAGGGCGAATTCATCATGCGGAACGGTCTGGTCCAGGAATGGCACCACCTGGGGAGGGATGTGCTCCGGCGAGCTGGTGGGAATTGCTGGCTGGTCGCCTGTCGTTCCAGCCTGGAGAAGGCTGCCGGAAGTACTGACCAGACTTACCAGGCGCAGTGAGGAAGCGCGCGATGTGACCGGTACCAGGCTGCCGGGGGATACTACCAACTGCTGCCGGCTGTCACTGGAGGCTTTTAAGCTATCGATGATATTACACAGGCGATCGGTCCAACCGGCAGCCAGCAAGGCAGTGATCAGCAGGGCCAGGATTAACCAAACGATAAGCGGGTGTTTCATGGCAGCTTACCTCCTCACATCGCTGACCGGGGCTGCGGGAATTAACCCGCCAGCCAGGCTGTCCTTAAACGGACGGCCGCTTGTTCCGATCAGCTCTTCGTCCATCAGCCGCTCAGCCTCGCCAGACTGACCGGTTGGGTGGCAGTCTGCGCAGGTCTGGTAATCGATGATGTCCTCCACCAGGTGGACCTCTTCCATCTGCTGCGGCTGGTGGTCGTGGCATTCGTAGCAGGAATGCGTGTAGTAATTCTCGATATGGCAGGTCTGGCAATCCACCTTACCCTGACCGCCGTGATCGAGGAAGAATGTGTGGCGGGTGAGATACGCCGGCGCCCAGGCGACGGTGGTATGGCAGCGCTCGCAGCTCAACCCGAAGATACCCAGGTGGATGGGCGGGTCTTCGTGGCAGGCGATGCAGTCGTGCGGCTCTGCTTCCAGGTATGCATCGCCAAGCTCGTAGGCTGTAGGAACCAGCTCCAAGGGGCCGGCTTCTTGGGCGATCTGAGCTGCGAGATCCCAGTCTGCAAAGCGGATAAAGTTCACCAATTCATTGATCTGGTAATCGTTGAGCATGCCGCCTTCATCGATATGCCAGGCAGCCATTTCGGATCCGTGAGCGGCACGCGAGATGGTGCGGAAAAGCAGGTCCGGGTCTACTTCTACCAGAGCCGGGTTATCCAGGGCAGGCATCGCCCCTACGCCCTGACCCGTATCCCCGTGGCAAAGCCGGCAGTGATCCACATACAAGTCGGCTCCGCCGGCAACCGCCTGCTGGCGGAAAGCCTCCTCGACACGTACCATACGTCCCTGTTCCTGCAAGGCATACAGCGGCAGGATGATGATGAAGACCAATAAGGCGATCAGGCTGAGTAGAGTGTGACGGTTCATGAGTGACCTATCGCTTTCCTAAATTCAACCAAAAACCAGCTGCTCCGGGGAGAAGCTCTCACGCCGCTGGAGCTGGGACGTATCCACTTTCACCACCGTAGAATCGATGCTGACCGGGAAAATGTCCAGCGCACGCGGTACCGGCTTGCTCTCGAAGTCACCGTAGATGTCGAAGCTGGACGCATGGCAGGGACAGAGGAAGCGCTCATCTTCCCCATTCCAGCTGACCGTGCAGCCCAGGTGCGGGCAGCGCCGGTAAACAGCCAGAAAGCCCCCCTCCTGGTCGCGGATCAGGTAGAAATTCTCTTCGGGGAACTCGGTCACCGAGCCAGGTGGGAAGCTGTCCACCGCTCCGGCTTTGATCGTCCCGCCAAAACCGCCCTCCAGGCTGCGCGAGCGTAAGAACATGAATCCTGCAATGCCGGTCTCGACGAAAGCAACCGCACTCAATGCACCCAGTCCCAACTGGAGGAAATTGCGCCGGGTCAGATAGGATGGGATGGGTTCAGGAACGGCTGGTTTCTTTACCGCAGATTTTTTTTTGAGTTTCATTAGATTGTCCTCCAGTACTATCTCCGCATACAGATTAGAGTGATAAAAGTTCAGCCAAATGGCAGGATCAATGCCATATTCTCCCCGCGGAAGAAGATACCGATCACGGTCAGTACCACCAGGCTGATGGTGAGGAAGCTGAACAGACCGACCAGCGCCTCGCTGTGGTTTGCTCGCTGTCCCTGGCTGCGAACCAGCAGGCGCATCACACCGTACACCAGGGCGAAGAACGCCAAGGTGAGCGCCAGCGGCAGGACAATCTCGGCGATGGCATCCGGCAATCCAGGAACCCAGGTCTCTGGATCGATCCAGTACTCATCGGCGACCACCGCCAGAGGGACACCCACAACTGCTAGAAGGGTGCCGATCAAGGCTGCCCAGCGACCGGTACGTGAGCGAAAATAGATGCCGATATCCTGGTACCTGCGATCCCCGTAGGGGATCAGGGCCAGCAGCACCAGCACCAGGCTCACTAAAATTAATGCCGCCAGCGGGTGCATATGCAGCAGCAGCTCCTGCAGGCCCATGAAGTACCATGCAGCTTTGGCCGGGTTGGGCGACTCGAAGCGGTCCGCCAGCTCTCCCAGCGGGGAAGGCATGAGCATCGCCCAGATGAGCACGATTGCGATAACCACCAGCGCCGCGGTGGCCTCTTTCTCCACCAGGTGCGGCAGGGTGGTCTGGCGCTCCTGGCGCTCGCCAGGCTTCAGCATGGGTTGGGAAATGCCGCCGTTCTTACGCACTTTCCAGAAGTGATAGGCGCTGATGCTGAGCATCAACATGGGTATGACAACCACGTGGATGGCGTAGAAGTTGCTCAGCGCCCCCTGCCCAACGGTCGGTCCACCGAGCAGCAAGCCGCGCAGGGTGTTGCCGATGGCAGGGATGTAAGCCAGCAGGCTGGTGCTGACAGTAATCGCCCAGTAAGCCAGCTGGTCCCAGGGCAGCAGGTAGCCGGTGAAGTTCGCCCCAAGCACCAGCAGCAGCAGGATGACGCCGATCAGCCAGTTCATCGTACGCCCCTGCTTATATCCGCCGGTGAAGAACACCCGCAGCAGGTGCAGAAAGGTGGTGACCACCAGCAGGTTGGCGGACCAGTGGTGCACCGCGCGCACCAGTGAGCCAAAAGCCACCTGCGACTCAAGCTGCTGGATGCTGATATAGGCGTAATCGACACGCGCATCGTAGCGGAACATCAGCAGCAGCCCGGTCAACCCTAGCAAAGATGCCAGTACGGCTGAGATGCCGCCCAGCCCCCAGGTATAGGTGAAGCGCAGCGCCCTGGCGGGCACGTTGACCGGGTGCAGGTGCAGCACCAGGTTGTTGGCGACCAGCAGCAGGTTGCTGCGGTCATCTTTGTTGGTGTAGATCAGACGAGTTTTCCAGTTGGTAGGCGCTTTATCTGCCATAATGCTCTCCCCATCAGCGTGTCGTTCAATTCTCTATATGAATGAACGGTAAGAACAGCGGGTAAACAGGCGGCGGCGGAGGTTGGTCTTCACCTTCCAGACCGTGATAGACGAACACGCGCCCCATGATGGTTTCATCCCGCCGGTGGTACGGTGCGCCGACAACCAGGTCAGCGAAGCCATCCTGGTTTATGTCACCTGCGCAGGCGACCGAGAAGCCGAACCAGGAGTCATTCTTGTTGCCTTCCATCAGCCAGTTAGCGGAAGGATCCAATCCCGAGGGGCTGCCTTTATAGATAAATGCCCCGCCCTCATAGGGTTGGTCGCCGGAGTAATTGTGGGCACCGACGATTACTTCGTCGAAGCCGTCCTGGTCCAGATCCCCGGCACTGGCGACCGAGATGCCGAAGCCGGAATTTGGCTGACCGCTGTAGACTAACCAGCGGCGAATATTCGACAATCCCTGCTGGTCGCCGTAATACACAAAAGCGGCGCCTTCATCAAGCTGCCCCAAAGCATTGTCGAAATCCGGCGTGCCTGTGATAATCTCATCGTAGCCGTCACCGTTCAGGTCTCCGGCAGAGGCAACCGAGCTGCCAAAATGGGCGTAATCCTGCTCGCCACTGGCTGCCCAGGAATGCGAGGAAGATAACCCACTCATTGAGCCGTAGTACACAAAGATGCGTCCCTCTTCGAGATGCCCGGTTTCATAATATGGGGCGCTGACGATCACATCGTCGTAGCCGTCGCCGTTGACATCGCCCGCCGAGCTGACCGCATATCCGTACATGGCGCTCTCCTGGCC
>JAQBDA010000357.1:0-2699 GCA_032124675.1 Chloroflexota bacterium
GCAACTGAATTCCTGGCGATTGTGATGGGCCTCGGTACGATCGCTTATGTATTGAAGGCACAAACTGAAATGTTCAAAAAAAGTATCCAGATATCCCGATCCAACAAGGTACAAGAAGTAATGCCAGTTGAAAAACAGGAAAAGGCATCCACCGTTGAAACTGTAGCCGCCTAATCATTCACCTAGACAGAAACTTGAGGAATTAATCATGAACACAAACACAAAACCCTACCAATTAAAAGTTTTTCCAATCTTGTCCATACTCGGATGGGTCTTGATCTTGCTGGCTTTGATCATCGGCATTGTCATTTTGACCCCCACCGCCGTCAATTATTTTGGCGCCAATTCCAAGGGTGTAAGGGATGCAGCAGAAGCCGGATCGCAGCTGCTGGGCCAGATCAGCCTCCTGGCATCTATTCCTCTCTGGTTAGAACCGCTAACCTTTCTTGGTGTAGCATTCTTCATTTGCGGGATCGCGCTGGAATTCTCAGTGATCCCCGCTTTGGTGAAAATGCGTGGCAATGCCATGGCACAGGCATTCCCCATATTGGTGAAGTTAGGCAAATAACTACAAATTTATTAGTCCTTATAGGAGTAATCTGATGCAAGAACAAAAATCTTCATTCCCTTTCAGCATGATCGAGCGCATGATGCCAATGTACCCGGCACTTGCAGTAATGGGTTGGATGTTCGTACTGATCGCCTTCCTGGTCGGATGGCTTGTCCTCAGCCCCGCCCAATCTGCATTCTTCTCTGATGCCAAAGCAATCCGTGAAGGGGCACTCGCTGGAAGTGCATTCGTCAGCGCCAACCTTAACAGTCACGTTTTGGAAACCTGGCTGCCCCAATTCAAGTTCTTTGGGCTTGGCTTAGGTTTGCTGGCCATCACGATGGCCCTGGGCACCATTGCGAAGCGGCTGCGAAATATGGGCCAGGTGATTTTCAGCCAGCTTCCTGAAAAGATGCGCCCCTCCACTCCACCACCACCGAAACAAGTCAAGCTGTTTCAGGTCAGCGCCATGATGGGCATCATGATATTGCTGGTGGTATTGGTGATCGGGATTGTGTTAGCGGTTGGTGTGGTTTCCGATTATTGGAATCACTCCATCGCCACCGATCTCAACCCAGCCCAGCCAGGTTCGGTTTTGCTGTCACAGCTATCCGTGATCGGCACCTATTTCTACTGGCTCAACCCGCTGAGGATGTTTGGTATGGCTTTCCTGTTCACCGCCATCACCGTGGCACTTACCGTGATCATCGGTACGCTGCGCATGCAGACCAATCTGCTGAACGGTCTGGTGCAAAAAGCAGGCTAACCGTTCTTTGAGCAGCCAATCTCCATGCAGCCAGCTGTATAGAGACATCAACCATAAAGCCCCGTAGATCAATCTCCGGGGCTTTATGATATCGTCGTAGAAAACCACGAGAGGTACAGGATCATAAAAAGTAAGATATATTCTTCACAAGGTATCAAAGGAAAGGTTAATGATTCGCATCCGAATTCTCCAAGGAGAACAATTCTCGGGGATCTGCTGAGTACTCGATAAACAATTATCTGGATCAGCAAGCGGGTTCAGAACCATGATCAGGTTTGCAGATTATAATTACCCCGCAACTCTGATTTTCGCGGTAGATAGAGCAGTGAAGAACTAGTGACCATTAATCGGGGAAAACGGGTTTGTCAAAGGAAGAAATCAATATTGGATCTCAATTCTCATATCCACATGATTTGAAACATAGGCACACGATTAAGGAAGGAATTATGGTAGAGCGCTTGAAAGAACTGAACAAACTGGGACAATCAATTTGGTATGACAACATTCGCCGCGGCATGTTCTCTAGCGGTGAGTTTGATAAATTAATCGCTGCTGGCGTGCTGGGCATGACTTCCAATCCTTCGATCTTCGAAAAAGCGATCGTCGGCAGTGCTGATTACGATGCCTCATTGAGAGCATATTTTGCTTCTGGTTTAGATCTTGACACTGTTTATGAAAAGCTGGTGCTGGAAGATATCGCCTCTGCTGCAGATTTACTAAAAAATGTGTATGAGAGCACGGATGGGCTGGATGGTTACGTCAGTGTTGAGGTGCGTCCCACCCTGGCGATGGATACCCAGGCCACGATCGTTGAAGCCAGGCGGCTCTTCAAAGCACTGGATCGTCCCAACATCATGATCAAGGTGCCGGCTACCCCGGGTGGCATTCCCGCCATTAAGACTTTGATCGCTGAGGGAATCAATATCAATGTGACCTTGATTTTTTCGATAGAGCATTATGAATCCGTTGCTGAGGCATACATATCAGGTTTAGAACAGCGTTTTGCATCTGGAGGTGATGTCAGTCGCATCGCCTCGGTGGCTTCTTTCTTCATCAGCCGGGTGGACACCGCAGTTGACCGTGAGCTGGATAAGATTGGAAACAGCTCGTTAAAAGGAAAAATTGGCATCGCTAATTCAAAATCTGCATATCTCCGTTTTCGCCAGATCTTCAGCGGAGAACGTTGGGAGCTGCTCAAAACTGCTGGTGCCCGTGTGCAGCGTCCCTTATGGGCCAGTACCAGCACAAAAAACCCCGCCTATCCAGACACACTGTATGTGGATAACTTGATCGGCCCAGACACGGTAAACACAGTTCCCCCAGTAGCTCTGCATGCATATATCGATCATGGACAAATTAAGCCGTCCCTTGAAAAGGACCTCG
>JAQBDA010000358.1:0-21883 GCA_032124675.1 Chloroflexota bacterium
GGCCCGCAGAATGTACTGGCGGTGCGCATGCCGTACAAAACCTCCTCGGCAGACTCGCTGGAGCATGCCCAGATGGTCATCGACGATCTGGGTGTGCAGGCTCTCACTATCCCAATTACGGAGATGGTCGAGCCATTGTTCGGGCTCTTTCCGGAAGCGGATCAGGTGCGGCGTGGCAATGTAATGGCTCGCGCCAGGATGATCGTGCTCTACGACCAGTCGGAGGCCTTCAACGGGTTGGTGGTTGGCACTGGGAATAAAACCGAGATCTTGTTGGGCTATACAACCCTTTACGGAGATTCAGCATGCGCCTTGAACCCGGTTGGCGACCTGTATAAGACTCAGGTGCGCCAGCTTTCACGGGCGGTGGGAGTCCCACCGGCAATCATCGAGAAACCGCCCTCCGCTGATTTGTGGCAGGACCAGACCGACGAAGGCGAGCTGGGCTTCACCTACGCCGACGTGGACCAGCTGCTGTACCTGCTGGTGGACCAGCGCTACATGCCGGAGGACTGCGTGGAGGCAGGATTCTCGGAAAGCTTCGTAGGCAGTGTGGTCGAGCGGGTGCGCCGCAACCATTTCAAGCGTGTGTTACCGCCGATTGCCAAGCTCAGCAACCGTACGGTTGGGTACGATTTTTTGTATCTCAGAGATTGGGGGACTTAACTCACCGGCAGGATCACCGTGAACCGGGTGCCTTGATCGGGATGGCTGTCTACCAGGATGCGCCCGCCATGCTGCTTGATGATCCGCTGGCAGACCGGTAGTCCCAGCCCGGTACCGTGCCCTGGACCTTTTGTCGTATAGAATGGTTCGAAAATCTTCGCCAGCTTTTCCGCTGGGATGCCTTCCCCATTGTCCGATACGGTAACGAATATCTCATTGGCTTCCAGCCGGGTCTGCACACCGATCTCACCGTGAACCCCTGCGATAGTATCTATCGCGATAGAATCCATAGCGTTGGTAAGCAGGTTCAGCCAGACACCCTGCAGGTGGTCTGGGCTGGCGTTGATCAGCGGCAGCGCTTTAGCGGGATCAAACACCAAATTGACAGAGCGCACCACCAGTTCATGCTGCAGGTACTCCAGCGCTCGCTGGATGGTCTGGTTCACATCGGTAGGGCCGAATAAAAACTCCTCCTTGCGCGCCAGATCGAGCAGGCTGCGAACAACCTGGTTGGCACGCTCCCCAGCTCTGGCGATCAAGTCTACCAGCTCGTGTTTGTCATCCTCAGGCGGGATCTCTTTTTTAAGCAGCTGGGCGTTGGCGATGATCGCAGTCAGGGGGTTGTTGATTTCGTGTGCCAGACTGGCAGCCCACTGCCCCATTGCAGCCAGTTTTTCCAACTGCGCCAGGGTCAGCTCAAGACGCCTCTGTTCGGTAATATCCCGTTCCAGCAGTATCGCCTGTACAACCCGGCCGTCCCCATCAAAAATTGGGTATGAGTAAATATCCCACTCTAGATACTCGCCTGCCTGGTCTTTATCCCTCCGGCTGCGAGTGGGAGCACTGCCATGCAGCAAGGTCTCCATGACACGGCATTCTGGGCAAGGTTCATCCCGGTCGAAAAGCGCCCGGTAGCAGGTTCTGCCGACCAGCAGGTTCGGGTGCTGCTGGACTTGCATTGCGCGCTGCATATTGACCGCCGAAAGGATGTAATCACTGTCGACGATATAGAGTCCATCCGGGAAGCTGTCGAACAAAGCTCGCAGGACATTGCGCGAATGCAGCAGCTGGCTGCGGCTGATCTCCAATGCTTCCACTCCCGCCTGAAGGTCGCGGGTGGTCAGATAACGCTGTATTTGGTGTCCTGCCGCGCCGGCGATTTGGTCGAGCAAATCCGGGTCCCCAGGCTGAAAGAGGGTATCTTCCCGGTTCAACAAGAACAGGGCTCCTATGGCTTGGTCACCGCAGACAAACGGAGAGCAGATGATAGCTGGCAGGTCCAGGCTGGCGGCTGGCCCCAGCGCGCCTTTATCCATCTTATCCGGTTCATAGGTAGCGACCAGACGGGTGCCGCTTACAATTGTTCTCTCAAGCACTCCATATTCCCAGTCCAGCTTGAGTTTGCTGTGGTGATAAGACCTGTCCTCTTGTGAGAGATGCAGGGTGAGACCGGCAGTATTATCCTGGATGAACAGCAGCCCGCCAGCTGGAGCGCGAAAAATCTTTCCCAGCGTACTGGCGAACAGCTCCTGGAACTCAGGAGCTAGCGGATTGCGCTCGCCGAAATTCGCTAACAGCTCGAAGACCTGCAGAAGACGATCCTCCGGTAGCCCTTGTGCTGTCAGGTGATCTGGCTCGCTGGGATTAATGGAATTTGGTGCAACCATGTGTTGCTCCCTGCGGCTGGCTGGAATACCACCAGGTAGTATTACCTGCCAGGGTATGCTATTAATGGCAGTGCAGGATAGATGCCAGGCTGGTGAGGTATATTTTACCAAAGTGCCTCTGAGCAGACGCACTTAAGCGGTCCAGGCGTACAAGCTGAGTGTTTTTCAGCGAGTACGCCTGACAAAGATGCCCTCCATCCCCTTTGTGGGGAGCGATTCGAAGCAGCGAATGTATTATTCCAGGTCCGGGTTTACAGTATACCCGTAGCCTGGTACAGTGCGGATGAAGCCTGGTGAGCTGGGATCTTCTTCGACTTTCTCGCGCAGGTTTTTGATGTGCACGCGAACCAGGTCGGGGCTGCCGGAGTCGGTGGGATAGTCCCAGACCTCATCCAGCAGCCGCTGAGGTGTGAAGATCTGGTCCGGATGGCTCATCAGGTGGTAGAGCAGGTCGTACTGCACTGGGGTCAGACGCAGTTTTCCCTGCTTCTTGGTATAAAGTTCGTATGTATGGGTGTCCAGGACGTAATCGCTGACGACCAGGCAGTGTGCGTAGGCAGCCGTCTTGGATGAGCTTTGTACCTGTCTCAGCACTTCGCGCGCATACGGTGTCAGGTCCGTGTTCTGGGAGGGGTGCAGGCGGCTGGAAAGCGAATGGGTCTCTCTTCCTGCCCGCCGAAGAATTGCACGTACGCGTAAGATCAGCTCGTCGATGTTGAAAGGCTTGCTGAGATAGTCGTCTGCTCCGGCCTTGAATCCGGTGATTTTATCTTCATCCTTGATTTTTGCGGTCAGGAACAGCACAGGTACATCCGACAGCCTGATATCAGCCCGCATCTCGCGGCACACCGTATAGCCATCCATGCCCGGCATGATCACATCCAGTATCACCAGATCCGGTCCCTGGCTGCGAGCCAGCTTGAGACCTTCGACACCACTCCTGGCGATGGTAACTTTGAAATCCTGGCTGCGCAGGCTGCGTTCGATGGTGCGTGCCACGATCTCATCGTCTTCGATCACCAGAATATTGTATGTGCTCATGTCATATCTCCACAGGCAGGGTCACCCGGAAGATTGTAACATCCTTCTCGCCGCTCTCCCCGGTGATCAGCCCGCGATGCTGGCGGACGATCTCCTGGCACAGAGTCAGTTCGATGCCAGAACCGCGGCGCCCAAGGTCCTTCAGGAAGCTGGGCTCGAACAGGCTGTTTACCTCCTCGGCGGGGATCGGCTCACCATCGTCGCTGATCTCGACCGAGACAGTGCGGCTGTCCGGGGACCAGCTTTGCAGGGAGATCCTGTGCTGCTGCCCGTCACAGGTCGCCCCGCGGGCGAGCATCAGCAGGTTCACCCACAAATCGATCAGCTGGCGGGCATTGCCTCTCATATCCGGCAGGTCCGCACTAAGCTGGATATCCAGCTCGACACCCAGAGAGCGGATCTGGTCACCTACCAGATCCAGAGCGGTAGCTATTGTGTGATTGATATTCAACTGTTCGAGTGTGTTGGTTGAAGGCTGGGAGAAATCCAGCAGCTGCTGTACGGCGCGCTGCACCCGCCACCCGGCCTGTTCGATCGCGGCGACTTGATCTAGAGCCGCGGCTGTGGAATAAGTCGTTGGGGCGTCGCGGCCAGGGTGCTCATCCGGCAGCACCTGCCGCAGGTGCTGCTTCAAAAGCTGTGTTTCTGCGATGATGGTTGTCAACGGATTGTTGACGTGATGGGCGATCCCGGATGCCAGTTCCGCGATGGCTGCCAGGCGGGCAGCCTGGATCAATTGTATTTGGGCAGCCTGTACGCTGGCTTCCATTTGCTTGCGGTCGGTGATATCCCGGCAGACGTCCATATAGCCGATCGGCCTGCCGTTAGAGCTGTGGTCGCGCAGCGAGTGCACATGCGAGCTGACCCAGATAGTACTGTCCTGTTTTGTGAAGCTGCGTTCAACCCGCAGCCCTCCTGTGCCTTCCCCACCTGGAACCCGCACGCGAGGGGTGAAAAGGTTGAAGAATTCTTCGACCGGCGCGGTCAGCCACTTTTCCATGCTCCAACCGAAGAGCCTTAGGGCAGCCGGGTTGGCGTAGGTGATCTTCCCGTCCAGGTTCCACACCACCACTGCATCGCGTACATTATTGAGCAGCAATGCCTGGTAGCGGATCTGTTCCAGGGCGCGCTCGAAGGATTTTTCCAGCTCTGCGATCAGCTCAGTCTGTTCGCGGGCTTCTTTAAATACCAGATCTTTGTAAGAATCGGACATCGATCTCGAATCTTCCCAATTGAATACAGGCGGGTCTGCGGGGGGCAATACCCTGAAAGGATCATATATCGGCCCTGGGGAAATTTCCATAAAATCTGTGTGAAGATTTATGACTCGCAACCTGACAGTTTGACATTTGTGGGTTCTGTACACGGATTGAGGGTATTTCAAAAAAATACAGACAGCCATTTTCAGACTGTCTGTTGTGATGCAGAGGCGACGACGGGATTTGAACCCGTGATCAGGGTTTTGCAGACCCTTGCCTTACCACTTGGCCACGTCGCCGGTTTTAGTTTGAGTGAAAGACTGCTGACAGGGGAGTGCGATCAGCAGTCTGCTCTCGTAGATATTCAGAGCGGGCAACGGGACTCGAACCCGTCACCTTCTCCTTGGCAAGGAGACGTTCTACCAACTGAACTATGCCCGCATTTTGCGGCAGCCACCAGGCTGCGACTCCGGCCTGCCGTTTGGCCGAGAATGCCGAGACCCAGAATCGAACTGGGGACACCGCGATTTTCAGTCGCGTGCTCTACCAACTGAGCTATCTCGGCCTAAACGCTTTCTTATCTAGGTGCGCCTAATTTTACCCATTAGTCAGGTGCTTGTCAAGCAGTGCACATTCTGCGTCAGTGTCCGATTGCTGTGAGATTTGGGGCGATTGTGTACACGAAATCGCGCTATACCCACTGCTCTCCAACCGTCTGTTCACCCCCAGCATCCCCTGTGTTGATGGTGGATTTCGGCTCGAGCAGCAGGACATGCACCTCCTCCTCGGCTACCGGCATGTGCTCTACACCCCTTGGTATGATGACGAATTCCCCCTCGCCGACCTCGATGTCTCGCCCGCGAAGCCTGATTCGAAGCGTGCCTCTGACGACCAGGAACAGCTCGTCTTCACGCTCATGCTGGTGCCAGAGAAACTCCCCTTTAAGCCTGGCGAGCTTGACATATGCGTCGTTCAGCTCTCCGGCGATTCTTGGGCTCCAATACTCCTGGATCAGGCTGAATTTTTGTGCCAGGTTGATAGCCTCAATCATCGGATTGTTCTCCTTATCGGGCAAATTGCCAATTTGCCCTACATCGCCTTTGGAAGTGTGGTTATCGCGATCTGCTTGATCTCGATCCATGCACTATCCGGATTCTCCAGGCTGCCATAGCGCAGCCGGCCACCTGGTGGCAGGGCGGCGTACTGGTTGTCGATCCACAGCACCAGCCCCAGCGGTCCGTGGGGGGAAACCGGTGTACGCAGCACGGTATCACCATCGATCGAAAAGCTGGCCTCATCTTCGTGCCATTCGATCTGGTAGCTGTGCCAGTCTGCCTGTCTGATCGATAGCTGCACGGCATCCTGGTGGATGACCCTGCGGGCTGCGGCTCGCACCAGGCGAGCTGAGGCAGGTATAACAGCCAGAGGCAGCAGCAATCCGGCCGGAGCCAGGGCGATCGAGGGCCAGCGCGGCGAACGGAAGGTAGCTGCCAGACCGCCCTGTGCAGGAAGATCATCCCGGAATGACAGGTAGTTTGGCGGCGAGGCGAAGAAAAACCAGGCAGTGTTGGGCAGAGCAGGTAAGCGCCGGCTGCCGCCCTCCGCACCGAGGGAGAGGCTGAAGGGGTCGTTCCAGAAACCGAAGCCCCACGTACCGGGGGTTGTATCCGCGCTGCCTGCGCGTGCCTGCAGGGAGAAGCTGCATGGGGGATCCCAAGGCAGCGCAGCCCGGACGACTTCTGAATAGTCATCCAGCTGCGCCAGCCGGTAGGTGCCCTGTTGACCGGCGGGTATCTCCAGCCGCCATGTCCCGAAGCTGTCTTGAGCGGCTGTCGCCCCGGGAGTCGTCCGGGTTTTCAAATCCAGAATTGGGCTTCCCGCAACCACCATTTACTCTCCACTGCGGATAATCATATCACCCCCTGCAAATTCGCTCAAAATCCGGGGGACAATTATCCTGGACTCCTGCAATGAAGTATAATCATGTCGTAGCTGCCCAATTGCCTCCGAGCAGACAGGCTGCTATAGCGGATCATTTTATGGAGGTCCTATGGAAATAACCTGGTATGGGCATTCTTGCTTCCGGCTGGTTGAGCGAAGCATGGCAGCCGTGGTAACCGACCCATATGATCATCAAACGACTGGATATGAGCTTTTGAAGCTGAGGGGCGATATCGTGACGGTCAGCCACGACGCTCCCGGGCATAATTTCATCTCTGTTGTGAAAGGCCGCAGCCATGTGCTGACCGGACCGGGAGAGTATGAGATAGGCGGTGTGTTCATCACCGGCGTGCAGACCAATGGGCAGGGCAAACGCGAGTCCGACGAGCTGCGCAATACCCTGTATGTCTTTGATTATGATGGGGTGTCTGTGGCACACCTCGGTGACCTGCGGCGGGTGCCAAGCCAGACGGAAATTGAAGCATTGGGCACAGTCAATGTGGCCCTTGTCCCGGTCGGTGGTGGTGGTGGTCTGAATGCCTCCAGGGCTGCAGAGGTAGTCAGCTTGATCGAGCCGGGGATCGTCATCCCCATGCATTACCATACCCCTGACAGTAATATCAAGCTGGCACCGCTGGATACATTCCTGAAAGAAATGGGTTTGAGCGATATGGCTCCGGTAGATTCTCTCAAGGTGACTCGCACTTCTGTCCCGGAGGAGACCAGAGTGGTGGTTCTGAGCTATGCCAAATCATCGTAGGGAGTTGCCATCATGACTGTGAAATTGCTGATGACATGGGATATCCTCCCGGGACGAGAACAGGAGTATTTTGAGTTCGTGGTGCGTGATTTTATCCCAGGTGTCCAGCGCCTGGGCCTGGAGCCAAATGATGCCTGGTTCACCATGTACGGAGACCAGCCGCAGATTATGGCATCGGTGCAAAGTAGCACCATCAACTCCCTTCAAGGCGTCCTCGCATCACCCGAATGGGACGATCTGACCCGCCAGCTGCTGGATTATGTAGAAGACTTTCAATACAAGATCGTACCGGCGCGCCCTGGCTTCCAGATGTAGCCGATCGCGCCCCGGTTGGCAGGCTGCCCGAGTTGCCAGGGCAGCGGATTCCACGACCCTCACACCAGCCTGGCTTGATCCAGCTTCTCCAGATTTACCGTGTCATCTTCACTTACCAAGCGCTTGTTAAACTGGTATACGCATAACGCCCGCAGCCTTCCCTGGCGTGGGCATAGTGACCCTTATGCAGTGTGGGTTTCTGAGGTAATGCTCCAGCAGACCAGGGTCGATACGGCCATCCCCTATTTCGAACGCTGGATGGCGCGCTTCCCAGACGTCTTCTCGCTGGCGCGGGCATCGCTGCACGAGGTTCTCGTTTGCTGGGAAGGTCTGGGGTACTACAGCCGGGCGTGCAACCTGCACAGAGCAGCGCAGGTAGTGGTAGATGTCTATGGGGGTGCTCTGCCGCAACAGCTTGCCGAGCTTCAAAAGCTGCCCGGAATCGGGCGCTACACTGCCGCGGCGATCGCTTCGATTGCATTCTGCCGGGATGAGCCAGCCCTGGATGGCAATATCCGCCGCGTGCTGGCACGCGTGTTCAACGTGGATGAACCGGCCCGCTCTCCATCAGGCGAGCGCCGGCTGTGGGAGTTGGCCGATCAAAACCTGCCCCGGGGTCAGGCCGGCGATTACAACCAGGCGCTTATGGACCTGGGCGCGCTCGTGTGCACGCCGCGTAATCCGGTGTGCTCGGTCTGTCCTCTGGAGGATAACTGCCAGGCGCGCCTGCTGGGCATCCAGGAACAGCGCCCCGTGACCGCTGCCTGGGCTGAAATCCCCCACCATACCGTCACCGCTGCTGTCATCCGGCGCGCGGGAAAGGTGCTGATCGCTCGCCGCCCGCTGGGTGGGCTGCTGGGTGGGATGTGGGAATTCCCCGGAGGCAAGCTGCTGCCCGGTGAAGACCTGGTATCTTGCTTGCAACGTGAGATCTGTGAAGAGTTGGGCGTGGAGATCGATGTGGAAAATACATTGGGTGTTTACCAGCATGCTTATACACACTTCCGGGTTACATTACATGCGTTCGCCTGTGCCCTGCGCAATGGCAGCGAGCCGCGCCCCATTCAGGTCGATGATTTCTGCTGGGCCGCACCCGCACAATTGGGAAATTACCCGATGGGCAAGATCGATCGCCAGATCGCAGTCCGGGTGGTAGAAGAGCAGTTTGGATAAAATGCTTATCGTTGACGCCCACCAGGACCTGGCCTGGAATATGCTGACATTCGGCAGGGATTACACTCGCTCGGCGGTGGAAACTCGCCGTCTGGAAGCCGGGGGTCAGGCTCCCCTGCGCAACGGCGATTCTCTGCTGGGCTGGCCGGATTACCAGCGAGGGCGGGTTGCAGTGGTGTTTTCGGTCTTATTTGTGACCCCTGCTCATCGCCGGGAAGCCTGGGAGACGGTTTTTTACCGTGATGCAGACCAGGCACACAACCTTTACCGCGCCCAACTGGATATAAATCACCGCCTAACCGGTGAGCATCCAGAGCGGTTCCGCCTGCTGCAGTTCCGGAATGAACTGGATGATCTGCTGGCAAACTGGGAGCGCTCCGACCTCGACCTGATCTTCGAGGAGGGCGAGGGCAACGGTCGTGATCCGCACCAACACGCAAAGAGCGATGCCAGGCCGGGGCACCCGGTCGGGCTGGTGATGCTGATCGAGGGCGCGGAGGGGGTGCGGGAGCCATCCGAGCTGGATGAGTGGTGGCGGCTTGGGGTGCGCCTGATCGGCCCTGCATGGGCAGGGACGCGCTTCTGCGGCGGCACCCGCGAGCCGGGCCCGCTGACCAAAGAAGGCTATGACCTGCTGGAGGGCATGGCTGACCTGGGCTTCGTGCTCGACGCCGCCCACATGGATGAGTGGGCGCTGATGCAGGCTCTGGATTCCTATCCAGGCGCCATCGTTTCCACGCATGCAAATGTGCAGTCGCTGCTGAAAGGTGAGGAGAGCAACCGCCATCTTTCCGAGCGAGCCATTCGGGGCTTACTGGAAAGAGAAGCAGTGCTGGGCGTCTCACCGGTCAACCCGTTCTTGCTGCCAGGCTGGAAGCGTGGCGACCGGCGCGGGCAGGTCAGCTTACAGCATCTGGTTGACCACATCGACCACATCTGCCAGCTGGCGGGTGATGCCCACCATGTTGGGCTGGGCACTGATTTCGATGGCGGGTTCGGCGTGCAGTCGGTGCCGCTGGAGATCGACACGGTCGCAGACTTGCAGAAGCTGGCATCTTTGCTGGGAGAGCGCGGCTATTCGGATGATGACATCGCCGCTATCCTGGGCGGCAATTGGCTGGACCTGCTGCAGGATACCTTGCCGGAGGGCTCGTGAACAGCGCCGAAGAGCACACCACCAACGGGCACCTGCGCATCCGCGTCGGGCTGGTCTTGACGATATTAGGCTTCATCTTATACCTGCTGGGTGTAGACCCGGGAATATTCGGCCTGGATCGCAGCCCGGTCACCGGTTTCGTGCAGATCGCCACCTTTCTTGTCGGGCTGGCGATGATGTGTGTGGGCGGCTACCTGGGTCTGAACGCTCTGTGGAATGGCAGGCAGAAGACCATCGCCGCCGACATCGGTCTGCGTCTGGTAGCCACCGGCTATGTGGTGGCGGTTGCCTCCGGTATGGCGGACATCTTCGGCTTCGGCAACCAGCCCCTGCCGCTGATCCCCTACTTCGGACCCTGGCAGGCGGTGGGGGTGATGATCGGCGAGGCAACCATTGTGCTGGGATTCATTCTGCTCATCCCCTACCAGCACCAGCAAAGTTCCCGACAATAAAGTTAATTTGTAACTGCTCAGGCATAAAGCCTGTTGAACATTAACATTGTCAAAATCGCAAAAGCCAGCGACAATATAGGACATGGAACCACAACATCTTCCGTCTGATGATGAAGTGCGTGCTGCATATCAGCAGGGCGAAGAGGCAGTCATCGCCCTGATCAATCAGCTAATTGAAACCATCGCCGTATTGGCAGCCGAAGTACAGGCATTGAGAGACCAACTGGCGAAGAACAGTGGCAACAGCAGCAAGCTGCCGTCGAGCGACGGGTTGAAGAAGAAGCCGACCAAGCGTGGCTTGCGAAAGCCGAGCGGAAAGAAGAGCGGCGGACAGCCAGGACACGAAGGGCACACGCTTAAGGCAGTAGCCCATCCGGATCGGGTGCAGGTGCATCGAGCGGAGCGGTGCCAAGGCTGTCAGGCGGAGCTTTCTTAGGTGGAAGCGGATCGGATTGAGCAACGCCAGGTGTTCGATCTGCCGCCGGTGCAGTTGGAAGTAATCGAGCATCAGGCAGAAATCAAGACCTGTCCGCAGTGCCGGCAGGTGAACAAAGCCGAGTTCCCCTCTGGGGTGAGCCAGCCGGTGCAGTACGGGCCGGAGATTAAAGCCCAGGCGGTGTACTTCAATCAGTACCATCACATCCCGCTGGAACGCACCTGCGAAATCCTGGATGAACTGTACGACAGCCCATTCAGCGAAGGCACGTTGATCGAGAGTTGCGAGCAGGTGGCTGAGGCGGTCACACCGGTCGATGAGCAGGTCAAGGAGTATCTGATCCGGACGGAAGGAGTGGTGCACCTGGATGAGACCGGCGGGCGGGTAGACGGCAAGCTACGCTGGATGCATGTGGCCAGTACCGAGACGATTACCCACCTGGAGATGCATGACAAACGCGGAAGTCTGGCGCACGATGCCATCGGTATTTTGCCGAAGCGCACGGGTTGGGTGATGCACGATGGCTATCGATCCTACGACCAATACCCGGACGCCCAACATGCCTTGTGTAACGCCCACCATCTGCGAGAACTGCTCTTTATTCACGAGCGCTACCAGCAGCCCTGGGCAGAGCACATGCTGAAACTGCTCCTGGAGATCAAGCAGGCTGTTGAAAGTGCCCACCAAAACCAGCTGTCTGCGCTCCCTGGCGACCAAATCACCGACTTCGAGAGACGCTATGACGAACTGATCGGGCAGGGGCTGAAAGCCAATCCACCACCTGCTCCGGACCCGCCAACGCCCAGCAAGCGCGGACGGGTCAAACAAAGCCCGGCCAAGAACCTCGTCGATCATCTACACAAGCATCAACGCTCTGTGCTGGCTTTTATGTACGATTTTAAGGTGCCGTTTGATAACAACCTGGCCGAGCGCGATCTGCGCATGGTCAAGTTGAAACAGAAAGTGTCGGGTTGTTTTCGCACCGTGAAAGGCGCCAGTACATTCTGTCGCATCCGCAGCTACATTTCCACGGCTCGCAAGAATGACCTGCGAGTGTTAGAGGCTCTGCGTATGGCGATCCTTGACAACCCTTTTTACCCTCCTTGTCTCTTAGGCCCGGCTGCGCCAGCAGCCTGAGCTGTTACACTTAGATTATTTAGCCCACGAGGGTCCAATTTGAAGGTCGTTTCTGAACCTTCGATTTCATTTAGCAAAGTTTCCCGCATTTGATCGAGAATCGTGCCAATTTGAGACTCAAAATGATAAGATGAAAGCGTGTAATCAGCCCCAACCCAGGTGATTCTGCGGCTTTGTTGGGTTGTATCCGTGATGACGATCGACCTAGTTTCAGGATTCTCCAGTTTCACGTTTTGAACTAAAGCGACAGCATCATCAAATGGAATGGACGAATCGATCAAAACCAGGTCAATTTGATGCTGGCTTACCAGTTGAGAAGCGGAAAGACTGCCGCTGACCACCTCAACCACTTTCACGAACGGGTAAGCTTCAATATTCATTTGCAGAACCCGCTGCCAGGCACCTGGATGGGATAAGATCAAGAGGCGCAGTTTTTTCATAAATAGGTGGATATTGCTCTCGTGTTCTGATTGTGGTTTTATAAACAATAAAATACAGTTTACCGAAGCTATTACATTTAGGCATCGGAAATATAGCTGATTTCAGCACCCGACAAAACGCTGAGCGATTACAAAAAGCTCTCATCCTTTTGGATGAGAGCTTTTTACCGATAATTCTTATGAAACACTTGTAGACACTTGGGTGAGATCCAGATCTTTGCCCATTCGCCAGAAGATCAATCCGACAATCACACCCATGTGCGCCAGGCCAAGACCAAATTCAGTCGTGAAGTACTGCGTACTTCCGGTGTTGATGGTCAGTTTATCTAAGGCACTCTGGATAAAAGAATTGTGCGTAGCATGCAACAGCAAGGCCGGCCAGATGCTGCCGGAGGCCAGGCGCACGTAGGCAAAAGCAAACGAAACGCCAATAATCTACATCATGAAACAGGCAATCGCGTACTAGGTCGGCGCACAACTGCTGTACCCGCCGCCAATAATCAGAGGGATATGCCAGACACCCCAGATGATTCCGCTGATGATAGCTGTTTGCGTGAACGTACCCAATCTCGCTAACTGGGGGATCAGCAGTCCACGCCAGCCGATTTCTTCTCCGACGGCGGAGATCGCAGCGGTCAGGACACCAAGTGTTAGTGTATTTAGCACGCCCATCACCCAACTATCACCTAGAGCACTGAAATTTACCTTGCCCAGGCCTAACACCCAGACAGATAAATACACAATACTTGCATAAATAATTGGTGTTAGATAGGCGATCAAGTAATACTTTGGTTTGCCAATCCCCCAGCCCATACCTCGCAGGTTACGCTGGTAGATAAAGGTTGTCACCAGCCCTACTACCGCGGGAGACTACATCAGCGCCAGGGCAAGAAATTGTCCCGTAGAGCTTTCAATTCCCCCATCTTGCTGGGATATCAGCACATAAAAAATGCTGCTGAGCGCAAAGACAATCACCAGATAAGTAATGACACGTTTTTATTGCATCTTGGTTGGACATACTGACTACCTTCCTAATATTTTGATTAATCGATTTTTTTCGAATGTTTGCCTTCTTATCCAAAACTGGCAATATCAAACCATTAATTTATAACCCGCATCTTTTTAAAAAGCATCGAATTTATGGCTGATTTCTTTTTTCAAAAAAAAACCCCCTAGCGGAGGCCTTACCTTTCTTTTGGACGAGGTATATTTTTTACAATCCAAAATCCAGCCAGACTGGTTCAGATCAAATCATGTTCGCGGGCATAGATCGCCAACTGGGTGCGGTTTTCTACGTGCAGTTTACCCATCATGCTGCTGACGTGGGAACGCACGGTGGTCGTACCAATTGAGAGATGCTGAGCAATCTGCTTGTTTGACATCCCCTGCGCAATACACTTAAGCACATCCAACTCACGCGGAGTTAAATCTTCCCCCATTAAGTTTAATGTTTTATCCAGAGCTTTGCTGCCCAAGAGCATATGGGTAAGTTCTTGTGGTATGGTCAGTTTGTCTGCATATACCGAGTGGATGGTTTGGACCAGCTCATCTGGTGAAGTATCTTTCAGCAGAAAGCCATACGCGCCAGCCCGAATCGCCTGTTTAACATTTTCATCGTCTGCAAAACTAGTCAGCACCAGGATGCGCGCCCCAGGCTGCATCTGCCTTATTTCCACAATCGCTTCCTGTCCGCTCTTCCTCGGCATTACCAGATCCATCAGGATCACATCCGGTTCGAGTTGTCTCGCTTTTTCGACAGCTTCGTCCCCATTGCTGGCTTCGCCAATCACTTCGATACCATATTTTTCAGCGGACAGCAGCGATCTGAGCCCCTTACGCACCACGGTATGATCATCTGCGATCAGCACTCGTATGTTCATCTCTACCATTTCTAATCTCCTTCTTCTGGATCGATACAGGCCAGCGGAATCCTTAACTCGATCTGGGTGCCATGTCCGGCTTCGCTGCAGATTTCCAGGTGCCCACTAAGTGCTTCAGCGCGCGCCTGTATGTTTTTCAGCCCCATTCCAACAGAATGACTGCTGACATCGAAGCCAATCCCATCATCCTGGATCGAGACAGCCAGATATTCTTCCCGGCAGGAAATTTGCACATACACACGGGTGGCGTTTGCGTGCTTCAAACTGTTATTGAGCGCTTCGACCAGGATGCGCCAGATTTCATGCTGGACTTGCGGCGACAGAACAATTTCATCCTCGATTTGATGGGCTGCCTGGATGCCCAGGCGATTTTCCACCTGCTTGAAACGAGTATCCAGTGCAGTGGCAATATCTGCATCCTGCCCGCTTTCCCGCAACTCGTACAACAGCAGGCGCATTTCCCGCATGGCGCCCAAGGCAGTCGTTTCGATATCCTGCAGATTGGAAGACAATCTATCCTGATTGCCCTCCTCTTGGGCATTTTGGGCAGAACGAGCAAACAGGCTAAGGCTGTAAACCGACTGGCTGACCGCGTCATGGATCTCGCGCGCCAGACGCTGGCGTTCTTCGATCGCAGCCAGTCCTTCCGCCTCGCCCCTCAAACGGTTATTCTCTACAATAATGCCCAGGAGTTCGCCAAGCGCAGTCAATAAGATCGCCTGAAATGGGGAAAAAGGCTGATCGGCAAACCGATAACAACTCAGCACGCCCAAAGATTTGCTGCCAGTGCCCAAACGGTTGGCATAAAAGGCGTGAAAACCGGGAAAACAAAATGGCTCGGGAAAAACAGGGCCACGATCAAGATTACCTACGAATTCGTAAGGGTCAGTTTCATCCAGCCAGGCAGCGAATTCGGCATCGATCGCGACCTCGCTGAGAGGCTGTAGATATTCCAAGGGGATGCCCCTTTGGGCAACCAACTCCAGGCTGGAGTTCCTCTCATTGATGATATGGATACCGGCAGCATCACAACCCGCGATTTGGGTAATCGAAAACAGGGTGGGTTGCAAAATATCTACCAAGTTTTGGTTCTGGTCACTCAACATGGCCATATCCAGGAAAGTGGTTAACTGGCGGGTACGTTCCGCAATCTGCTCTTCCAGGGTTTGGATCAGATGTTCGCGTTGGAATAGACTTTTGAGCATACCCGCTACCAACTCCAAAGTGCGCAAGTTCATCTGTATAGTGTCTGCAGATGAGTGAAGATTGCTGACGCCCAGTACGGCTTGCACACGTTGATTGAGAACGATCGGTGAGAGCACAAAGGATTGCACATTGCGTTCCTGCAGAGGTCGTAAATCAACTGCAATATTGTTTGGAAATTGAGCTATGTCCTCGATATAAATGGTTTCACCGGCCAGCAATCGGTCTCGAAACCCCATTAAGGAGTTCATAAAACGTTGGGCGACATCCTCGGAGATCGGCAGCATCTCGGGCCTGCGCCACTCAACAAATTCCCTGACCTGGTTCGCAGCATGCAAATCAAATTCAGCCAGAAAAATTCGGCTGGCGTTCATGATCTGTGCCAAATCTTCCAGGGAAACCGCAATATTCCGCCTAATTTTGGTAGGTTCCAGTAATCTAGCCGATATGACAGCTAATTTCTCTTCGATCTGCAGGCGAGTCTCTAAATCCGATTGAACGCGCCGGCGCTGTCGGATTTCTTCATTTAAATTTATATTCGACTGGCTTAAGGCCTCTGTGCGTTCCCGTACACGCACTTCCAATTCATCTAAGGTGTCTCTCAAGCGTGCTTCGATTTCCCAGCGCTGTATCGTGTTACCAACCATTTCAGCGGAAGTACCCAGCATCCCAATTTCCCAGGCATCCCATTCGCGCTCGTTCATACAATCATCATAGCCGATAAACCCCCACAATTGATCTCGATCAAATATAGAAAACAGTAGTATGGACAGCAGTGGAGGGCTTTGAGCCAAAAAAGCATCTCGCAAATCTGGCGTACTGGCAAACAACTGCTTAACGGCTCCACCGTAAGCTTTCCCATCCAAAAGCACCTTCACAAAATCAGTTGGTAATCTGGATAGGGGAAACTTTCGATTAGCTGGATTATCGATATGCGGGAGGATTCCAGGAGCAATCACTTCAGCCGACATTCCTATACATGGTCCCAACTCGGAATCTTCGAACAATTGAAAGATGTAGGCCCGGCTAGCCTGTGTCACAGCACGCAGGTGTTCCAGCGCCTGATGGAGCGCTTCTTGCTGGCTGCTTTCATCTTCTGAAACCAATAGTAGAGATTGTGAACATCCAGCCAGGGCCTGTTGGTAAAGTAGTTGCTGGTTGAGGATATCTACTGTTTTCTCTTTGTTGCTGTTTTCTTTATCGAGTAACATTGGTGAGATTATACTCGCATTTCTGCCCCAAGAAGACCGACTGAAAATTCTTTAAACCCTACACGAAACTCGGAAAGAAAGAATAAAATCTTGTTCCCACGCCACTTATATATTGATATCAGATTGATTCCATCGTGCTGGTCATCTTGAAAAAGTTCTCTGAGCATCCTGTCAGGATTCGCTAGAAATGTCTTTGTAACCTGATAGTGTTCTGTGTCGTTGTATTCGATTTGACCAATCCCGTCATCCGAGATTTGATAAATCAATGCATCCGGATAGGCCATTAGGATTGGCAAATGCGTAGCAATAATAAATTGTAATTCATCTTGCACAAGCTGATTCATGCGGCATAATACAGCCAACAGGCGTGAAGGAGAGAGGGCCGCTTCAGGTTCATCAAGTATATAAAACCCTTTACCTGAAAAGCGATGGGTAACAAGATAAAGAAAAGCCTCGACATGAGACTGTTTATGTAAAAAAACGCCGCCACCTGTAGCGTGCAGTGCCTTTCCGTAGTGTGATCAAGCCGTGCCATACAGCACATTCCCCAACCACGCAGGGTTTTCCATTGATCCGCAAATAATCGGTAGTCTGATTTTGAAGCCCAGCCCGGTTTGTAATTTTCTCATACTCACTTTCCGTCAGTTGCTTCATCGCGTGGAGAAAAGCGACTTCGACATTCTGTCGTCGCGCAATTTTTGCTTTGATAATCGAATTTCCGAAATCCAGTACCATGACACTTATGTCGAACCTCCAATCTCCTGTTGTTTACATTCGTTTACATCCCACGTCTACAATCGTAAACGTGCCAAACCAAAAAACTACCTCGGCCCTCAACGGCGGTCTGATTTGTTTTCTACACGTTTTAGGTACGCTTCAAGAGCATCCACCTCGATCAGGCACATTTGACCGATTTTGCAGCCTTCCAGCGTTCCAGAACGCAATATTCGCCGCAGGTATTGGATGTTATAGCCCGTAACCTCGGCAGCGGCTTGCACTGTGATGTGCCGATTGATGAAAAGACCAGTATTAAAATTGTTGGGAAATATTAGGGGAATTAAAAGAAGTCATCCCGACCTCACTTTCTGATGCCGGGCAATTCCTCTAATTTGCTTCGCTGGTCAAAGCGCAGCATTTCCAAGAATTGCTCAACACCTATCTGGTGGTGTTCGGGATGTGTCTTGGTTGGTACCCCCACCGCGACTCGAACGCGGGTTTCTGCCTCCGGAGGGCAGCGCTCTATCCACTGAGCTATGGGGGCGTGGTCGGGCGCGGCAGAATTTTACCACGAGATAGTTAGTGATTGGAAATCGAATATCCGGCGAGATTCCTCTCTCAAAGTAATTTCTCGATATCAGTCCAAAGTACCGGCATTTCCAATGCCTCACTAAATTGCTCCACCCAGAATTGAACGCGATCTTTATCCAAATCGGGATGGCTTGAAATGAGAACCTGAATATCTGCCAGATCCTTGGACCGATGAGCGACGGCTTTCATAATAATCAAGTCTTCTGGGGTAGGTATGCGCATTTTGATCGATCCTATTTCAACGATGCTGCTTCGTTCCACCATTTCAACTTCAAATGGGAGTATACCGAGGGAAAGGTCGATATCTATTCCACTCGGATTGTGTCGAAGTAGCAGCACGCGAGTTCTACGGGCAAATGGTATGGGGTCAGACACTCTTGACTCAATTCCTAGTTTGGCTGCTTTACTAAGAAGGGAAGGAATATCTTCAAGGCTGAGTAAGATCACAGCATCCAAATCGACAGTATAACGAGGACTTCCTAATAGACTGACTGCAACTCCACCAACAATCACCCCCTGATCGTTATACTGCGAGAGCAGATTTTGTAGAGCCTGAATTGGGGATAAGAAAGGAGTTACACTTTCGGGAGTTGGCTTACCGCTTTTTCTTTGAGCTTTGCCCAAGATTCAAAAACTCCTACCTCGCTGGGGTCCTCAGATAACAAGCCTAGATCTTTTGCTATGGCGTACGCGGAGTTTAACTGTTTCCAGCGCATTTCTAGTGTAGCAGTTCGTCGCTCATTATTCACATGAGCCTCAACTTCTGCCCAGCGAGCCTTATATGCTTTTATGTCATCACTCAGTGGCATGGAATCATTATAGCATATTAGAAACCCAATAATACGCCGATAAGATGGTCGTCATTATCAATCCCACAGGATATTACATGCTGACTTGCCTCCTATGGATGATGATGTAGATATAGGTTATCGTAATATTATTCCACGAAATAGAATCAGGTGATAAATTGGGTCTATATTTACGACGGGCTGATAAAAACCAGACGTGTGCGTTGTACACGGGCAAGAGTTGGCTCGCCGCCCAGCGCCAGGATAACCTCTTCCGGGCGTCCTGTGGCGCCTTCCTGGGCGGCGAGAACTGCCAGCAGGCGCTGTTGCCCGTCTTCATCATCTGCGAATTGGCGCAGCTCCAGGAGCAGCGGGCGCAGGTCGTAGGATTTTCCGCGGCGCTGGCGCGGCAGGCTGTCCGAGCGGCAGATAGCCTGCAGGCGGGTTTCTAGTTCAGGCAGTGGTTCAAGCAGGGTGATAAGATATTCAGCCGCCAGCAGCTGGGTCTGGAGAGTCGGGTCCCGATCCGAAACGGTATCAACGGAACAGATCTGCATGCCTGGAGGCAGGGAGCCATTCAAGGCAGTTTCGATATCTGCCAGCGGGAGAGCATCTTCAAGCCAGATATCCACTACCTCATCCTGGCTGGTGAAGCCTAAAGGCAGTGCGGAGGCCAGGTTGATGCGCGGGTGGGGGCGGAAGCCCTGAGTATAAGCCAGCGGTAGGTTTGCGCGCCGGATGGTCCGCTCCCAGGCGCGATGCAGGTCGAGATGGCTGGTGTAGCGCATGGCCTCGGTCTTGGTAAAGTGGATGCGGATCCTAATTCGCCACTCCTAATTCGCTATCTGCTCAGCTTCGATTAGGTTGCTGACCGGAATGCGCTTATTTTTAACTTCCGGGCACTGCCATACATCACCGGGGTTCATCCGCCGCAGGTCTGCAAAGCCGGGCAGGATGCCGCATGCAAAGCAGCGCTCGCGGCAGTCGATGCGCGTCTTGCCCTGCTGGCTCCAGAGGTAGTCCTCCGCCAGGAATTTCTTCCTCAATGTTGTGCTGATGTGCTCCCACGGGAAGGTCTCGTCTATTGGTCGTTCCCGGTGGGTATAAAAGTCAGGGTCCAGACCGATGGCTGCGAAAGCCTCCATCCACAGGTCATAGCGGTAATGCTCGTTCCAGGCATCGAACTTTGCCCCGCGCTTCCAGGCCTGGTAGATGACTTCAGCCATTCGCCGGTCACCGCGTGAGAGCCACGCCTCCAGCAGAGTGTCCTCCGGCGGGTTCCAGCTCAGCTTCAGTCCTTGACCGCGCAGTGCGCGTTTTAGCAGTGCTTGCTTGGCGAGAATTTGCTCCCGAGTGTCGCACGGCACCCACTGGAATGGTGTATGCGGTTTGGGAACGAAGGTGCTCACGCCAGCATTGACCTGAGCGCGCTTGCCCATCACCTTGCGCCCCTCAGCCAAGACCGCTTTACACAAACTGGCTATTTCCTGCACGTCATCTATAGTTTCCGATGGGTGTCCGATCATGAAATACAGCTTGATGGTCGTGTAGCCGTGTGAGTAAATCTCATGAGCCGTTTCTAAAAGCTGCTGAGTGCTGACTGGTTTATTGATGATCTCGCGCATGCGCTCGGTGGCGGCCTCGGGTGCCAGGGTGAAGCCGCTGCGCCGTGTAGTCTGGAGCGCCTCCATCAGTTCAATTGAAAAGGATTCGATGCGCAGGGAGGGGAGGGAGATGGATAAATGACGTCCCTCGAACTTTTCGCTGACAGCCCGCACCAGATCGAGGATATGCGTATAGTCTGACGATGAAAGCGACAGCAGGCCGACCTCTTCGTACCCCGTTTTTTCCAAGGCGGTTTCGATAGCATCGACAATCTCATCTACTGGGCGCTCGCGCACTGGGCGGGTGATCATGCCTGCCTGGCAGAAGCGACAGCCTCGGGTGCATCCGCGCATGATCTCCACCGGGACTCGATTGTGTACCGTGTCTATATAGGGGACGATGAAATCAGTGGGAGGCGGCGGGAGCTGCGCTACGATCCGTTTGACCACCGGCAGCGGTGCTGCTGGGGTCAAACGTTCCACTTGCGAGATCGTGCCGTCATCCTGGTAGTACGCCTTGTACAGGGACGGGACGTATACTCCCCAGAGTTTTGCCAGGCTCATCAGCAGCTCACCTCGGTCTGATCCAGAGCGCCGCCATGCCTGGTGGATATCGATAATCTCCTGGATGACATCTTCACCTTCGCCAACGACAAAGGCATCGATGAAGGCGTGCATCGGCTCAGGGTTATAGGTTGCATGCCCTCCGGCAATCACCAATGGATGGCTCTCATCGCGTTGGGCGGCGAAAACCGGTACGCCGCCCAGATCCAGGATGTTCAGCGTGTTGGTATACAGGGTTTCGTAAGGCAGGGAGATACCGATAATATCGAATTCTGCCAGGGCATGCTTTGTTTCCAGGGAGAACAGTGGTGTCCCGGTCTGGCGGAGCTTTTCCTCCATATCCACCCAGGGTGAAAAGGCACGTTCAGCGAGAGCGTCCGTCCGGCGGTTGATCAGATCATACAAGATCGCCAGACCGAGATTGGACATTCCCAAATCATAGATATCTGGGAACACAAGCGCAACCCGGGTCTGGACGCTCTCCCAGAGTTTTACGATCTGGTTCAGCTCGCCGCCGGTATAGCGCCCCGGTTTCTCAACGCTGGGTAAGATTCTATTGAGCTGGGTTTGAATAATCGTTGGTGAAAATACCATTAATACCTCTAAGACAGATCTCTTTAGACCATCAGGAATGTTAATTGTCACTGGAAATTCCCAGGCCAGATGCAATTAACCGAAAAAATCACATATTTTCAAGTCAACTATTATATCAGAGGGGGTTAAATGTGGATAAATACAATCATATTATCCCTATCCCCCCAGGTAAGCGCGTTTTACTTCAGAGTCCTGCATCAGAGCTTTAGAATCCCCTTCCAGCACTAGGTCACCACTCTCTAATACATAGCCGCGCTGCGAGAATTGAAGCGCCATTCGAGCATTCTGCTCGACCAGTAAAATTGTCGTACCCTGCTTATTAATTTCGTCGAGCACTTTGAATACATC
>JAQBDA010000359.1:0-2856 GCA_032124675.1 Chloroflexota bacterium
CAGGTCACCCGGGAGTCCCAGCAGCTCACGCGCTTTTTCATGCTCGGAAATGGTCGCCAGACAGGAACCAATCCCCAGCTCCCAGGCGGCTAACTGCATATAAGCGGCTGCCTGACCGGCATCGAACATGATGCTGAAGCGCTGCTCGGGCGGAGGTGTGAGGATCGCTACGCCCAACGCACATCCAGCGAGATGACCGGCCCAATTGCCCATCTCTGAGAGGCCCGTCAGGATCGCCTTATCCTGGATGGCGATGAACTGCCAGGGCTGGGTATTTTTTGAAGATTGAGACCGCCGCCCGGCGTTGAGGATCGCCTGAACTGCCTCCTGCGGCAGGGGCTGGTCTTTGAACTGGCGCACGGCGCGCTTGGTTCGGATGGCTGCAGCTACATTCATTCTGTCTCCCCTCACAAGCCCATCGCCCGGTAGAGGCGTGGGTAATCCAGGTGTTCTGCTACCAGAGCTTCGAACTGCTTTAATTTTACCGATTGACCCAGGCGGGTTTTCCCGAAGACATTCTCGATGGCTTCCACGGTTTCCATCGTGTTCATTGGCACCAGCAGCACTGCCACACCGAATTCCTCGGCCTGTTTGACGATCAGCGGGCTGGGCTGCAAATTGCCGGTTAAGACCAGACAGGTAGTGGATGTCTCCAGGGCTGCCAGCTGGATATCGGTGCGGTCCCCGCCGGTGATGACTGCCTTGTTCTGCTGCTTGCGGAAGCGTGACAGCGCTGCCTCGGCAGTCATGGCACCGACTGTGAGCGTCTCAACCATTGCCTCCAGGTCCGGGTCCGCGGTCAGCACCTGTCCGCCAAGGAGCTGGATGATCTCCCCGACGGTGATCGCTTCCAGGCTGCGCCGCTCCGGCAAGATCCCAAATACCGGCAGTTTCTGTTTTTCCAGGAAAGGGGCTGCCACTTCCCGGACAAAAGCCGATGCCTGCTCCGGCACCCGGTTGATCAGGATGCCGCTCATGGCGGCACCTAAACGGGTTTTCGACGCCATCGCATCATCGAGCATACGTACCTCATCACGATATTTGATCACCACCAGGATGTGGCTGCCCACCTCGGCTGCCACGCTGGGTGTTGGCAGCCCGACCGCGTAACCTTCGCGCAGGCTGGCACCGCCCTCCAGCAGCAGGATGTCCTTCCCCGAACCGGCTGCCGCGGCCGCGCTCTTCACCTGTTCCATGAAGTTGATCTCGCCTGTGCTTCGCAGCCGGTCGCGTAGCAGCTCGGGAGTCACAACCACCGGGGATAGCTCCCACGGGGTTGCTTCCAGTTTCAGGGTCTCAATCACAAAAGCGGCATCTTCATCGGCTATCCTGCCGCCCACCCGCCAGGGTGCCAGACTGAGCGGCTTTAGATAGCCGACCTTATAGCCATCCGCCTGGAACCGCTTCCCCAGGGCCAGGCAGACTGCGGTTTTCCCGGAATACCTTTCGACAGAGGTGACATAGATTGATTTCATAGCTTGTGTTCCATTTTATTGGTAATATGGATTAGGGTCATTGTTCCAATATCAGGCGCATGTCAATGGCGATTGCGCCCTGATCGCGCGGGTAGACCATCAGCGGGTTGATATCCAGCTCAGCAATTTCGGGAAAATCCTGCACCAGCTGCCCGATGCGCAGCAGGGTATCCACGATAGCCCCTTTATCCATCGCTGGCTTGCCCCGCACGCCATCCAGGAGGGCATGCGCACGGATCTCCTTCAGCATTTCTTCCGCTTCCTGGGGCGAAAAGGGTGCTACACGGAAAGTGACATCCTTCAGCGTTTCGACATAGATGCCGCCCAACCCAAACGTAACCAGAGGGCCAAACTGGGGGTCACGGTTCATCCCAACCAGCACTTCGAGCCCACCGGCGGGCACCATCTGCTGCACCAGACAGCCCAATATGCGCGCTTCGGGGATATAGCGCTGTGCCCGGTAGACCATCAATTCATAAGCATCGCGCACATCTTCTGCATTCTGCAGGCCAACCTTCACACCACCTACGTCCGTCTTGTGCAGGATTTCCGGAGAGGCAATTTTGAGAACCACGGGATAGCCCATGTTGGCGGCAATCTCCAGGGCACTTTCAGGGGTCTCTGCGATCTCCGATTGGGGAATTACCAGCCCGTAGGCTGTCATGATGGCGCGGGCTTCGAAATCCGCGATGGAAACCCGCCCCTCTGAGCGTACCCGGTCGAATACCGCTCTGGCAGAAAGCCGGTCGACATCGTATTCGACAAACTGCGGCAGTGGACGACTGCGGGAGCGGCATTCGTCCGCCATGGCACGGAATGCGCGTGCAGCCCGTTCCGGGAAAGGATAGTTGGGCACCCCGCTCTGGTTGAGGATGGCAATACCACTTGCCACCCGCGCTTCGCCCATAAAACATGCCAGGATCGGCTTATCCACCCTTGCCGACATCTGACCGATGGCATTCGCGGTCTCTTCGACTTCGGTCATGGCTTGCGGGGTGAGCATGACCAGCAGCCCATCTACATTCCGGTCTGCGGCAACCGTCTCGATGGCGAACCGGTAGCGGTCTGCCAGCGCATCTCCCAGCACATCAACCGGGTTGGCTGCACTGGCGGCGTCGGGCAGGAACTGCTCCAGGGCGTGGATCGTTTCGAAATCGAACCTGGCGATGGTCAGACCGGCGCGCTCCAGGGCATCTGTCGCCAGGATTCCCGGACCGCCTGCGTTGGTGATGATGGCAATCCGCTCGCCGGGCAGGGTTGGCTGGTAGCCGATCGCTAAGGCCATATCGAACAGGGCTTCCATCGAATCGGCGCGCAGGATGCCAGCCTGTCTGAAAGCGGCCTGGTAGGCCTGTTCAGAGCCTGCCAGCGAGCCGGTGTG
>JAQBDA010000360.1:0-10714 GCA_032124675.1 Chloroflexota bacterium
ACCGCTTTGGCTTCACGGCAATCGCCATATGGCGGCATGGGGAGGTGATCACCAACCGCCTTAGGGACATCAAGCTGCAGTTCGGCGACGCCCTTCTGCTCCAGGGACCGCCAGGAAGGGTGCGCGCCCTCCAGGAAGGTAATGAATTCCTGGTGCTCGAGCCGGTGGAGATCCACCAGAACCGCACCCGCAAGGCGCCCATCGCCGCCGGTATCATGGTCCTGGTCATCCTGCTGGCGATGCTCTCCGATCTGGGCATTGCCACCGCCATGGTGGTCGGCTCGGTGCTGATGGTGCTCACCCGCTGCCTGTCCATGGACGAAGCCTACGAGAGCATCGACTGGCGCACGGTTTTCCTGGTTGGCGGCATGCTATCGCTGGGCATCGCCATGGAAAACACCGGCACCGCCAGGTATCTGGCGGACCTGCTGCTGAGCGTTCTGGGCGATTATGGACCTTACGGCGTCCTGGCAGGGATCTACCTGCTCTCCGCTCTCATCACCCAGCCTATGTCGAACGCGGCTGCCATCGTGCTGATGGTGCCGATCGCGATAGATACCGCCCTGGGAATGGAAGTGAACCACCTGACGCTTACCATGGCTGTCGTCATTGGCGCTGCAACCAGCTTCCTCACCCCGGTGGGTCACAAAGCCAACGTGCTGGTCTTCGGGCCGGGTGGCTACCGCTTTTTCGATTACACACGCGTCGGCATTCTGCTCACCGTGCTTCTCTTCATCGTCTCGATGATCTTCCTGCCCATCTTCTGGCCGTTTTAACCCAATTAAAATCAACTTCCCGGAAGCTGGAAATGAGACCAACACCGGATGCAGTTTCCGGTAATTACTCCAAGCTTTGCTTCCGGGAAGATGGTCCCCAATTTACCGAAGTTAAGAAAATAGTTCAGCCATTAATAGCAAGAGATGTCATTGCGGGCACCGAAAGGGTGTGGCAATCTCCCCCACTACTGCTGAGATCGCTTCGCTAGCGCTCGCGATGACGGTTTATTCGGAAATGTCCTATATTATGTGTGTATTTCTGAATTAGCCCTTGACAAAATGACAACCATCTTATATACTACAATAAATTTGAAGTATATTATATATATACTATAACAACATTTTCCCTGGGGAGGGAAATCAAATGTATCTCAGGCACAAGCTGAAAACTGACCGCTCCGTTACCGGGTTGATCCCAGCCCTTGCAATCCTGGCCATCTTCGCCATCACAGTGGTAATCTTCGGCTGGGATATCGGATTCCGTGTCCTTGGAATCCTGATATTCGCATATGCTGTCTATTCATTTGTTGCCTATACGAACACCAGGTCTACCGGCTACCTGATAGCCAGCCTGTATCAGGTCTCGATGGCGCTGTTCTGCTGGACATTCGCCAGTTCAATTTACGACCCTTCTTCCCGGCTTCACTTAATCTTCCTCATCAGCTTCACTTTTTTTGGTCTGTGGCTGGCATACCTGACCATCAATAAACGCACTAAATGGCGTGGACGAGAGATCATGGAGCTGGTTGCCACCCCGGTGGACGAAATCCAGGATGGCTTCACCGGTCGTCCGCTCCCCGCAGGAAAAGAAGATTTCTCTGATAAAGACATCCTGGCGTTCGCGGAGTTTGCCACCCGCAATATGATCGCCGCCACATATGTCGAAAAGGACAAAGTCATCTTCGTGCCGGTCATGATGGGCAGAGAATTTGGCACCGCCGTCGGGCTGCACCAGGACTACTCACAGGCTACCTGGGTAGCCTTCGATTTCGATGGCAATGTCGCCGTGAACATCTCGAGAGAGGATTACCTGACGTACAAAGAAAACCTTTCGTTCGACCAGCTATGCGATTCTATGGGCAAGCTGTTTGTCGAATTCCTTGAGCTCTTCAGACGGGGCGAGGGTGTGCGCATTATCGATCGCATGGACGCCGTAGGGTTGAACCCATTCTCCTAGGAGGGGAAAATGATTTATTATAGAAAGCTCAAAACCAGCCAATCCTTTACCGATGTGCTGATCATTGGGGCAATATTCCTGATCTCTTTTGTCACGCTGATCTTCACTGGTCCTGAGACAGCCTTTCTCGTCATGGGTCTCATGGTCTTCCTTTACGGATTATATTCACTGACCGTATTTATCCTGACACGCAATACTGGATATCTGGTCGTCAGTTTGTTCCAATTTTCCATGGCGCTCCTATGTGCCAGCGTTGCTCTCAGTATGACTACTGGGAATACTGGATTAATCCCCATTTTCCTGCTGCCCACCCTCTTCTTTGGTATATGGATGGTAAATTTAGCGACCAATAAGAAAAGTAAGTGGCGCGGCAGAGAGATCCTGGAACTCGCTGCCATGCCGGTGGAAGAATCTGCGAACGGCTACACGGGGCGTCCATTTCCCGCTGGTAGGATCGAAGGTACCCGGGCGGATATGCTGGCATTTGGCACATTCACATCCAAAAATCTGATCGCTCTGACCTATATTGAGCCAGATAAAGTGATTTTTCTGCCCGTGCAGACCGGACGAGAATACGGCATGCTTTTCAGGGGGCGCGCGGACTATGCAGACGAGACCTGGGTTTCTTTTGATAGCGACGGCAATGTGGCAGTGAACATCTCGATGGAAGATTACCTCAACTACCGGGAAGACTTATCATTCGCCCAGCTCTGCGAATCGTTGGGAGGCTTGTTCATAGAATTCTTTGAGTTATTCAAGCGCGGCCAGGGCATGCGCATCATCGACCGCATGGACGCGCTTGGGTTGAGCGCCTTCTCGTAGGGAGACTCGGATGTCAGATTTTAAATCTGCCGCCCTGTTAGGAAATTTCCTGGCGAAAGACTACGCCGAGGAATTCTTCAGCCTGCTGGTCAATTACCAGGATATTTCCGCCTCCGAAGCTGCCTCCCGGCTGGGGCTGCACATCCAGACCGCTCAGGATTTCCTGGAGGCTCTGGCATCCTTGAATATCATTTCCAAGGAAGAGGTGTACGAGAAGAAGCGCCCTTACTACCGCTATGCCCTCAAAGAACAGCATATCCGCCTGGATATCGACCTGTCACAGATCAAGCGCGCCCGACCTCCGGGCGAACAGGAACGCCAAATACGCGAGAAGAGGAATTCCGGTGCCAATTTCACAACCGCCCGCGGGAACCGATCCATCAGCAGCGTCACCATCTGGTCCGGCAACGGCAGGGACCGCAAAGAGCGCCGCATCAGCCTGACCCAGCCGCAGGGAAGGTTCCTTTTCCACCTGCCGTTCCCAAACGCAAAGCCGTTGAGCATCGCCGATATCATGGGGAGAGCGAATGTAGAAGATACGCTCTCGCCGGAGATCTTCGACCTGGTGGAGATCCTGGAACAGTATGGTGTGATCGAAACGCCTTAAACACCCCCTATTTCCCCTTATCTGATTAACTTCTAATAGAATAGATTTTTATGTATACTTCAGTATAGGTAATCGGCTGAAAGTATATTGAAATATACTGATGGTGATTTCAGCCGATTACTGAGCAATTTGCCTGGAGTATGCTGCTTGTAAAATGTAAGAATATGAACAGATTAGCTGAAGTATTAAAAATACGCCCGGGCGAGGAGCGAATGGCTTCCCTGCTAATCGGCATTATGCTGTTTACCTCAGCTGGCTTCACACTGGGTAGTACAGGTGTTGAAGCCCTGTTCTTTGCACGCTTTGGGGTGGAGTTCCTGCCATACATGTATATGGCGCTGGGCGTGCTTTCGTTTTTCATAACACTAGGTATCACTGCTCTGTTGGGCCGTGTCCGGCATGAAACACTTTACGTGATTCTGCCAATTGTGATGGCGGTGGTTCTCGTCGCTGGATGGGCTTTACTTTTCACAAATGTGAATGCGGTTTACCCAGCGCTGTGGTTAGGCATGGCAGTGATGGATTCACTGATCAATCTGGTTATCTGGGGACTTGCCAGCATGATGTGCGATACGCGCCAGAGCAAACGCCTGTTTCCGTTATTCAATACCGGACGTATCCTTGGCGCAGTGCTGGGAGGATTTGGTACCAGTCTGCTGGTCAGCCGGATTGGTAGTGAAAATTTGATCATGGTCATGGCCGGGAGCATGTTGATCGCCTTTGGGTTAGGTAGAGCGCTCGTCAGCCAACGCACAAAGCATGAGGTTCGGTCTAGACGCGCTCGACGAACTCAACCAGGCATTGTCGCCGAGATGCAGAAGGGTTACAACTATGTCCGTCGCTCTGAACTCATGCGCCTGGTTTCGATCTCTGCAATCTTATTTTCGATTCTGTTCTTTTCGATTGCGTTGCCATTCTCCAAAGGAGCAACCGCTCAATTTGTAGATGAAGATGCCCTGGCCAGCTTTTTAGGTATGTTTAACGCCTTGACCACCGGCGGAGCTTTTCTGGTTTCGCTATTCCTGGCCAACCGGCTGTTTGCACGGTTTGGCATTATGCCAATGCTGCTGGTCTTACCGATCATTTATATGATTGGCTTTGGTGTGCTGGCTGCCTACGAGGTTTTTGCTGTCATCGTTGCATTCCGTTTCATCAATCTGCTCTGGATGACAGGTATTGCTGTTTCTGCATGGCAGGCTATGTATAATCCCGTTCCTGTTGAGCGCCGCCCTCAGGTACAGGCTTTCATTAATGGTGTACCTTCGCAAGCAGGCACCTTCATTGCAGGTGCAATACTGCTAGTTGGTGAACAAGCTTTTTTGCCGCAGCAACTGTATCTTGTTGGCCTGGTTACGGCAATAGGCACCTGTTTTGTCATTTGGCGTGCGGCTCGTGCATACAAATATGCCCTCGTGGATGCTCTGCAGGTCGGCCGCCCAACGCTGTTTGTAGCTGAGGATGGACCTTTTGACGGCTTCCGCCAGGATGCAACAACTGTCGATGTGGCCTTACAGGGTATAACGCATAGTGATCCACTGGTACGCCGCACCTCAGCGGAAATTCTTGGCTACCTGGATGAACCACGCACACAGGAGGCGCTGGTAGCTGCGTTAGAAGATTCAAAAAGCGAAGTGAAGGTAGCGTCATTGAAGTCCTTAGCGCGCATAGAAGCAGCCTCAGCCATATTAGAGGTACTGTCGCAACTACATGATGCTGACGCCGAAGTGCGTGCGCAGGCGATTGAAACCCTGTGCACGCTGACCCAACATTCGCAAGGTTTGAGGAATTATCTGGAGCCAATGTTGGCTGACCCGGATGGGTTTGTACGCAGCCGCGCAGCTTTAGAACTGCTGAAGCTTGGCAGGCATTCAGAAGCCCGTGACTTGCTGCGCTCGATGGCCGTCATGGGTGGGCAAGATGACCGTATTCATGCCATCGAAGCGATGGCTGAATGGGGAGACCTGGAAGCTTTTGCGCTCATCGAAGCAGAACTAACGGATCAAGATGCCCCCTCGCCTATCCGCCGTGCAGCGGCAATTTCCCTTGGTTCTTATGGATCCAATGCCACCGCGGTGTTGCTTAATACCCTTTCAGATAATAATCTGGGAGTTCGCGAGGGTGGAGTTTTGGGACTTTCCCGTATCGGCCCACAGACGTTGAACGGCGTTCTAACAAAACTAGCCGATCCTGCCTCAGAGGACGGTGCCTTGCAAGTGCTTGAGCTTTTACCACCCCGCCAGTTTGCACAGAAAATCCGCGCGTTTGCACACGCTCGCATTTCCAGCGCTTTGCGCTATCATGATCTTTGGCGATCCATTGATGCATATGCGCAAGATGGCCCTTTGCAGCTGCTGGCCGATTCTCTTCGCGCCCGCGCCCGGCATGACAGCTTAAATGCAATCAAGGCTCTGGGCTTGTTGAACGATGGAGATACCCTTCATGTCGCAATGGACAATCTGCAAAGCCGGAATTCCAATCAACTCGCCTATGCCATTGAAACACTTGAAACTGTACGTGACGCCAAACTCATTCGATCCTTGCTGGACATCTGGGAACCTGTTGGAACCCCACAAGCAAAACCCCAATTAGATGATCTATTAATAAATATATTAGAACGCGAGGCAGATGCCTGGCTGCGGGCCTGTACAGCTTTTGCATCCAATCCGGCCTCGTATGCAAAGCTATACGAAATTCTCTCTCATATGGCGCGGACAGATACAGACCACTTTGTCCGCGAAGTTGCCACCCTATCCCTGCGAAATGGTGAACCTATGAACACATCCGCTACTCTTTCCATGATGGAGCGCATTCTTTTGCTCCGACGCGTGTCGCTCCTGGCCGATCTTTCTCCGGTTGATCTAAAGCGCGTTGCCGCCATATCAACTGAGCAGCACTTCTTAGACGGTGAAATCATCTTTGAGCAGGATGAACCGGGGGACGAATTGTATGTTGTCGCTTCGGGGGAAGTGCGTGTATTGGTAAGAATCGAGAATTATAAAGATAAGGAAGTGGCACGACGAATACCCGGTGAGCCGGTTGGCGAGATGTCTGTGATCAGTGGCAGCTTACGCAGCGCCTCGCTGGTCGCTGCAGGGGACGTGCATCTTCTTTGCCTGGACCAAAAGAGCTTTCAGGGATTACTTCGCGAGCGACCAGAAGTCAGCCTGGCAGTGATGAGGATGTTATGTGAACGCTTAATACAGGCAACACAACACGATGATGCCCAGTATTTCTAGGTTTTTAACCCAGAGTATCGAAATAAGTTAAGCTAACGAGCTGCTGGTTATCCTTTCAATGAAGAATGTTCAATCCAATAAATATTGGATACAATATATTAAATAGGGCTTACCAGTTGGTGGGGTGACAGGGGTATGTGGGCAGGCGATACCCGCCACACACCCCCAATAAAGGAAAATCAACATGACGATAGAAAAATCCGAGCATGAACTCTTTATTGAAAATACCTGGCGTAATCTGTTGACTCTGGGAGAATCTGATCTTGAAAAACGCAACCGAAGAATATTCAGAATGTTTCCTTCGAAATCAAAATGTAAGTGGTGTGATTTACCTTTTGACCACCCGGCCTCTTCGCTTATCCATATTATTTTTAAGAAGAAACAATCTCTGCATAATCCGCGATTTTGCAACGTATGCGAGGATTTCGCGATGAAATTTCAAGGAGGTGCAGAAATTGAGCTTTCGATGGTTTTTGCTGATATTCGAGGCTCCACTTCCCTGGCGGAAAGCATGAGCAGCACAGATTTCAAAAAATTGATCGACCGCTTTTATCAAGTATCTACCAGGATATTCATCAAGACAGATGCTATGATCGACAAACTGATTGGGGATGAAGTGATCGCCTTTTATATGCCCGGGGTCGCTGGTAAGGATTATGCTGGTTCGGCTGTTCGCGCCGCAGAAGAAATCTTGATTGAAACAGGACATAATGACTCAAACGGACCCAGGGCACCGATTGGTGTTGGTATCCATACAGGGGTTGCTTTTGTAGGGGCTGTTGGTACTTCGGATGGGGTCATAGATATTACAGCTTTGGGTGATGCGGTAAATGTCGCAGCCAGGCTGGCTTCACAAGCAAGCACTGGCGAAATTTTATTGAGTGAGGATACCTTGCGTGCGGCAAATATGGAGGCATCAAATTTGGAAAAGAGGAGTTTAAACCTGAAAGGGAAAAGCGCACCTTTCGATGTCAGAGTTATGCATGTATCACCGGAGAAATAAAATTCCAGACTCCAGCTCAAAGATAGCCCCGAATCGCTATATCAATTCCCCGTTTTTTCCTATATAATCAATATTAGAGACGATATCGTCATTCTATACTAAAATACTTGACGTTATCCACCTCTACAAGGGGAATCAAATGCGAAAACTTTTTGCCAGCCTGCGCTTCCGATTGGTACTGCTCGTATTGATCGCCGCGCTGCCCGCCCTGGCGTTGATGATCTACTCGGGGATGGAACAGCGCCGCCAGGCTGCCTCCACCGTCCAAAACGAAGTCCTGCGCATGGCTCACCTGGCGACCATCAACCAGGAAACATTCGTTGAGAATACACGCGTCTTCCTGGTCGCCCTATCTCATATGCCTGCCATGCGCGCATCGGATTTGAAGGAATGCCAGGACTTATTCTCCCACCTATTCACCGAGCATTACCCGCAGTATGCCTCATTTTATGTGGCCGACCTGAATGCCAATATCGTATGCCATGCGCCAAACACCCACATCCCCGACCATCTGGATGAGTGCGAGCATTATAAAATGGCTCTCGCCACGCATGATTTTGTAGTCAGCAACTACCATATCTGCCGCGGGACCGGTAAAGCGATCCTTTCCATGGCTTACCCCGTTGATGATGACCAGGGAAATTTCATCCGGGTAATCAACATCAGCATGGACCTATCCTGGATCAATGAGTTGGCTTCTCAGGCAAAGCTGCCAGCTGGCTCTACCCTGGCGGTTCTTGATGACGAAGGGACATTCCTTACTCATTACCCCGATCCTGAGCAATGGATTGGTACGACGCTACCTGAAGATTCGCTTATCTACCCGCTGTATATGCAGGGCGAGGGCACCCTTGTAGCGGAGGGACCGGATAGTATCCAGCGAATCTACGCCATGACTCCTATGGAGAGCGGTCAGGGCAGCGTAAAAGTGATTATGGGCATCCCGACCGAGGTAGCATACGCTGAAGCAAACCGCACGCTGCTGCGGAACCTGCTGTTCCTGGGCGTTGCCACCCTCATGGCAGCTGCGGCAGCTTTCATCCTGGCCGAGCTGTTCATCATGCGCCAGACACGCTCCCTTCTGCAGACCACTGAGCAGCTTGCTTCCGGTGACCTCAGCGCCCGCACATCCATCCCCCACGACCAGGGCGAGCTGGGGCAGCTGGCCGGATCATTCGACTTGATGGCATCTGCTCTGGAACAGCGCAAGCTTGAGCGCGACCGTGCCGAAACGGCCATGCAGGACTACGCCGCCGAGCTCGAGCGCAGCAACCGCGAGCTGCAGGACTTTGCCAACATCGCTTCACATGATATGCAGGAACCGCTCAGGAAAATCCTGACCTTCAGCGAGCTGCTGCAGAAGCGCTACAGCGGCGTTATTGATGAGCGCGGGCAGGACTATCTTGACCGCATGGATTACTCAGCCCATCGATTGTACGACCTGATCAACGACCTGCTGGCTTACTCGCGCGTCACCACGCGCGCCCAGCCCTTCATCCAGGTCGACCTGAATGAGGTCGTCCGCAAGGTGATCAACGACCTGGACCTGCAGATAGAGCAGAGCGGAGCCAAGGTAAATATCACCAGCCTGCCCACTCTGGAAGCCGACCCCACACAGATGTACCAGCTGCTGCAAAACCTGGTCTCCAATGCCCTGAAGTATCACCAGCCGGGTGTGGAACCGGTCATCCAGATCACAGGATTAGAGGCAGCACATCTAACTGCATCTGGCGGGAACGGCGTATATCAGATCCAGGTCAGCGACAACGGCATCGGCTTCGACGAGAAATACCTGGACCGCATCTTCCAGCCTTTCCAACGCCTGCACGGGAGGGACGAGTTCGAAGGCACCGGCATGGGCCTGGCCATCTGCCGTAAGATCGTCGAGCGCCATGGCGGCAGCATCACCGCCCGCAGCACCCCGGGCGGAGGAACCACCTTTATTATCGACTTGCCCACCAGCCAGAAGAGCGGAGAAGTGACCACATGACCCAAAAACAGGTAAGGATCCTGCTTGCCGAGGACGACCCTGACGACCGCTACCTGATCGGCGAGGCGATCGATGAGAACCAGCTCAATGTCAAGCTTTACATCGTCGAAGATGGCGAAGAGCTGCTCGATTATCTTTTCCAGAAAGGGAAATATGAAAACCGGGCAGATTGGCCGCTGCCCGAATTGATTCTGCTGGATTTGAATATGCCGCGTATGGATGGGCGTGAAGCACTGGAAGCGATCAAATCCCATCCGGACCTGCGCCGCATCCCGGTCGTCGTCCTGACCACTTCCCGAGCAGAGGAGGATGTGCAGCGCACCTACGATACCGGCATCAGCGGTTATATCCCCAAGCCGGTCACCTTCACTGGATTGCTGGAAGTGATGAATGCGATAGGGATTTACTGGCTGAATGCGGCCAAGCTGCCCCCCGTCGACCGCTGACTGCTGCGACCCTGCGGGTCGTCTCCAACTGCCTTAGCCATACATCTGGCAATCAATACCCGCCTCCAGCGCCTGCTGCCTGGCATATTCTGCACATTCGATGAGCTTGCTGGCTTCCTGCCCATCACGCGGGTAGATGCTGATCCCCATATGGATATCTGAAAGAATACCTTCCCCATCCTTAGCCGCCTGGCGCAGCGTCTGAGCGAATTTCTGGCCCACCAGCAGGCTGTCTTCCGCCCGCGCGATATCCTCCAGAATGATCCCAAACAGACCACGATCCAGCAGGAGGGCCGTGTCGCTCTTGCGCAAGCACCTCCTTAGCCGCTGCAGCACAATCTGGTCCTGTCTGCCGGACCGGTCAGGCTGCACATCTGCTCCGCTGGTTGTGAGCAAGATGACGGCTGCGGTTTGAGCATAGCGCCTTGCCCGAGCGAGCATGTGCTCCAGCCTGTCCCAATACATACTCCTGCCTGGCAGCTCGGCTGGGCCGGGGAGGATGGGCTCACTTCCCGGGCTGATTTTTTCCAGCAAGTACAGCCGCACCAGCGGATTCAGCCTGAAGCGCCCCGGAGAGCGTGTCTCGAGCAGGCTGCGGTCGACCAACCCATCCAGCTCTGCCTGGCTGGCTCCGCTCTCTGAAGGAGTAAATTCACC
>JAQBDA010000361.1:0-3326 GCA_032124675.1 Chloroflexota bacterium
TTTCTGATGAGTTGCCGATGCGTGGTGAAAGCAACACCCGACTCGGTTGGTTCGAATCATTTCCAACCCAAATTCTGATGGACCGACCCTGGCTAGCATTGAGCTATGCGTGGGCACTCTTATTATCCAACCAATTGGACCAGGCCGAGCAACAATTAAATCAACTAATGCCACTCGTTCAAACCACGCCCTCCCTGCTAGGTGAATATTACGTAATTCATGTGATGATCGCGACCCGCCGTTACAATATGACCGCCTTTTTCGAATTGGCCCAGCAGGCTTTGTCGCGAGTGCCGCCGGAAGAGGCCTCGCCCCGCAGCAGGATTTTACTTACTTTGGGTGTGGCATGCGATGAAATGGGCGGCGATATCGCTTCCGCTAGGAATGCCTTCCGCGAGGCGTATGAGTTGGGTAAAGCATCGCCTTCTCCCAGCTCGGTGGGGAACGCTCCGCTTCCGTTGACCGCCCTGGCGTATCTGGCAGACTATGAATGGCTTGAAGGCAATCTGCGTGGCGCCTCTCAAATGTACGAACAGGCAATTGAACTCTCGGAGAAATGGGGTGGGCAATCTTCTATTGCTTTGTGTCTCGTTCAACAGGGACGTGCCAACCTGCTCTATGAGTGGAATGATTTAGATGGTGCAGCGCGTGCTCTGCAGGAGTGTTTTCATATCGGCGAATTGTGGAAGGGTGCGCGTTTTCTCGTGCCGGCCTATGGCTTGTCGGCGCTGGTGATGCAGGCGCGCGGGCGGGCAGAGGAAGCAAACATAATGATTCACCGCGCCGAACGAGCCACGCGCGATTCGTATACCACTCCCTATGACATGGGTATGCTTGCGCTGTATCAAATCGCTTTACGGATCGCGCAAAACGACTTGCACGCCATTGCGCAATGGGAGCAAGACCACGATTCTGAGTGGCGTTCACGAACCGGGCGCGCCCGGGATGCGCTTACGTTTGTTCTCGCTCGAGCGCAGATCGCGCGTTTCCATCGGACGCGCGATGGTTCTGCCCTGAGTCAGGCGCACACATTGATCGAGCCAGCGCTGGAACAAGCGCAAGCCAACGGCTTGATCTTCCAGGTCGTGCGCCTGCTCATCCTGAAGGCGCTGGCTATATACGCACAGGGGGAAACCGCCTCCGCCATCGTTACGCTCAAACGCCTCCTGGCGCTTGCCGAGCCAGAAAACTATATTCGCAGTTTTCTAGACATCGGCAAGCCTATGGAAGAATTTCTCTTGTGGAGCCTGGAAAACCCGGCGTTGAGTGAACCGCACCTGCGCGCCTATGTAAGCAGGTTGTTATCCCATTTCGCTGCAGATCGTCCGGGCAAATCAAGCCAGCCAGCCGGTGACATGCTCATTGAGCCTCTCACCGAACGCGAGCTGGAACTGCTGCGGCTCATTGCCCAGGGACTCTCGAACCGTGAGATCGGCGAGCGGCTTTTCCTCGCCTTGAGCACGGTCAAAGGGTACAACCGGATCATCTTTGATAAACTGCAGGTGCGGCAGTCATGCTGGATTGGGATCCTGCCAGGGATGCTTTCCTGGTAGGCCAATTGCGCCAGGCTGGCGCAATCATACTGGGCAAAGCCAATATGTCGGAGTGGGCCAACTGGATGGACAGCTGCATGCCCAATGGCTTCAGCGTTAACGGCGGGCAGACACAGAATCCTTATGGCCCTTATGAGACTTTTGGCTCCAGCAGCGGCTCGGCCGTTTCTGTGGCTGCCGATCTGGTAACGGTCAGTGTGGGGTCAGAAACCCAGGGTTCCCTGATTGCGCCAGCAGGAATCAATTCTGTGGTGGCGCTGAAGACCAGCCGGGGGCTGGTCAGCCGCGATTACATCATCCCGTTATTTACCGCACAAGACGTACCTGGTCCGATGGGGCGAAGCGTGACGGATGTGGCGGTGCTGTTGAGCGCCATGATCGGTGTGGATGACAACGACTCTGAAACGGCCAAGGCGGCTGCGTTAATGGGCACTGACTTTACCCAGTTCTTGAACGCAGGGGCATTAACGAATGTGCGGGTGGGTCTTCCGGTCTGGAACGAAGAAGCTCTTCAGACTTTTTTCACAAATAATGGTGTTGAGGATGCGGAAAAGCAAGCAGAATGGCGCAAGATCTTTGAACCGCAGGATCAGATCAAACGAGCAATTGGAGATGTACTTAAACAGGCTGGGGTAACCGTCGTGGAAATACCACACACCGCCTTACCGGAAAACATGGAAACTTTGCCTGCTATAACGCATGGGTATCAAGTGGCTATCAATCAGTTCTTGACTGACCTGGGCGAGGGTGCTCCGATTGCCTCTTTGGAGGCGATCATCGCCTTCAACAAGCAAGATATCGACAATCGTGCCCCATATGGACAGGATTACTTAGAAGCCTCACAAAGTTCAAAGTTGTCGGATGAAGAATTCAACAAAATGATCGCAGAAAACCAGCAAACCGCCCGCCAGGGTATTGACGGGTTACTGACACGATATGATATTGGTGTGATCGTGTCTGATTTGGGGCAATTGTATGCACCAGCTGGTTACCCGGCATTGACAGTGCCTTCTGGTTATGCCGAAGACGGCACACCGCAGGGTGTCGTCTTTGTGGGTGGTTTCTTATCAGAACCGCAGTTGCTGGCGGTGGGATATGCTTACGAGCAAGCGAGCCAGGCCCGTATCGCGCCGGATTTGGAAGCCACCATGAAATTAATTGAGGCAATCGAAAGTAAATAAGAGATCTCAGTTAAGGTGATGCCCTTCCTGCCAGCTGTATACCAGGCATCATAAATGCGCAGCGCGCAATCTCCTCGAAAAGTGAAAAACTCGGGACTTTGCCGGTTGACAAAGTCCTGAGCTTTTTAGGAATCTGGAGATGGATAAATTTATTGATCCTTTTCGAATTACTGGGTTTGACAGCAACTTTCTAAAACTAAATTGAACTCATACAAAAGGATGAGATCAAATATACCAACATTCATCTAAAATACCGATGTTACTTACCGGTTTTTTTGATAAGATAAATTTTTTTTTCCGACATATCAATGTCAGGCTTACAACACCTGTAAATGGAGACAGTTTCTATGAGAATGAAAGTTTTATTGATATTTGGGGTTTTGCTCGCACTACTTTTATCAGCCTGTGGTTCGAGTACTCCCACCTCAGCCCCTACGTCGGCGCCGACCGAGGCGCCAACGGACATGCCCGTAGAAGAAACTGCTTCGGCCGACGCACTGCCACGCGTGGAGCCAGTGGACGAATGCTTCGTGGAAATGCCCGAAGGCGCTGATTATGAGTGCGTGCGCGTCGAGGTGCCTGAATTCCACAA
>JAQBDA010000362.1:0-38333 GCA_032124675.1 Chloroflexota bacterium
CGCCCAAACACCCCCAATTTCCCCTGAACTGCGTAACTTCTAATAGAATCGAAATATGGACAGACCTCCTGTGAGCATTGAAAAGATCCTGTGGGTTGCAGTTTTGGTACTGGCGTTTGGCGTGCGCTTTATAAACCTGGGCGCAGAACCGCTTGCAGACCAGGAAGCGGGGTATGCCCTCCAGGCTCTCAATGTCTTTCCAGGGACAGCACCCTCTGAGGGAGCATTCTATGGGTCTCAGTCAGGGTACGTCGCAATCAGCGGTCTGCTTTTCTGGGTCTTCGGCAGCAGTGACGCAACTGCTCGCCTGCTGTCAGCCCTGGCGGGTACACTGCTGTGCCTGTCGCCATTTTACTTCCGAAATTGGCTCGGTCAACAGGCGGCCCTGATCATGGGGCTGGGGCTGGCACTCGATCCCGGTCTGGTCGCTATATCGCGCCTGGCAGTGGGCCCTATGCCAGCACTAAGTTTTCTCTTGCTTGGCTTGGGACTGTTAGCCGCCGGCAGGGTGGCATTCTCCGGGGTCCTCCTGGGGCTGGCGCTGCTTGCCGGGCCAGCCGCCTGGCAGGGAGCAGTGATCATCGCCATCAGCGCTGGATTGGCGCGGCTGGCTGAAAAAGCAGGCTGGATAGCATCTCCAGTCGACGTGCAAGGTGATGAGCGGGGCATATTCCCACCGGCAGCCAGATGGAAAGTAGGGCTGCTCTCTGCTGGGTTGACGGTTCTGCTTGTCGGTACACTTTTCGGACGCTTCCCGCAGGGGCTGGGTCTGTTTGGCGCTTCGATACCAGGATACCTGTCCGGGTGGCTGGCAGCAAGCAGCATATCCGGATTACAGATGCTGGCGGTGTTGTTGGCTTATCAGCCTGTGGGGATCATTTTTGGTGTAATTGGGGGAGTGCGCGGCTGGGCTGACCGTCATGCTTTCGCCCAGCGGATAATGATCTGGGTTTTGGTCGCTCTGCTGGCAGTATTCCTGTATCCGGGTAGGCAGATGGGAGACCTGGTCTGGGTACTGGTGCCGTTCTGGGCTCTCGCCGCGATCGAGCTTGCCAGATACCTGGAGATTGAGTCCAGCAGCAGGGTTGTTGTTTTCGGACAGGCAGTGCTTGTATTTATCATGTTATGCTTGTTCTGGTTGAACCTGGCCGGGTTTAACCAGAGCCTGCTCGACCAGCGCGGCTACTGGCTGCGGATTGGAATACTGCTTGGCGTGCTGTTCCTGGTGGCTTTGACCACATTTCTGTTGGGGTATGGATGGACGTGGAAGGCAGCTGTACAGGGACTGGTCTGGGGATTAGTCGCCGGGCTGGTCGTATATCAGGCTGCCGGGATCTGGAGTTCCTCTCGCCCGGCGACAGCCCAGCTGCTGAATATCTGGCATCCCAGCCCTCAGACCGGTGAGAACCACCTTCTCATGAAGACGGTGCAGGACTTTTCGAAAGGCAATCCCGGCCTGGCCGACGAGATCGATATCGTGATCGCTGTAGATTCACCTTCGCTGCGCTGGTCGTTCAGGAATTTTTCGAACGCAGAATTCATAACCGAACAGGAAGTATCAGCGTTGGCGAACTCTCCTTCTCTCATCATAACGCAGGTGAATGAACAAAACCCGGCGCTGGCTGCCAGCTACCGTGGACAGGACCTTCCCTGGTGGCGGACGCCGGGCTGGAGCGGAGTGCTGCCGCAAGACCTGCCGAGCTGGCTCGCTTACCGCAAACACCCTGCAATCTTATCTTCGGTGATCCTCTGGGTGCGTGGCGATCTATTTACGGGAAGCTCCACTGCTTCGGGAGAAACATCCTCCCCTCCAGGTGAGCTTGAAGCTCCCCTTGAAGATGGTCTTCCATAAGGCTGCCGCAGAGTGCTTTGCACTGGGTGTATCAAATTGCACACGGTCTATCCTGTGACCTCATATGATCGGGTTGCTAGACCATGCAGGTGATTATGCCGAATGTGATCGCAATTGATGGACCGGCAGCATCAGGTAAATCTACGCTGGCGAAAAAGCTTGCGGAAGATCTGGGATATCTATACTTCGATACCGGCGTGATGTACCGTGCGGTGACATTTTTAGTCCTCCAGAACAAGATCCCGCCGCACGATGAAACGGCGGTGACCCGTCTGGCAGAACAGTCCTCGATCGATGTGACCTCCCCAACCGTAGATGATGGGCGCGACTACAACGTATGGGTCGCCGGGCAGGATATCACCTGGAAGATCCGCCAGCCGGAGGTGGAGGCTGAGGTCTCGCGGGTATCTGCCTATGCCGGGGTGCGCCGGGCGCTGACTGCCCAGCAGCGCCGCATCGGTCAGCGCGGCCGGGTTGTGATGGCAGGGCGGGACGTCGGTACAGTAGTTTTACCGGAGGCTGACCTCAAGATATACCTAGATGCTTCGGTTGAAGAGCGCGCTCGCCGGCGATTTGTTGAGCTTCAGCAGCGTGGAGAAAAGCTGTCATACGAGGAAATCCTTACCGCGATGAAATCCCGCGACAGGATCGACTCCAGCCGGGAGATTGCCCCCCTAAGACCTGCAGAGGATGCGATCATTCTCAATTCAGACAATACACCCATCGACCAGGTCCTCGAAATGGTCCATAAGATTATTACCAGACTGTCCGAAGAAGAGTAGAGGTTGCTCTAAGTTGGGTGAGGAGTACACAGTCCCCAATCGCGTCAGAATGTTCAGGACAATCGCGCGACCCATTTTTCGTGGTATATTCCATTTATTAAGTCGGGTCCGGATAACAGGTCTGGGCAATGTGCCCAAAGGTGAGGCATATCTGATCGCGATGAACCATGTCTCACTTTACGACCCCCCGTTTGCGCTTGCCTTCTGGCCTGAAGCGCCGGAGGCTGTTGGCGCATCCGATATCTGGAAGCGGCGCGGACAATCGTTTTTAGCCGGATCCTACGGCGGGATTCCCGTTTATAGAGGCGAGTACGACCGCCAGGTGATTGAAACATTATGCCGTGTGCTGCGCTCTGGTTATCCATTGTTGATCGCTCCCGAAGGCGGTCGCAGCCACACGCCGGGGATGCGAAGGGCGCTTTCAGGTGTAGCCTTCATTGTAGAGAAAACGGGCGTACCGGTCGTTCCGGTAGGTATTACCGGGACAACGGAGGATTTCCTCCAGCTTGCACTGAGCGGTAAGCGCCCGCTTCTGGAAATGTCGATTGGCGAGCCTTTCAACCTTCCGTCTGCAGAGCATAGCGGGACCAGCCGGAGGGAGCACCGCCAGCAAAACGCTGACCTGATTATGAAAAAAATCGCCAGTTTGCTGCCTCCAGAATACCAGGGAGTCTACGGAGAAAATGTCGACAGCTTCCAAACCGCGCAGTGAAGCCATATTTCCCGAGATCACCCGCCTGCCGGAGCTGTCGGTGGGGCGACGCCTCTTGCGAAAATTGCTGCGTATAGTATTAAAGGTGGTGGTGTGGTTGTTCACTCGTGCCGAAGTGATAGGTCTGGATAACACGCCTCTCGATGGGCCGCTGTTGATGGTATCTAACCATTTGGGGGATGCTGATGCCATAGTTGGATTAGCCTTTTCACCACGCCCGGTGGAGGTGATTGCAAAATCCGAGTTGTACGAGATACCCGTGTTTGGGAAGCTGGTCGATGCTTATGGGGTGATCTGGGTGCACCGTGGTCAGCCAGACCGGCGAGCGCTGCGCGCCACCCTGGACGCTCTGCAGCAAGGACGGGCGGTGGCGATTGCTCCGGAGGGGCGCGAGAGTCTCACGGGGGGGTTGGAAGAGGGCACCGGCGGCGCCGCATATTTCGCTTACAAATCAAAAGCACCCATCCTGCCGGTGACGATGACTGGCACTGAGAACAAGAGTCTATTTGAGAATATGAAACGCTTCAAACGAACGCATGTGACCATGACGATCGGTCCCCCTTTCTATCTGGACGATTTCCCAGACCGGCGCCAGGCTGTAAGCCAGGGGACGCTGCAGATCATGCGTGCGCTGGCTCGACAGCTCCCTCCAGAATATCTAGGGATATTCAAGAATGACGATACGCTCGGGATGGATATCGTTCAGGAGCCGACCAGGACGGAGCGTGCCTAATATGACGGTTGAGAGCATTGATAGAGACCACGCCGTAAGCAAGGGTTACGAGCACACCCGTTACGAGAGGCGCAGGCGCATCCTGCGGTTTTTGCTTAACGAGATCGGCTTCACGCTGCTGGCGAAGCTGAACCGGGTGGAAGGGCTGGAGAATGTACCGAAAAAAGGCCCTGCGATTTTGATGATCAACCATATCGCTTTTATCGACCCGATCGTGGTGTTGAATGTGGTGCCGCGTAATATCATCCCCCTGGCAAAAATTGAGGTATATGACTATCCGGTGGTCGGTATCCTTCCCAAATTGTGGGGTGTGATACCTGTCCGCCGCGAGGAAGTCGACCGCCGGGCTGTTCAGCAGGTCTTAGAGGTGTTGAGAGCCGGGGAGATCGTACTGGTCGCCCCGGAAGGCACTCGCAGCCCAAGCCTTACAGAGGGTAAAGAGGGGGTTGCCTTTCTTGGCAGCCGGAGTGGGGTCCCAATCGTACCGGTCGCTGTTGATGGTACGCAGGGATTTCCTGCTTTACGCTTCACCCGTGCCTGGCGCCAGGAGGGGGCAGTGGTGAAGTTCGGCAGACCGTTCCGCTACCGAGCGGACATACATCGCCCGGGACGGTCAGAACTGCGCAAGATGACTGATGAGGCGATGTATATCCTGGCAGAGATGCTGCCCCCTCATCGCCGTGGGATCTACTCAGATCTCTCCAAAGCCGCACAGGAGACGATCGAGTGGTTGTAATTATTGCACCCGGCGTATGCTATAATCATTTTACCTTTCGATCACCAGACTGAGAAAAATGGAAAATGTATTCTCTCTGCTCTCCTCGACGCCCTCGCTGAGCGTTCATCAAACCTGGGCGGGCAGATTGATCGCGGGTTTTGCCTGGCTGTTGTTGGCTGTGCTTATCCTCTTGCTTCTTTGGAGGCTGCGTCGCTACAATAAGCCATTGTCCCAGAGATATTGGGGGACCTGGATCGCTCTGGCTCTGCTGGCTCCGATCTGCAATTTATTTGTTGGATTCCACCTCTCGGCTTCGGTTGGATTGCCCATCCAATGGATCCCGGCAGAGGTCTCGATCCCCGTGCTGATGGTGTTTTCCGCGCTGCCATGGATGCTTGCCGGGGGCTTGCTGGGGCCGGCTGGAGCGGCATCGATCGCAGTCATCGCAGGTATTGTCAGTGCGTTGTGGAACACCCACAGCCCCTTCACTCCGCTTGAGATGGCGCTTCTGGGTACATTTTTCGGCGCGGCAATGATGCAGCGCTACCGGACACCCTTCTACCGGGTACTGCGCCACCCGTTGTTCGCTGCACTCTTATTGGCAATCATATATCCTTTCATATTCATCCTGACTGCGACGGCCGCAGCCGACAACACCCTGGCAGTGCGGTTGGACTATGCGCTCAGCCTTTTTGTCCCCACGATCGCGGTCGTGGCAGTAGAACTGCTGGTGGGCGGGTTGATAGCCGAAGTGATCGCGGTTGGAATGCCGTCCGCCTGGGGAGAGCATACGCAGCTGCTGCCATCGCCGGCTGAGAGGAGCCTGAGGGCGCGCTATTTATCTGCGCTCATTCCTCTGCTCTTCCTGCTTTTGCTGACCCTGCTGGTCGGTGATTGGGTCATCGCCGGTCAGGCCGCTCAGGGCATCCTGCGCGACCGGATGCAAGATTCCGCATTAATCGCATCCAGCGGGATACCTTTCTTTCAGACCGTGGGTCAAAACGAGCTTGCCAAACTGGCTGCCGACCCGCGCCTGGTTGGCGCATCGCCAGATGAAATGACAGACATACTGGATGAATACCTGATCCGTGTCCCATTTTTCAGCCAGTATTACCTGCTGGATAATGAGGGCAGCCTGCTGGCGCAGTACCCGGAAAATAATTATCGCAATGCGGTGAAATCACCCGATGAGATTAGGAGCATAGAGCGCGCATTAATGGGAGTAACCTTTCAGGCGATTGCAGTAGCGCCTGAGGAGCAGGGTGATCCGGCTCAGATATCGTTTATCTATAAGCTGGAGGACGAAGATGGCGGCGTCCGAGGTGTGGTGATTGCCCGCACCAACCTGGAGATTAACCCATTTACTGTGCCGATCATTGAGGGTCTGCAAAGGATGACCGAGCTGGAAGGGGATGGGATGATATTGGACGATAACGGAGTCATCGTCTACCACACAGACCCGACCCAGGTGATGAGCGAATATATGAGCAAGATCCCCGAAGGTGCAGAGTTCTATGATGAACCGGGTCGTGATGGAACACGGCAATGGGTATATTTCCAGCCTACCGAAGGGCAACCCTGGGCAGTTGTCCTTGCTGTTCCGGCCAGAACCGTACAACAGATTGCCATCGATATCGCTTCCCCGCTGCTGGTAGTACTTGCCCTGGCTGCGGTCGCTACGGTGGTGTTCCTCAGCTTGAGCTTAAACCGGATCACCTCCTCTTTGCGTGATCTGGCTGCCCAGTCGGAGTTGATGGCGATGGGCCGGCTGAACGAGCCATTAGACGTCTATGGTGAGGATGAGGTAGCTCAGCTCCGCCGCTCCTTCGAGCAGATGCGGAAGAGTCTTAATGCCCGGCTGGATGAGCTCAACCAGCTTCTGGTCGTCGTGCAGGGCGTCGCCGCAAACCTTGATATGGAACAGGCTGTCCAGCCGATATTGGATTCTGCTCTCATACCTGGCGCCTCGTCTTCGCATGTTGTGCTTGATCCCGCTATGATTCCGGAACTCCAGGGCGATGCAAAGACTCCGGCAGCATTCTCTGCGGGCGAGATGGCAGGACACTACAGCAATCTGAACGAGCAGATCCTCAACCTGACTCGCCAGCAAGAAAGGCTGGTTTTGAGTAATGTGCTCAGACCGCGCCTGCTCCAGTTCCAACCTGCCGAGCAGAGACCAGAAGCTGTAATGGCTGTCGCCTTACGCCACGAGCAGCAGTATTACGGTGCGCTGTGGATTACATACGACCAGGTGCACAATTTTTCGGAAGAAGAGGTGCGTTTCATGGTTACTCTGGGCGGTCACGCTGCGATGGCTGCCGCCAATGCCCGCCTATACCTGATCGCAGAGATCGGTCGCCAGCGTCTGTCCGCGATACTCGCCTCCACTCCCGAACCTGTCCTGGTTACCGACCAAAAGAACCGCCTGCTGCTGGCAAACCCGGCTGCCTGGCGCGCCCTTGGGTTGGGAGCAGAGTGGGATGAAGGCAAGCCGATCCAGGATGTGATCGACCACAAGGAACTGCTGGCTTTACTGGATGGGAAATCAGAGAAGAGAGGCAACGCAGAGATCACCCTTGGGGATAACCGGATATATTTTGCACTGGCAACTTCCGTAATTGCCGATGGACGCCGGGTCGGGCGGGTGTGTGTATTGAGAGATATCACTTCCTTCAAAGAGCTGGACCTGCTGAAGTCTGAGTTTGTCGCTACGGTCAGCCATGATCTGCGCTCGCCGCTGACACTGGTCCGTGGCTATGCTTCGATGCTTGAGATCGTCGGGGAACTGAACGACCAGCAGAAGAGCTTTGTTCGGATGATTGTTTCGGGTGTTGAGAATATGACCAAATTGGTGATAAACCTGCTGGACCTGGGGAGGATTGAAGCTGGCGTCGGTCTGAAGCTGGAGATGGTACCGGTGCAAGATATCCTCCACAACGTCACCAACAACCTGCGACTTCAGGCTGCCCAGCAGCGCATCCAGATGAAGGTTGAACTCGCACCTGACCTGGTGCAGTTCATCGAAGCCGACCAGGCACTTTTGCAGCAAGCATTGCACAATCTGGTTGATAATGCAATTAAATATACGGAGAAGGGTAAAGTGGTGGTCCGGGCAGATTCAAGGCAGGACGAGATTCTCTTCACCGTAAGTGATACCGGCAGTGGTATCGCACCGATCGACCAGCCGCATTTATTCGAGAAATTCTACCGTGGCGCCCATGCCGGCAGTAAGCGCACCAGCGGCAGCGGTCTGGGGTTAGCAATCGTAAAGTCGATCGCAGACTGGCACGGCGGGAGGGTTTGGGTCGAGTCGCAGCTGGGCAAGGGAAGTACATTTTACCTGGCGCTCCCGATCAAGCAGTCTACATAACCGGGCCTTCGTGGGAGCTGCCGCACTGATGGGGAGAGAAGCTAAGCATTCGTTCTCTGGTATAATCCAACGCTAGATTAGATGGGTGGGTGTGCATACCGCCCCTTAAAATTTTGTATCCAGAGCAGCAGGTACTCTTGAGCGAAAGTTTTGCCAGAACTCTGCTAAGGAGCTCATATTGGCATTCAATCCCCTAAACTGGCTTCTGGGATTCTTCTCGTTAGATATTGGCATCGACTTAGGTACCGCCAATACCCTGGTAAATGTACGGGGTAAAGGAATTGTAATCAGCGAACCCTCTTGGGTGGCAATCGATAAGCGGTCCCGCCAGCCGCTTGCCATCGGCGCGGAAGCAAAAGAAATGGTTGGGCGTACACCTGCTAATGTGGTAGCCGTGCGCCCTTTGAGAGATGGCGTGATCTCTGAGTTCGAAATTACCCAGGCAATGCTGGAGTATTTTATTGGTAAAGCGCACGAACAAAGCCTTGTCCCCGTTCCCCGCCCGAGAGTCGTTATCGGCATCCCTTCAGGTGTTACCGAGGTGGAGAAACGTGCCGTGTATGATGCGGCGATGTCGGCTGGAGCACGCGAGGTTTTCCTGATCGAGGAGCCAGTTGCGGCTGCATTGGGAGCCGGCTTGCCGGTGGCGGAGATACGCGGCAGCATGATCGTCGATATCGGTGGAGGGACATCCGAGGTTGCGGTGATGTCGATGGGCGGTGTGGTGGTCTCTCGCTCACTGCGCGTGGCAGGTGACGAGATGGATGAGGATATCGTCCAATACATGCGCAACAAGTATAATTTGCTGGTAGGATTGCGCATGTCTGAGCAATCGAAGATCGCCATCGGCTCTGCATACCACCTGCCCGAAGAGAAAACGATGCAGCTGCGCGGGCGCAATCTGGTAACCGGTCTGCCGGAGGCGGTTGAAGTGTCTTCCGTGGAACTGAGAGAAGCGATCTCTGGTTCGGTACAGACGATTGTCGATACAATCAAGGATGCGTTAGATGAGGCTCCACCAGAAATCGTCGCCGATCTGATGGAGACAGGCATCTGCCTGGCGGGTGGTGGTGCGCTCTTACAAGGACTTGATAGAAGGCTGACCGACGAGCTGCACGTGCGTGTCTGGGTGGCTGAGGATCCAATGAGCTGTGTGGCGCGCGGAGCGGGTATGATCCTGGAAGACCTTGACCACCTGAGCAAGTTATTGGTGGGTTTAGAACGCGGCAGCACCAAGCATAACTAAGCCGCTTTTGCAGGTGTCCAACGCACAGTCTTAGCAGTATCCAGCGCCTGCAGACGTAAGTTTTTGAACATGTCGTTTTCTCGTTCGTTGCAATCGGTAATCTTTGTCCTGATCGTGCTGGGCGTTGTTGCCCTGGCATTGGGCGGTTACCTGACTCCATTTTCCCGGGTTATCCTTACACCAGTGGTAGGCGTACAAACCTGGATAGCAACACGCTACCAGGCGGTTCAGGGGTTTTTCCAGGCGCCGCAGGATATCGTCCGTTTGCGCCAGAGGAACGTAGAGTTAGAAGCCGAAGTCTCCCGGCTGCAGGGTCAGGTGATCGAGCTGCAGCAGAGCCTGGCAGAGACTAATATCCTGTCTGCGCTGGTGGATTTTGCCAGGGCCAATCCGGAATACAGCTACCAGGCTGCCGCAGTGATTGGTTATGACACCAGCCCCTTTGTGCGTTATGTGCTGGTCAACCGCGGCTCTGACCACGGGCTGCAGAGGGGTATGCCGGTCGTCACCCAGCAGGGTCTGGTAGGCCGGGTTGCCGCGGTCACTTCTTCTGCGGCGCGCATACAGCTTCTCACCGACCCGGCATCGACGGTTAATGTACGCCTGGACCCCTCCGGAGCTCAGGCTGTCCTCAACGGGCAGATTACCGGGGAAGTTATCCTGGATATGATCCCGCAGGACGCTAATGTCCAGGCTGGGGATCTGGTGCTCACCTCAGGCCTGGGCGGCGGCTACCCGCCAAACCTGCTGGTCGGTCAGGTGATCGGCATCCGCAGCCGCGCCCAGGACCTGTTCCAACGCGCTACCGTCCAGACGGTGGCAGATTTTTCTAAGCTTGAGATTGTCCTGGTTATTACCAACTTCAAGCCGGTTGATATCGACCCGCTGATCCCCTCGCAGGAGGGACCCTGAGAACGCATCCTGTCGAACCTGGGCTACGCCTGATTTATCAACGATTGGTCCATTAATATGGCGGTGTTGATATCGATTCCGGTGCTCGGCCTGCTGGCGGTCTTGCAGTCAAGCCTGATCAGCCGGCTGCCCTTGCTGCAGGGGACGCCTGACCTGATCATGCTGGCATTAATCGCCTGGTCTCTGCAGAAACGGGTGCAAACAGCCTGGCAATGGAGTATAATCGGCGGTTTAGTGGTAAGTTTATTCTCTGCGGTACCTTTTGGAGTATATTTGGTAGGCTATGGATTGACAACTGGATTGGCTATTGTGCTTCGCAGGCGAGTGTGGCAGGTGCCGGTGCTGGCAATGTTCCTGGTCAGCTTTCTCGGCACCCTGATCACCCAGGGGATTACATTGCTCGTTTTACGCCTGACCGGCAGCTCGATACAGGTGCTGGATGCGCTGAACCTGATCACCCTGCCCAGCATTCTGATGAATCTGCTGTTCGCCGTCCCAATCTATGCTGGTATTTCTGAGCTTGCTGGTTGGCTTTACCCTGAAGAAATCGAAGTATGAACAGTTCTCCCTCTCTGCATAATCATCTCCAGCCCTGGCGGATCATCGTCTTCGCCATCGTGCTGCTGGCTGTCTTTTTCCTATATCTGGGTCGTTTGTTCGCCTTGCAGATCATTCGGGGGCCGGATTTGCTGGCTCAGGCCGAGGACAATCGCACTCAAACGATCAACACTGCCGCGCCGCGCGGCGTAATTTACGATCGACTGGGAAACGTGTTGGCACGCAATATTGCCTCGTACAATGTGGTGCTCACGGCAGCCGACCTGCCTGATGATGAAGCCGAAATACAAGAAGTATTCCGCAGCCTGTCTACTCTGCTGGCTATCCCCGTAAACGGTGGTAGGCTGACCCAAGAAAATCCTTATGTGCCGTGCATTTCCGACCACGGCATTGCAGAGATCGCTGAATACGGCGAAACCGCCACACCGTTTCAGCCTGTCAAGGTGCAGTGTGATATTGACAAGCAGCTTGCGATGGTCATCCAGGAGAAAGCGATCGACTGGCCTGGGATTGGCGTCGAAATCCAGCCGATACGCGATTACCCGACCGGTCTGCTGACGGCAACCATGTTGGGCTTTCTGGGGCCCATACCTGCCAATCAAGAGGCAGAGTTCCGTGCAAAAGGGCTGATCCCCGACAGGGATAAGGTCGGCTATGCGGGTCTGGAACTGGCGTATCAGGACCTTCTGGCAGGTAAGAACGGTATCCGGGAGGTGGAGGTTGATGTCGCCGGTCAGATCCTGCGCCCGGTTGGTGAGGTACAGGATTTTGAGCCTGGGAACAGCCTCGAGCTGACCATCGACACCCGCCTGCAGCAGGCAGCTATCGCGATACTGGAGCGGGAAATCAACTACTGGAACACATATCTGCAGTCCATCCGTTCAACTAGCGGGGTGGTGATCGCCATGAACCCGAAGACCGGTGAGATTCTATCGATGGTCTCCTATCCCACCTACGAAAACAACCGTATGGCGCGCTTTATCCCCGAATATTATTACAACCAGCTGATCGGAGACCCGGCTAACCCACTGCTGAACCATGCCGTTGGAGATACCCTGCCGGCAGGCTCGGTATTCAAGCTGGTGACGGCTGTCGGTGCTTTGAATGAAGGTGTGGTTACGCCGGAGCAGATTGTAGACACGCCGCCAAAGATCACCGTTACCGAGAAATTCTTCGCCAATGACCGTGGAACCCCGAAGGATTTCGTCGACTGGAACGAGGCTGGCTTTGGGCAGTTGGATTTCTTGGGTGGAATTTCCAACTCCAGCAACGTGTATTTCTATAAGCTGGGTGGTGGTTATCGGGATGAAATTCCGGAAGGTCTGGGTATATGCCGCCTGGGAACGTATGCAAGAGCATTAGGTTATGGCGATTATCCTGGTGTTGGTCTGCCTGAAGAAGAGAAGGGATTGGTCCCTGATCCCCAGTGGAAGCGCATCACCCATGGTGAGTCCTGGTCCACCGGCGACACCTATATCGCCAGCGTGGGACAGGGATATGTGCTGGCGACCCCGCTGCAGGTCCTGATGTCGGCAGTCACCGTTGCAAACGACGGTAAATTGATGGTGCCGACCCTGGTGCGAGATGTCCTGGACAGCGAGGGCAATATCGTGCAGGCATTTGAGCCTCAAATGAAATGGGATATAACCAACGACCCGGTGATTCAAGAATATTACGATACGACCATCCGCGGATGCGAGCCTATTGAGGGGCAGACGAAGTCTGTCGAGACATGGGTAATCGACAAAGTGCAGGAGGGGATGCGACGAGCTGTTACCGACGGCACACTCACCAAAATCCAGGATTTATACAACCTAACAATCCCGGTTGCCGGAAAAACCGGCACGGCTGAGTATTGCGATCAGTACGCGCGGGAGAAGAACCGCTGCATCCCTGGCGAGTGGCCGACCCACGCCTGGACGGTAGCCTACGCTCCCTATGACGATCCTGAGATCGCGGTGGTGGCATTTGTGTATAACGGCGGTGAGGGTGCCAGTGTCGCCGGACCAATCGTTTGGCAGGTACTGGACGCATATTTCGAGCTCAAATCCATCGATAACGCTTCGCAAACTCCTTGAGACTTCATGCTGAAAAATGACAATAGTGGAGCCGAAGATTCAGATCAAAGGAATTCGTGATGGGCTGCTCATCGTTCTTGGTGATGGAGAATGGGATGATGTGTATGCCGCTCTGCTCGTGCATCTGGAGGAACAGAAGGAGTTCCTGCGGGGCGCCAGATTGGCGCTGGATGTCGGAAACCACATTCTCAAAGCAGTTGACCTGGGAAGGCTGCGCGATGAGCTTTCTGAGCGCGGGCTTACTCTGTGGGCTGTACTGAGCAATTCCCCGACCACAGAGAAGACAGCCCAGACATTGGGTCTGGCAACCCGAATCGCGAAGCCTTTACCTGATCGTTCTGTTGCTCCGGTGATTACCAGTTTGAGCGGCGGGGAGGGCGCGGCGCTCTTGCGCCGCACCCTGCGCTCGGGTTTTAGTATGAAATATCCCGGGCATGTGATCATCATCGGCGATGTAAACCCGGGTGCGGAAGTCGTCGCAGGTGGGGACGTCCTGGTATGGGGGCGCTTGCGCGGCATGGTACATGCTGGCGCAGGCGGCAATGAGAAGTCTATCGTCTGCGCGCTGGACTTGACTCCAACGCAGTTGCGCATTGCTGGATATATTGCCACCACACCGAAGAGACGCGGTAAGCCCCAGCCGGAGATAGCTAGAGTGATCGACGGTCATGTACAGGCTGAGGTGTGGAATACTAAGAGCAGGTAATTGACATGCTGTAGATCGCAGATATCGTCGGAGCTTTCCGGCTTTATCGATCACGGGTGAAATGGGAAGGGTAGTATGCTTGGAAAAGTCATCACGATAACCTCGGGTAAAGGTGGAGTTGGGAAGACCACCGCTGCCGCCAACCTGGGTGCCGCTCTGGCAGCGGATGGTGAAAAAGTGGTATGTGTGGATGCCGATATCGGATTGCGCAATCTGGACGTCGTCCTCGGACTGGAGAACCGGATTGTATATGATCTGGTGGACATTGTCGAAGGGCGCTGCAGGCTGCGGCAGGCGATGATCCGTGATAAGAGACTGCCTGAGTTGTTCCTGATCCCGGCGGCACAAACACGCGATAAGAGTGCCGTCTCACCCAGCGATATGGTCCGGCTGTGCAATGAGCTGCGCGAGGAACATGATTGGATCTTGATCGACTCTCCGGCGGGTATCGAGCGCGGCTTCCGCAATGCCATCGCTCCGGCAGATGTGGTGCTTGTCGTCACCAATCCGGAGGTGTCCGCGGTACGGGATGCCGACCGTATTATCGGGCTTGTTGAGGCAGAAGAGAAAGGACCTGCGCAGCTGATCATCAACCGAATCCGGCCCAATATGGTGCGCCGGGGCGAAATGCTGTCGGCAGAAGATGTGCTGGAGCTGCTGGCAATCGAGCTGATCGGGATGATCCCGGAGGATGAGCATATTGTCTCCAGCACCAATCGGGGTTCGCCGGTAGCCTTGAATGGAAAGAGCCGCGCGGGTCAGGCATACCGCAATATCGCCCGCCGTCTCCACGGTGAGGACGTACCCTTCCTCGAGATGGAAGAAGCCGGTTTCTTCGGACGCCTCTCTCGTCTCATTCGTTCTGGAGGTGATTAAGATGAGCAGCTTCCTTGACCGGCTCCTGGGGCGTGACCAGAGCAGTGCCAGACAGGCCAAAGAGCGCATGAAACTGGTGTTGATCCATGACCGTACAGATCTCTCACCCGCAGGGATGGAGCGGTTGAAAGATGAATTGATCGAAGTGATCTCCCGGCATATCGAGATCGACCCTAACGCAGTCGCCATCAATATCACCCAAGAAGGTCGCGAGCAGCGGCTGATCGCCGATATTCCTCTGCAATCTGTGCGGCGCAGGAGGGTGGGGTAGTCTCTTGCGGAATACTGTCGCATCGAACTGGCGATATTTCGATTTCTGGCTGCTGGGCGCGGTGGCTGTCTTAACCCTCTTCGGCATCACCATGATCCGCTCGGCGGTAGCTGGCAATATCGAGCTGACGACTGAAACCAACCTGGTCAGCCGCCAGATTACTTTCGCCCTGGTGGGCTTCGTCGTGGTCATTCTGGCAGCCGCGATCGATTATCACCTGTGGGCTTCGATCAGCCGTACGATGTATCTGGGGATGGCGCTGCTGCTGGCTGTCCTTACTGTGGTCGGTGCAACAGTCTTTGGTTCGGCGCGCTGGTTCGAGACCGGCTTCTTCAATATCCAGCCCTCTGAGCTGGCGAAGATCGTGATGATCCTGGTGCTGGCAGAATACTTTGCCCGCCACCAGGGACAGACCAACGACCTGCGCTGGGTGCTGCGCAGCTTCCTGATGACGATGGGGATGGTGATCTGGATCTTGCTGCAGCCCAACCTGAGCACTTCTATCGTAATCTTCGTGATCTGGTTCGCCTTACTGTGGGCTGGAGGATTACGGCTGCTGCATCTGGCACTGTTTGTTGGGGTTGGGGTTGCTCTGCCATTCGTCAGCTTCCCGTTATTGGCCGATTACCAGCAAGATCGGATCATGAACTTTTTGTTCCCAAACCCGGATGCCAGCTACGGTGAAATTTACAACATCCAGCAAGCCCTGATCAGCATCGGGTCAGGCGGCTGGTTCGGTCAGGGTTATGGCCAGGGCTCCCAGGTGCAGCTCAGGTTCTTGAAAGTACGCTGGTCGGATTTCATCTTCTCTGCCATGGCGGAAGAGTTCGGCTTCATCGGCACCGCCTTGGTGATGGCGCTGCTACTTTTTATCATTTACCGTTGTCTGCGCGCTGCCCGTCTGGCACGCGACACCTACGGCGCGCTGATTGCTTATGGGGTGGCGACCCTGATTGCTTTTCAAGCGGTGGTGAATATCGGTGTTAACCTCAACCTGCTGCCAGCTACCGGGCTGACTCTGCCTTTCGTCAGTTATGGGGGTAGTTCACTGCTATCGGCGCTGCTGGGGATCGGTCTGGTGCAGAGTGTGGTTCTCCGCCACAAGGCGCTTGAGTTCTCGGCAGGTAAGAACGGGAATTCTTAGCAGTATAATTGAGTCTCGTGATCGGATTCGCCTGCGTTATTCCAATCGCATTGGGTGGGGTGGGACAATTCTCATTTGCCCTGATGTCCTGAGGAGAAATATGTCTGACAATGGCTTACAACCGTTGCGCGTACGGTTCGCACCTTCACCCACCGGACGCACACACCTGGGGAGCGGTCGCACTGCGCTGTACAATTACCTTCTGGCTCGCCAGACGGGGGGACAGTTCATCCTGCGGATCGAGGATACCGACCAGAAACGTTTCGTACCCGAAGCAGAGCAAGAGCTGGTCGATAGTTTGCGCTGGCTAGGGGTCGATTGGGATGAAGGACCAGATGTGGGCGGTCCGTATGCCCCTTACCGCCAGTCGGAGCGCAAGGAGATCTACCAGCAATACGCACAGCAGCTGGTGCATGGTGGACAGGCTTATTACTGCTTCTGCACGGCGGCACGTCTGGCAGAGGTCCGCAAGCAGCAGCAGGCCAATAAGGAGCCGCTGCTCTATGATGGGACCTGTCGTCGGCTATCTACCGCTGAGGCTGCTCGGCGTGCAGAAGCTGGAGAGCCGCATGTAGTGCGTTTCAAGACCCCAAGAGATGGCAGCATAACGGTAAGCGATCTGCTGCGCGGAGACATAACCGTCGAAAATCGCGTGGTGGATGATTTCATCCTGGTCAAGTCGGATGGGTTGGCGTTATATCATCTTGCCGCCATGGTGGACGACCAGCTGATGGGCATCACCCATGTCATCCGCGGCTCCGAGTGGCTCTCGACCTTCCCTCTGCACGGGCACATTATTCGCGCCTTCGGCTGGCAGGAGCCGGTATTTGTCCACCTTTCGGTATTCCTGCGACCCAGCGGTAAAGGCAAGATGAGCAAGCGTGAATCGTCTCAGCTCTTGCAGGATGGGGTTTCTGTGTTCCTGAAAGATCTGCGCGAGCTAGGCTATCTTCCAGAAGGTGTGGTCAACTGGATTTCGCTGATGGGATGGAGCTATGATGACCGCACGGAGTTCTTCACCCTGCCGGATCTGGTGGAGAAGTTCAGCCTGCAGAAATTAAACCCCTCCCCGGCAGCGATAAACTTTACCAAACTGGACCATTTCAATGGGCTGCATATCCGCAGCCTGCCGGTCGATGAACTGGCGCGGCGGGTACGGCCCTTCCTGGAGGGAGCCGGCTATACAGTTGATGATGGCACGCTCAACCGGGTCACACCGCTTATCCAAACCCGGATCGTAACCCTGGATGATTCGGTGGCTATGGCTGGCTTCTTCTTCGAGGAGCATGTCCATCCCGAGCCCGAACAGCTGGTCGGAAAGAAGATGACCCCCCAGGAGTCAGCTCAGGCAGCCCGGCGAGCATATCAGGTTCTTGATGGATTGCCGGTGATCGACCACGAGACCACCGAACAGCCGCTGCGCGACCTGGCTGAAGAGATGGGCTTGAGCGCTGGTCAGCTCTTCGGCATCTTACGCGTTGCCGTGACCGGTCAGAGTGTCAGCCCGCCGCTCTTCGAGAGCATGGCAGTTATCGGTAGAGATAAAGTGCTGGAGCGCATTGCGAACGTAGCCACGCTGTTATCTTCCCCTCCAACTGCGTAAGCCCTTGATATTATTAATAGACGTTACGCTCTAGGCGGGATGGTAGGGGTGTTTGGGCGGGCATCGCCCGCTCAAACACCCCCTATTTCCCCAGGAACTGCGTAACATCAGTTTGTAAAACGACCCGCCGGGAGGCGGGTCGTTTATGTTATTTGCTCGCTCGCATAGACTGCTGGATCTTTGCCCAGGTATCTCTCAATGAGACCGTTCGGTTGAAGACCAGCTTCTCATCTGTTGTGTCCGGATCAACACAGAAGTAGCCTTGCCGTTCGAACTGCACGATCTCTCCCGGATGGGCAGACCTGAGACCAGGCTCAACCATGGCATTGGAGATTATATCCAATGAGTCCTGGTTGATGTAATCGATAAATTCTTCCCCCTCGTCCAGGTCGGATGGGTCCTCTTTCGAGAACAGGCGGTCGTACAGGCGTGCTTCGGCCGGGATTGCATGGGCGGCCGACACCCAGTGCAGGGTCGCTTTTACTTTGCGACCATCCGGAGCATCTCCGCCCCGGGTCTCCGGATCATATGTGCAGTGAATTTCGAGCACCTCACCGGTAAGCTCGTCTACCACGACATCCGCACAGCGGACGAAATAAGCGTAGCGCAGGCGCACCTCACGCCCCGGTGCCAGACGATAGTATTTCGGTGGCGGCTCACGGCGAAAGTCATCCCGCTCGATATACAGGATGCGTGAGAATGGTACCTTACGGGTCCCTTTCGAGGCATCCTCAGGGTTGTTCACAGCTTCCATCTCCTCGACCAAGTCTTCGGGATAGTTGTCGATGACGACCTTCAGCGGGTCGAGCACACCCATCACTCGCCGGGCGCGCAGGTTCAGGTCCTGGCGTATACAGTGTTCCAGCAAAGCGATATCGGCAACGCCCTCATTTTTCGCTACCCCCACCCGGTCGATGAAATCGCGGATCGCCTCCGGTGAATACCCACGCCGGCGCATGCCAGAGAGCGTAGGCATCCGCGGGTCGTCCCAGCTGCCCACGTATCCCTCATCTACCAGCCGTTTCAAGAATCTCTTGCTCAGGATGGTATACGATAGCTTCAGTCGTGCGAATTCGATCTGCCGGGGATGAAAGATCTCCAGCTCGTCCAGGAACCATTCGTATAACGGGCGGTGATCTTCGTACGCCAGGTCGCACAGGGAATGGGATACCCCTTCGATCGAATCGCTTTGCCCGTGGGCGAAGTCGTACATCGGGTAAATGCACCAGTCATCACCGGTCCGGTGGTGGGTGGCATGCAGGATGCGGTACATCACAGGATCGCGCATATTCATATTGCCGGAGCTCATGTCGATCTTGGCGCGCAGCACCCGGGTGCCATCGGGAAATTCGCCCTCGCGCATGCGTTCGAATAGATCCAGATTCTCTTCTACCGTCCGGTTGCGATACGGGCTGTTCTTGCCAGGCTCGGTGAGTGTACCCCGGTATGCGCGGATCTCATCGGCACTCAGATCATCGACGTAAGCCACACCCTTCTTGATCAGTTCGACAGCCCACTGGTAGAGCTGTTCGAAATAGTCGGAAGCGTAGTATTCACGCTCTTCCCAGTCATATCCCAGCCAGCGGATATCCTCCTTGATCGAATCTACATACTCCACATCCTCTTTGACCGGGTTGGTATCATCGTAGCGCAGATTGCATTTCCCGCCGAATTCCTGGGCGATGCCGAAATCGATGGAGAACGCTTTAGCATGACCGATGTGCAGGTAGCCGTTGGGTTCGGGTGGGAAGCGGGTTTGTACCTGGTTGTATCTCCCGGATTCCAGGTCTTCCATAACGGCTGCCCGCACGAAGTCTTTTGGCGAATGTGACTCGTCAGGTGCAGTATCTGGATCTTTGTTCGTATCGCTCATAACATGTCCTAAAAAAAGAGATGTCTACCTCGTATTACTCCCACTCATTATAACAAATTCGGTCTGCCGCCTCGCCCGATTGTTTGACGCTCGCACCCACTCATGGTACAATTTGGCTCGCTCAAGCGTAAACCTTGAGCACTAGATCAGATCGCTGGGGGCTCGTCTAACGGTAGGACAGCGGACTCTGAATCCGTATGTAGAGGTTCGAATCCTTTGCCCCCAGCCTGCAAGAAACCGGATCGTGCTGCACGATCCGGTTTGTGTATTACTGCGCATGCTATAATCCCTTCACGATGATACTGGTCACTGGCGGAACGGGATTTATCGGCCGGGCATTGGTGCGCAATCTCGTAGAGTCGGGCTATCCGGTGCGTACGCTGGTCCGTCCCTCAGCCCGGACTCCGAGACTGCCGCGCAGTGTACCGGTCGAGGTTGCAGTAAGCAGCCTGACGGATGAGCGCGGCCTGCGCGGGGCGATGGTCGGTGTGGAGGTTCTGTATCATCTTGCCGGGGTCGAGCGCGGCAGCCCGTATGCCAGCCTGTCAGATGTCGATATCAACGGTACACGGGCTGTCGTCGATGCAGCCGTAGATGCCGGAATCGAGCGGATATTTTTTGTCAGCCATCTTGGTGCTGACCGGGCTTCGGCATACCCGGTGATCAAAGCCAAGGGCATCGCCGAAGATTTCATCCGCCGCAGCGGCATCGATTTCACCATCATGCGTTCGGCGATTACTTTTGGACCGGAGGATGGATTCACCACAGGGTTGGCGGCACTGCTGCATGCGCTGCCGTATGTCTTTCTGGTGCCAGGGGATGGGAAGACTTTGCTCCAGCCGATCTGGGTGGAAGACCTTGTGGTCTGCCTGACCTGGGCGCTGGAAGATCAGACCACCCGCAATGAGACCTATGAGGTCGGCGGTCCCGAATATTTCTCGTTCAACCAGCTGGTCGAGATAGTCATGCAGAAAACCGGCATCCGTCGCAGACTGGTGCATACACGCCCACCCTACATGCGCTACCTGACCCAGTTCCTCGACTCGGTCTTTCCCGGCCTTCCCAGCTCTGTGTACTGGTTGGATTATCTAGCGATCAGCCGCACCTGTGCTCTGGATACAGTGCCGCGGGCATTCAACCTGATGCCGGCGCGTATAACGCAGAATATTGATTATCTGCAGGAGGGGAACTGGCGCGGCATCCTGCTGCGGGACCTGTTCCGCCGGCGGTCAAGATGAATCGGGTTTCCTGGTGAATATACTCCTGCGAGTTTTAGAAGACCCGGGCGATCTGACTGCGGTGGAGGATCTTCAGCGCCAGGTTTGGTCTGGCAGTGAGACGGAGATCGTACCCGCGCATATGCTGATCGCGGCATCCCACAATGGTGGTCTGGTCATTGCTGCCTTCGACGAGGACGCAGGTGCGGCATCCCACATGGTGGGGTTCGTATATGGATTTCCCGGTCTTTACGCCACGCCAGATGGGCCGCGTCCCAAGCACTGCTCTCATATGATGGGTGTGCTGCCCGCATACCGCGACCAGAGGATTGGCTATTCGCTTAAACGAGCCCAATGGCAGATGGTCCGCAACCAGGGGTTGGACCGCATCACCTGGACGTTCGATCCCCTGCTCAGCCGCAACGCCCACCTCAATATCACCCGTCTGGGTGCGGTGTGTAATACATACCTGCGATCGGTATACGGCGAGCTGCGCGATGACATCAATATCGGGCTGCCCACCGACCGCTTCCAGGTTGACTGGTGGGTGAATACCGAGCGAGTGACCAGGAGGTTGAGCCGCCGGGCGCGGCCATCACTGGATCTGGCCCACTTCCTGGCAGCCGGCGCACGGGTGCTCAATCCAACCCATATGGACGCAGACGACTTTTCGCAGCCGGGCCCATACCAATCCCCGGCAAGCCTGGAATCTGACCCTGGAACAGGCGCGGATATTGCCCAGCCCGCTATCTGGCTGCTGGAGATACCGGCTGGCTTTTCCGCCTTGAAGGATGCAGACCCGGGGCTTGCCTTGGAATGGCGGCTGCACATCCGCGCAGTCTGTGAGGATTTATTCGCCCGGGGCTACCTGGTGACCGATTTCGTTTACCTGCCCGGCTCACAGCCGCGCAGTTTCTATGTCCTCAGTCACGGAGAAAGCACTTTATAATTGCGGTTTGACCAGCTGAGGTCGCCCCACAAGGATCAAGAAGCAATCATGAAGATAGAGTCCATCACCTTATACCATTTACGGATGCCGCTCGTCTCCCCGTTCGAGACCTCCTTTGGTCGGGTCACTGAGCGAGATTGTATTTTGCTCGAGCTCACCAGTCAGGGTTTGACCGGCTATGGGGAATGCGTCGCTGACCGCGATCCGGGCTATTCCTATGAGACAGCCGGTACAGCCTGGCATATCTTGCGCGATTTCATCGCCCCGTCAATCCTGGGTGTGAAGGTTGAAAGCCCGGCTCGGTACCGGCGGATGGTGCGCACCATTCGCGGACACCCGCTTGCCAAAGCCGGGCTTGAGATGGCGCTGTGGGACCTGCAGGGCAAGCGCGAGGGCCGCTCGCTGCGCGATTTGCTGGGGGGTGTTTTTGACCATGTGCAGGTCGGTGTATCGGTTGGCATACAGAACAACTCGGATGACCTGGTGCGTACGGTCGCTGGGTATCTTGCCAGCGGCTACCAGCGCATCAAGATCAAGATCAAACCCGGCAGGGACATCATAGAGAGCCAGGCGGTGCGTGAGGCTTTCCCTGACGCTGCCCTGCAGGTGGACGCCAATTCGGCGTATACACTTGAGACAGCTCGCTCTCTGCTGCCGCTGGACGACCTGGGCTTGCTGCTCATAGAACAGCCCTTGGCGGAGGACGATTTGTGGGACCACAGCCGCCTGCAGATGGAATTTAGCACCCCACTCTGCCTGGATGAGAGCATATACTCGGCGCGCCACGCTCGCCAGGCGCTGGAGATGGGCGCCTGCCGCGTGATCAATATCAAAGCCGGTCGGGTAGGCGGTCTGAGCGAAGCGCTCTCCATCCACAACCTGTGCCTGGCGCAGAATGTGCCTGTGTGGTGTGGTGGCATGCTGGAAACCAATGTCGGGCGGGCTGCGAACCTGGCATTGGCATCCCTGCCCGGTTTTATGCTGCCGGGAGATATCTCGGCCTCCGAGCGCTATTACCTCCAGGATATCACCAACGAATCCTTCCGCCTGAACCCAGACAGCACGATCAGTGTACCCACCGCACCCGGTCTGGGAGTGACCATCGACAGGCGAGCGTTGAAGACATATACGGTTGACCGTGTGAGCATACGCAGCTAGCCCACACCACCCAAAATAAATCCACTCAGCCTCACCAGTTGTGCGAAAGTTGTTGCATTTTCAAAAACACTAAGCTATACTTTTTGTAAATGAGGAGGATTTATGCGCATTTACGATATCACTCTGCCTGTTCATCCCGACCTGCCCACCTGGCCTGGCGATCCACCGATCGTCGTGGAGCGTTTTGTAAAGATGGAGGACGGGGCACCCAACAACGTCACCCGCATCGCCATGTGTGCCCACACCGGTACGCACGTCGACGCCCAACGCCATTTCCTGGGCGGGGATGTGGAGACCGTAGACCAGATATCCCTGAAAACACTGACCGGGCGTGTTTATGTGCTCAATCTGCCGGATGAAGACCTGATCACCGCCAAAGTGCTGGAGAAAGCCGAGATCCCGCCGCGCACCCGCCGGCTGATCTTCAAGACGCGCAACTCCGCCTTGTGGGGAGAAGCGGCGGCATTGCCAGCCCATGCCTTCAAAGAGAACTTTGTAGCCATCAGCCCGGATGGCGCGGAATTTCTTGTCGAGCGCGGGGTGAAGCTGGTGGGGGTCGATTATCTATCCGTTGCTACGTACGATGACCCGGTGCCGACCCATGAAATCCTGCTCAAGGCGGGTATCGTCATCATTGAAGGGCTCAACTTATCCGAGGTTTCGCAGGGGCGCTACAGCCTGTACTGCTTGCCGCTCAAACTGGCGGGAGCAGACGGCGCCCCGGCCCGGGCGATCCTGATCGGGGTGTGACCCTAATCTGGTGGACTTTATAGAAACCCGATATTCGGACACGGATGACGCGGATATTCACGGATTCTCATACTGGAATTTTGGGATTGAGTTTGTTATTCCTGGCCGTGATCGTTTCAGGGTGCCTGAAGCCGCCCCAAACCGCGCAGCCGGCACCTGGGGATGAAGGAGGTGCTGAAATGACGATCCAACTGACCAGCAGCGCTTTTATGGAGGGCGGGAACATCCCGCGCCGGCACACCTGCGATGGTGAGGATTTCTCCCCGCCGCTGAGCTGGTCCGGCATCCCGGCTGGGACGGTAAGCCTGGCATTGATCGTCGACGATCCTGACGCGCCACGCGGGGACTGGGTGCATTGGGTGCTGGTGGACCTGCCGCCAGATCTGAACGGGCTGCCGGAAGGGGTGGCGGGGACCGGGACAGCCGGTAAGAATGATTTCGGCCGCCTGGGCTACGGCGGCCCTTGCCCGCCCAAAGGGAGGAACCACCGCTACTACTTCAAGCTGTATGCGCTGGATCAGACCCTGGGGCTAAAATCCGGGGCGACGAAAGAGGATGTGGAGGCTGCCATGGCAGGTCATATCCTCGCCCAGGGTGAGCTGATGGGACGCTATGGGAGGTAGACGTTGAATTCATTCAACGCCTATCTGCCATAACGTGTGCTGACACGATTTATCCGGTTTATTAGAAGAATTAGCCCTCGATTTCAATCAAGGGCGTTTGCATATACATGTACCTCTTTACCAAGACGGTCTTTCAAGCGATCTTTCACAACTTCGAGGTCATACCGGGCCTGAAGGTTTACCCAAAAACGTTCCGACAACCCAAAGTATCTTGATAATCGCAATGCTGTATCTGGCGTGATTGCCCGCTTTCCGTGAATTATCTCGTTTATCCGGCGCGGAGGTACGCTGATATCTTTCGCCAATCGATACTGGCTGATCCCCAGTGGCTGTAAGAATTCTTCCAGGAGTATCTCCCCTGGATGGATCGGAGCTAGTAGCACATCATTGTTCATCTCTCAACCTTTGTGATAATCTACGATCTCAACTTGGTAAGCATCGCCATTGCGCCACACAAAACAGATACGCCATTGGTTGTTGATACGGATGCTGTGTTGACCTTTTCGATCTCCCGACAGTTTTTCCAACCGATTACCGGGCGGAATTGTTAAATCTCCGAGAACTTCGGCTGCATCTAAAATCTCCAACTTCATGCGAGCTATGCGTTGAATATCTTGCGTTAGCTTTCTCGATAACCTTCGCCGGAACAGCCTATCGATTTCCTTGTCGGCGAAGCTCTTTATCATAATCTCATAATAACACGGCACAATAATAACGTCAAGCGTTATTATCTTGAATATCGTTAAATTGATTACTTCATCTATTCCCGGAACGGCAGCTCTACTACCTCTGCCTCCAATTGGTCATCTGATCCTGAAGTCAAGCGTGTCCCCACCTCGAAATGCGGACGCTTGACCACCCCCAAAGCAATTGGACCGAAGCGCGGTGAGACGACCGCCGAGGTGATCTCGCCGACCGGTACGCCCTCCGCCAACAGCCGCGTTCCCCGCGGGGCGGGTGCCTCCAGGCGCAGGCCGACCATTTGGCGAGTGACCTTGTCGTAGGCGACCTGGCGGGCGAGCACCTCCTGTCCAGGGTAGCAGCCCTTTTCTCCTGAGACGGCATGCCTCAGGCCGGCCTCCAGCGGAGTGTATTCTTCGATCAGCTCCGCACCCGCGCCGGGTATCCCGGCTTCGATTCGCAAGATCTCACGGCTCTCCGTTGAGATCTGCTCTGCCCCGCCTTGTTGCAGGGTTTGGTGGATGCTCCCGGCGATGTCAGCGGGGACCACCAACCGCACACCCAGACCGGTCAATCCACGCACTCCTACTGCTATCACGGCTGTTCCATCAGCTATGGTTAATACCTCATCCAACTGTGGGGCCATTCCGAACCCCAGGCTGTTCATTGCCTCGGGCGCCCCCGGTCCTTCTAAGTCGATCTGGCTGAATTCCAGGCTGGCATCCTCCAGATGCACTTTATCGTTGAAGAAGATGCGCCGCCGCAGGTATTGGAAGGTGTTTCCGCCGTGCCCGGGCAGGGTCAGGAGCAGGATTGCATCTCCCTTATCGAGGACCTGCAGAACATCCAGGATGCGCGCTGTGGGCGAGACCATCACGGTCAGCACCGAGCGTCCGGTGCTCAGCCCGCCCAGGTCGTTGGTGGTCTGGCGCTGCAGGAAATCCAGCCGGTCCTGGTCGCCCAATCTCAGGCAGCCTGCCGCAGGCTGAGGGAGGAACACAACTCCTTCCAAAGCTTCCCGGTAATCGATTAAAGATTGAGTCTCATGACTACCCATAATTGTTATTCTGCACTCTTCGAATTGTAATTCACGTTGTGAGATTTTTTCACCACCCAGACTCCAAGCTATTAATTAAAATATCTCTCGGGTCTTCGTGGTGAATAGTTTAATCCTTTCACCAATAAAATCTCTGCGCTCTCTGTGAACTCCGTGGTGAAAAATAAAAACGTGAAACGAGTAATCGCACCTCGTCTCACGTTATCATCTGAAAAATTGCCCGCGTCAGGCTGCCATCGGTATCGGCGTGCCGCTGTTCTTGGGGATCGGTGGCGGGAAAATGCTTTCGAACTCATCGCGCGAGATCGTCTCCACTTCCAGCAAGCGGCGGGCGACTGCATCCAGCTTCTCACGGTACTCCAGCAGGATGGCGCGCGCCTTCTCGTGGGCCTCATTGACCAGTTTGCGAACTTCTTTATCGATCTCCTGAGCCACCGATTCAGAGTAATCGCGCTGCTCGGATATCTCACGCCCCAGGAAGATCAGCTCCTCTTTCTGCCCGTATACCATCGGGCCGAGCTGGCTGCTCATGCCCAGGCGGGTGACCATGGCGCGCGCCATGCGGGTTACCCGTTCCAGGTCGTTGGAAGCGCCGGAGGTGATATCGTCGAAGACCAGCTCCTCAGCCGCGCGGCCGCCCAATAAACCGATCATATCCGCCATCAGCTTCTTACGTGCCATCAGTGTGCGGTCCTCTTCCGGCAGTGCCAGGGTGTAGCCTCCGGCCATGCCGCGGGCGATGATCGAAACTTTGTGCACCGGGTCGGCTTCGGGGATGGCGTTCATCACCACCGCGTGACCGGCCTCGTGGTATGCAACGATGCGCTTTTCCTCTTCGCTGATCAAGCGGCTCTTGCGCTCTGGACCGGCGATGACGCGCTCGATGGCTTCCTCCATCTCTGACTGGCTGATGGTTTTTCGGTTGCGCCGGGCAGCCAGGATGGCCGCTTCATTGACCAGGTTCTCCAGGTCTGCCCCAACAAAGCCAGGGGTCGAGCGGGAGATCACGCCCAGGTCGATCTCTGGAGCCAGCGGCTTGCCTTTGACGTGTACCTTCAAGATCGCCTCCCGGCCGCGCATATCCGGGCGGTCCAGGATGACACGGCGGTCGAAACGCCCCGGGCGCAGCAGCGCCGGGTCGAGGATGTCCGGTCGGTTGGTGGCAGCCACGATGATGACATTGGTATCGGTGTCGAATCCGTCCATCTCCACCAGCATCTGGTTGAGGGTTTGCTCGCGCTCGTCATGGCTCCCGCCCAGCCCGGCGCCGCGCTGGCGACCGACGGCATCGATCTCGTCTACGAAGACGATACAGGGCGAATGGCGCTTGGCCTGGTCGAACAGGTCACGTACACGGCTGGCGCCTACACCGACGAACATCTCCACGAATTCCGAGCCGGAGATCGAGAAGAACGGCACACCGGCCTCGCCGGAGACAGCCTTAGCCAGCAGGGTCTTACCCGTGCCGGGAGGCCCGACCAGCAGTACGCCTTTGGGGATACGCGCCCCCAGTGCGATAAACTTCTCGGGTTCGCGCAGGAATTCCACCACCTCTTGAAGCTCTTCCTTGGCTTCCTCCACGCCGGCGACATCTTCAAATGTGACTGTCGGCTGGTCGCCAGTGAACATGCGAGCGCGAGATTTACCGAAAGAGAGGGCGGCGTTGTTGCTGCCCTGCGCCTGCCGGAAAACGAACCAGAAAACGCCCGCCAGGATGATGAAAGGCAGGATATAGCCCAACGCTGTGGCGATGCCCAGCCAGGCGCTTGGCGGCTTGATCTCCAGCTTGATGCGGTCTGCATTGAGCTGCTCCGGAGAGACGCCCAGCGCGACGAGCTGTTCGATCAGGGTTGCGCCTTCTTCCTTCTGCGATGCCCGCTCCGTACCGTCCGAATAAATCACCTTCAGGCGATTGTCGTCATCTACAATCCGATCGACAACTCCGCTTTGCACATCTGTGGCGACCTGGTTGAAAGGCAGGATATCTGGTGTTGTTGACTGCTGCTGGAAGTTATAGACAACCATCACGATAATGGCGATAAACAGCAGCAGGTATATTATTGAAGACCTGTTTCGAGTTGGATTCACTGAAACCTCCAAATATAAATTGCGAATCCGGATATTAATTATGATTATACCAACCTATTCCCTTGGCTGGTAGCTGAAAAAGAGCAAAATATGGAATTCTAACGACGTTCTAACGTTATTTGATAAATGAAAAAGGCTGGCATCGCCAGCCCTTTTTCACTATATACAGCAGGTTGTTAGAAATAACCCTTCCAGATCTTGCCCTCGATCTTGCGCACCAGCCGCCGCAGAGCGGAGCGGATCTTGGCCCAGATGCGCAGGCTCCTGGGACGGATCTTGCGCCTGGCGGGCAGTGGTCCGGTCCATTGGATAACCGCCGCTCCCCAGGTGAGCCCGGCTCCAAACCCGACGAAAATAGCTTTCTCACCGGGATTCAACCTGCCATCCTGGATAGCTTCGCATGTAGCGATTGGTATGGACGCGGTGGAAGTATTTCCGTAGCGATCCACATTGATGACAACCCGCTCGAGCGGGAAATTCAGGCCACGGGCAGCAGCTTCGATGATGCGCGAGTTCGCCTGGTGGGGGATGATCAGGCTGATATCATCCATCTTAAGCTCAGCTTTCTCTACCGCCTCCTGGCTGGCACTCGCCATGACCCGGGTAGCAAAACGAAAGACTTCACGCCCATTCATTTGGATGTAATGCAATCCCTGGTCGACGCTTGTGTAGCTGGCAGGGATTTTGCTCCCCCCGGCTGGCACTATCAAAGAACTACCTCCGGAGCCATCCGAACGCATCACCGCAGACAACAACCCACCCTGGGTGTCGTTAGCCTGGAGCACAAAGGCTCCCGCACCATCCCCGAACAGGATGCAGGTGTTGCGGTCCTGCCAGTTGATGATGCGGGAAAGGGTCTCCGATCCGATCACCAGGGCATTGCGGATGGCGCCGGAGCAGATCGCCTGGGTCGCCATATTCAAGGCATAGATGAAACCCGAGCAGGCTGCCGAGAGGTCGAAGGCGCCCGCGTTTACCGCGCCGATCTGGTCTTGCACCAGGCAGGCAGTTGCCGGGAAGATATATTCGGGCGAAGAAGTGGCGACTATGATCAGGTCGAGCTTTTGTGGAGGCAGGTTGGCAACTGACAGCGCCCGCAAAGAGGCATCGATAGCCAGCGAAGCGGTGGTCTCATCTTCCTTGACGATGCGTCGCTCGCGTATCCCGGTGCGGGATACGATCCACTCATCGTTGGTATCCACCATGGCTTCAAGGTCTTTGTTTGTCAGGATTTTGTCAGGAACAGCCATCCCCCAGCCGGTGATATGTGCATACCTGGTCATATCTTACACTCCTGGGTATTGGCTGATGATTATCGTGGCGTTATGCCCGCCGAATCCGAATGAATTGCTCATGATATGCGTGACATCCGCCCGGCGGGCAGTGTTTGGCACGTAATCAAGGTCACAATCCGGGTCGGGGTTTTCGTAGTTTATCGTCGGCGGCAGGATTTGTTCTTCCAGGACCTTGACGCAAATCAGGGCTTCCACTGCACCGGATGCACCTAAGAGATGCCCGGTCATCGATTTCGTGGATGATATCGGGACCTGGTAGCCTAGCTCGCCAAAGACGAATTTAATGGCGTTCGTCTCACTTTTATCGTTGAGCATGGTGCTTGTGCCGTGGGCATTGATATAGTCGATCTTGTCCGTCTCAAAGCCAGCATTTGCCAGCGCGTTCTGCATGCACAAAGCCGCGCCATCCCCGTTTTCGGTCGGGGCGGTGATGTGATACGCATCGTTCGTGCTGCCATATCCGTTTACTTCCGCCAGGATCGTGGCACCGCGGGCAAGTGCATGTTCCAGCGATTCAAGCACCAGGACCGCGGCGCCCTCCCCGATCACAAAGCCATCTCTGTCTCGGTCGAACGGTCGGGAGGCGTGCTGCGGGTCGTCGTTGCGTGAAGACAGGGCGGTCATGACACCCAGGGCTGATATGGCGAGCGGGATCACAGCCGCTTCTGCACCTCCAGCCAGGATCACGTCTGCCTGGCCGCGGCGGATGGATTCTGCTGCTTCACCCACTGCGTTGGTTCCCGTTGCACAGGCGGTAACCACCGCCATGTTCGGTCCGCGTACCCCCAGGTGGATGGCGACCATACCGGCGGCAGTATCCGGCAGCATCATGGGGACCATGAACGGGCTTACTCGTGAGGGCCCCTTGTGGATAAAGGCCTTCATGTTCTCGAAAAGGGTCTCCATACCGCCGATTGCAGTCCCGATGATCACCCCGATGCGGTCGCGATTGGCATCGCTGATTTCAAGCCGGGCACTCTCGACAGCCTGCAGTGACGATGCCAGAGCAAACTGGGTGAACCGATCCATGCGCCGCGCCTCCCGGCTGCCGAACATTACCTCACCGCTGAAGTCTTTGACTTCGCCTGCAATTTTTATCTTGTATTCATCAGTCTTGTAGCGCGAGATATAGTCGATCCCGGAGTTGCCGGCGATGATATTCGACCATAGAGTACCCACATCATTCCCGACCGGGCTGACGCATCCAAGACCAGTAATTACGACACGTTTGCGCATATGCTCTCCTGTTCAGAAGACGTTCCCATCGTTGTATTGACTATGGCCCTCATTGCAGATGGCCTGAGTTCGGGATCGCCTTGGTAGTCATAACACCATCCCTGCATAAGGGAGGCGATAAACAACACCCAGTTAGACCTTTTTTATTATGTATAGGCTTGTACAATTGGAGGCAGGATAGGAGTGTTTGGGCGGTTATCGCTCGCTCAAATACACCTCTTTCCACCATGAACTGCACAGATTCACATATATATTGACGCCAGTGGCTTGATGGATGGCAGATTGGGATGATGAGGCGCTTGTTTTTCTCCCTACCCGGCCGGGCTGTCTGTTGCGGGAGGGTTGATGATCGAGTAGAGCTGGCGGATGTGGAGCCGGTCGTGACCTGTGATTATCCTGACGAGCTCCTGTAGGTTGGTCGGGCCAAAGATCGCGTGCCGTGCCGGTCGCTGCCAATCTGATTCATCCAGCCGGGAGACCATCTCGATCAATTGCATGCGGGAAGAGACGAAGCTGATGAGTGCCAGTTCGCCGTTCTGGTCCAGGTAGGTTCGTTCTTGTGCCCACGCGTCGGTATCCTGACCGGGGATAAAGGGGTTAGGCTCTCCAAGGACCTTGTTCAGGCGGGGCAGGTTTACTTCCTGCTCCACATCCCGCAGGTGGCAGAGTATCTCCACCGGGCTCCACTCATCCAGTTGTGGTCGCTGGTTCCAGCTACCGGTTGCGATCTGCCTGCACAGAGTGTTGAGCGCGGCAGCTGTGGAGCGCAGCACTGCCAGCAGGGCTGAGGGGCCGCTCATATCTGCCTTCAGCTCATCAGCAGGGACGGAATCGATCCAAATCAGCAGCTCGCTCAAACTTCCCGAGCCATGCGGCGCTGGGGAGAGGTGGGCGTCAACATTGTGGTCACGAGGGTGGTCACCATAGTGGGAGGCAACAGCATATGTAGGAAGACCAAGGGCTTGCGCACAGCGGATGTCGTTATCCAGGTCATCACCAACCATGATGGCTGGTCCTTCCGGCCATCCCATAACCGCCAACAGCTCCGCCAGGAAGGCCGGGTTAGGCTTGGCAAAATGTACATTCTCGGCTCCCGGCACCACCGCAAAGGGGTATTCCCGCGGTGACAGCCCGGCCCATTCCAGCCGCTGGTCGATAGCTGTCAGTGGGAACAGTGGGTTTGTGGCAACAGCCACCCGGTACTCTCGTTCGAAGGCCTGCTGTACGAACTCGATCGCTTCAGGTTTGCGCCCGGTGAGGTATTTAAGATCAGGATACACATCGGCGAAGAACTCGACCAGTACCGGAGCTAATTCAGCGCGCGATATTCCAACACGTGGGTAAAAATTCGAGTCAAATACATCTTGCAGGGTGCAACCCGGATCCTGATTCAGGATCATCTGCCTGGTCGATGTCAGCAAGGCTTCGTTCAACCGCTTGAGATCGACGAGTGCTGCCAGATGCCTGGCAAATGCTGCCATGTAGGCAGGCACAAAAGTTCGGACGGAATTGTCGAGCAAGGTTCCGTCCATATCAAGTAAAAAAGTTATCGTCACGTTATATCCAGGGGTGAGGTATCCTCATTCAAGAACGCCGGTGGGAGCGGATGGCATTCACCGCAGCCGATATGGGGATCGAAATCGGAGCGATGGTTTTTAGAACAATGTGCATCGACCTGCACCTGCTGTTTAATAAATGGGAAGGGTCTGATCAACCTCGGTCGCAGTATTAGATGCGAACAAGCGTTGGACAGTAAAATCTCCGGGACCGGGCACGTAGTGCACAGGTCTGGTTTCCAGGGCAGGGGGGGCGAGACATCATCTAAAAGACGGCATTCCTCGTCCTTGCGGCCGCGGTAATAATCCCCGTAAAAATATCGGCATTCTTTTCCTGCAGGAGTTCGCATGGGATTGTATTATTTGGTAACAGTAAGTTTCTTTAGACCGGCTGCGTCCGCCAGGCTACACCCGGGTGATATAGCTGCCGGAACGCGTGTCGACACGGATTCGGTCGCCTTCTTCGACAAAATTTGGAACCTGGACTTCCACACCGGTCTCGGTGGTCACTTTCTTGGTAACTCCCGTGGCTGTATCGCCGCGCACGGCAATTCCAGCCTTGGTGACGAGCAGATCAACAGAAGTCGGCAGATCGATATCCAACGGCTCACCCTCGTAGAAGGTTAGCTTGACTTCCAGACCTTCCCTTAAGTACAAGGTGCTGTCTCCAAGGATATCCGCGTGAATGGCAGGCTGTTCATAAGTCTCCAGGTCCATGAAGTGATAGAGATCGCCATCAGAATACAGGTACTGGACGTTGTGGTAATCCAGGCGCACATCCTGCACGCGGTCGCCCGAGATGAAAGATTTGTCCAGTGTGGCTCCGCTGCGGAGATTGCGCGCTTTGATGCGTATGGTGGCTTTACCCCGTCCGGGTTTGTGGTGTTCGTAATCCAATACTTTGAACAGATCACCATCCAACTCGAAGGTCACACCCTTACGCAGAACATTTACATCGATCATAATCATTGCCTCGCAGTAAATATATTTACAGTTTCGGATAACGTTCGAAGGAGCTGAACTTGCCGGTCCCCTTACAAGAAACGTGAAACGTGAACCAGCTTTCACGTTTCACAGGAAGCTTATCGTAAATCCGGCTTGAATTGAATTATAGCCTAGCGGGTGGGGTGTGGCAAGGGCTTACACCTGTGTTAGCACCGGGGGAGATCGTATCTAGCGAATATTGACTGTGGTAAACTTGGTGTGCTTAAAAATTGTGATGTGGATTTCTGGAGATCCGAATGAGCGGAACAGGTAAAAGCATTCTTTATATCGAAGATGAGCAGGAAATGATCGATCTGGTACGCTTGATCTTGAACCGCAAAGGCTTCGAAGTAAAAGGCGCTACAGGGGGGCAGGTGGGTCTGGATAGCATCCATGCCGACGCTCCCGACCTGGTCTTGCTGGACCTGATGATGCCCGACATGGATGGTTGGGAGGTCTATCAGCAGATGAAAGCCAGTGAAGCGACCAAAGATATCCCGGTGATCGTGATCACAGCCAAGGCTCAGAATATCGATAAAGTGCTGGGCATCCATATCGCCAAAGTAGATGATTATATCTCGAAACCGTTCAGCCCGCAGCAGCTGATCGATAGTATCGACAAGGTGCTGAATAAGGGGGCGTGATCTTTCTCAGAGCAGGTATTGATGATGAGTGAATTATCCTTCAAGCTGCATCACCCGTAGCGGATTCGTCTGTAAGTACATCTTGTATGCAGCAGCTTCTCGTTTCTAATCAATCCCGGCCTCAGGTACCCCCAATCGAAGCCGAATATTGCGAATCATTCCTCTGCCAACTCAGGGGCTTGACCTTCCGGCGGACGCTTGCGCATGAGAAAGGGCTGCTGCTGGTGCAGAAGGATGACAGCCGGGTAAACACTTCGATCCATATGATGTTCGTAATGATCGACCTGTCTGTCGTTTGGATCAATTCGGCGTATAATGTGGTCGATATCCGCCTGGCACGCCGCTGGCGACCGGTATACGTACCGGTCAACCCGGCGAGGTATGTGCTGGAATTATCCGCAGACAGGATCGATGATTTTCGAGTTGGAGATCTGGTTGAGTTTCACCCGTACCCCGTACAATAAACGCTGGCTTGTGCCGGTCTCTGCCCTGGCAGCTTTGGCATTGCTGGTCATTATGCTATGTTTGCCGTACACCCGGGCAGCTGCTCAGGAAGGCGAACCGGAGAGGCCGGTGTATGTCGTCCAGGAAGGGGATGCCCTGTGGGTTATCGCCCAGCGTTTCGGCGTTCCGCTGGCTGACCTGGTGCAGTTGAACGCAATTCAGGATCCGAACCAGGTGCCGGTTGGCACCCGGCTGCTCATCCCTGGGCTGGAAGGCATCTCCGGGGAGCTGGTCACCCAGGCAGTGCCATATGGAGAGAACCTGCGCAGCCTGAGCCGGCGCTATAAGATCGAGCGCGAGCTGCTGGGTCGGCTGAACCACCTCTCCAGCCCGGCGGAGCTGTACGCAGGCTATTCGCTGGTGCTGCCGCAGAGCAGCGCTGTGATCACCGAGACCGGACGAGCTATAGTGGGAAATGACCAGTCCCTCTTAGAGCTCTCGGTCCTGCGTGGTGTCAATCCCTGGCAGGTTGTGCGCGATAACGCTCTCGCCGGTACCTGGCAGGCGCTGCCCGGCGATGTGCTGCTGACATCGGCTGCCGGCGGCGGTCCGGGAGGGCTGCCGGATGAGATCCAGGCGGTGGAGATCGACGGTCTGCCGCTCCTGCAGGGCAAGACGACTGCCATCAAGCTGTCTGGAAGCGGAGACTTGAGCCTCGAAGGCTGGTTGTTGGGTCGTCCGGTAAATATCTTCAAGGACAGCCCTTCTACCTATACTGCCATCCATGGGGTGCATGCGTTGATGGAAAGCGGGCTCTACCCGCTGACCATCTCGGGCACCCTGGGGGATGGCACGCCGTTCATCTACACCCAGAACATCCCGCTGCAAACGGTTGATTATCCGTATGACCAGCCGCTGACCGTCAACCCTACAACGATAGACCCTGCAGTCACTCGCCCTGAAGATGCACAGTGGAATGCCCTGACCGATACCGCCACGCCAGACCGGCTGTGGTCCGGCAAATTCCGCCTGCCATCCCCCCTGGACGAGGACTTCTGCCTGGAGACGAACGAGTGCTGGACTTCGATGTACGGCAACCGGCGCTCTTATAACGGCGGTCCGTACAATGCATTCCACACTGGTCTGGACATCGCTGGAGGCTCGGGGACCAGGATCTATGCTCCCGCAGCCGGGGTGGTGGTCTTCGCCGGTCCGCTGACCGTGCGCGGCAATGCTACCGTGATCGACCATGGGTGGGGTGTTTATACAGCCTATATGCACCAATCTGATTTGAAGGTCAGCGTCGGGGACCGGGTGGAACCTGGTGAGGTGATCGGAATTGTGGGGGGCACAGGACGGGTCGAAGGACCGCACCTTCACTGGGAGGTCTGGGCGGGCGGTGTCCAGGTGGACCCATTGGATTGGCTGAAAAGGGTCTATCCCTGATTGTTTTCTTCCTCGCCGGTATCCAGCTCTGGCTCGTCCTCATACTTGCCTGCGTAGTAATCCCGGAGCACCTGCTCCGCTCGGGATTTATGGCTGGTGGGGACAAGGATCTGGACTTCGCCCAGGGCACCGACATTCAGACCAATCGCCCTGCCGGCGCCTTCCTGGGACATTAATACCGGAATCCCCTGGGCTTCCAACAAACCCCGGAGGATCTCCCCTTGCAGCTCTCCGCCAACCTGGTCAACAGCTTCCCATTGTTCTTTAGCCATGCTTGCTCCGTTTTTCTGCATTCTGCCATCAGGCTCGAAGTCCACTGCCCGGCAGCGTTCAAGGGAATTATAATATAAGGGCTTACGAAGTTGGCGGAGAGTGTGGCCTGGTTCCCCTGAACTGTGTAACTTCTAAATATATCTATCGAGTATAATATTCTCTATAGAATACTGCATATCGATTACACAGTCATCGTGTGGGGGTGTGCGGACGGGCATCACCCGCCAGGTACTCGCGTCCCCGCCCTTCAACCAGCTGCGTAAGTCCTATATCATATAAACAGAGGTAATGAACGATCATGGCAACAGCAACACTGTCGCTTCGAGAAGATTATTGGGAAAGCCTCGAACTTCTTGAACATGACACAGAATATATCTACAATTTTTTACTCGAATCTGAATTACCAATGACTACTCTGGAGCTGGTTGAGATCCTGGTGCAGGAGCGCATCCAGCTGGAGAAACAGCAGATTGAGCAGCAGCGCAGCTCCGGCGGGGACATTTACCGCCCCGTTGAAACTTTTAAGAACAAACAGGCGCTTGTTTTCCCAGCGCTGAACTGGCGCAAGGGCAAGGTGGTTGCTGTTCGTCCTGGGCAGAATCCGGATGTGGGTAGTTTCGAGGTCATCAAAGTGAGCTTCGAAGATGGTGACGAACGCGAGTATGCCGCCGGGCTGGGTGAGCATAAATTGAACGACCTGCCGGCAATGGAGATCCAAGACGTTAACCTGGATGCCTCCTACGTGCTGGAAAATTATACCGATGACCTGGTGGATGTGCTGGAACAGGACCTGGAGACCAATCCGGATTTCGTACGCATCGCCGGTCGCTGGTTCCCGCGTGCTTTGTTGGTGGACATTAACATCGGGCATTTGAATCTCGCCGAAGCGGTCTTGGATATGGCCGGCGGAGGTCCATTGCCCACAAAAGACCTTATTGAACAGGTCGAGGTCAGCGCCAATGTCAACCCTAAGCTGCTCGAGTTCTCGATGGATCTTGCCCTTCAGGATGACGGTCGCTTCGATGAGGTCGGGCCTGCCGGTAAGGTGCTGTGGTTCCTGCAGCGCCTCGAGCCCCCCGAAGTCCTCGAGCCGCCGCTGTTCCTGCGTTATGCCGGGATGGATTACGAGCGCCCATTATTGACCGAGGACATGCTTGTTCTGGAGCGGGAGTTGGATGATGAGCTCTCTCCGCTTGAAGAGAGGAGCCGCCATCTGGATGAGGTGGAAATACGCCTGATATACCCGCACTGGCGGGCTGGCAGCATGCCGCTCTCCTCGCGGCTGCGGCATCTGTTCCCTACGGCATACGAGGCGCCGCGCATTCAATTTACCCTGGTCGATGGAGAGACAGGCGACCGGTTCCCCGCCTGGGTTGTGCGCGAAAAGCGTTATGTGTATGGACTGCGCGAATGGTACGATGGTCAGAACCTCCAGCCCGGCAGCTTGATCAACGTACAGCGCGGTGAGAAGCCCGGCGAGGTGATCGTCATGAGCGATTCACGCCGCACAAGCCGGGAATGGATCCGCACCGTGTTGGTCGGCTCGGATGGGGGGCTGGTATATGCGATGCTTAAACAGAATGTCTCCTCGACCTTTGATGACCGCATGGTGATCGCCATCCCCGATGCGGGTGCGATCGACCAGGTGTGGGAGCGGATGAGCAAGGAACGACCGCCATTCGAAAGGGTCGTGGTGAACACGGTCAAAGAGCTGGCAAAGCTCAACCCCCAGGGGCACGTGCATGCTAGCGAGCTGTACGCCGCGCTCAACGTAGTCCGCCGCATGCCGCCCGGGCCGCTCTTCGCGCTGCTTGCTTCCCGTCCCTGGTTTGCGCACGTGGGTGACCTGCACTTCCGGTTTGTTGATTCTGAGCCAGCATGAGGACCGTAGTAGGAGGGGTTAGTTGATAGAAGGGAAACGTTTTAGTCTCATCAAGCCAACTCTTCAGACTGGCTTCCATATCGATTTCGATTGGTGGCGCAAGAGCGACCGCAGCTGGCGCGTCTTCTTGCGCAGCAACCTGTGCCCGGAGCACCAGCAAGCCTTCGGAGAGATGCTGGTAGATGAGGAAGTGGACTGGATAGACCCGGATACCGCTGAAGTCCAGCGCGTGGATGGCTTGCAGCATGTGCTCATTACCCACTGTGCCCGGCAGCCGGGGTTCATCCCCGAGCATTCCACGCTGGTGGATGCCGTATTCCGCATATTCCTCGCCAACGGCAATATGCCCCTGACCCCGCTGGAGCTCAGCGACCGGGTGGGGAGACCGGCGGAAACCATCCTGCGCACGCTGGCCGGGGCGCGTGTCTACAAGGGCATTCGCCCCTGCTCAGAATAGCCGAGTTCTGGCCCCTGTAGCTCAATGGATAGAGCACCTGCCTTCTAAGCAGTAGGTTGTGGGTTCGAGTCCCGCCGGGGGCGCCTGACAACACAATATGTGGTGGTAGATTACAACAAACCCCTATATCTGGCGTGTAGGGGTTTACTGTTTTTAAGC
>JAQBDA010000363.1:0-6197 GCA_032124675.1 Chloroflexota bacterium
CCGCGACGGAAGTTGATCTCAGCCAAAGACCTTTTCTGGTAAAGACTTATAACAGTAATTATCTTGCTGACTCGTTGATTATCACAACCGGAGCGACACCACTCCAATTGAATGTCCCCGGTGAGCAGAAGCTCACCGGTCGCGGGGTATCTTACTGTGCTACATGTGATGGTTGGTTCTTCAAAGATAAAGATGTTGCAGTGGTTGGAGGCGGGGACAGCGCCTTGGAAGAAGCGATATTTTTAACTCGTTATGCGAAATCTGTAACCATCATACACCGCCGAAATGAGCTCAGGGCAGGGGCGATATTACAGAATCGAGCCATGGAAAATCCTAAGATCAGCTTCGATTGGAATACGGTCGTTACAGAAATCACCGGTGAGGATGCACTGAAAACCATACGCCTCAAAGACAATATTAGCGGTGAGGAAAGAGAACATCCGACTGATGGTCTATTTATTTTCATCGGTCATAGGCCAAACTCCCAAATTTTCAAAGGTCTGTTGGAGATAGACAAACAGGGTTATATAATTGTCGATAATATGATGCGTACCAGTGTTCCTGGGGTGTACGCAGCCGGAGAAATTGCCGATCCCCATTTTCGGCAGGTTATCACCTCCGCAGGAATGGGTGCGGCGGCAGCCATGCAAGCGATACATTATATCGAAGAAAGTTCTGCATCGGCATTGCCGAAACCACTGGTTGAAACAGCGAAACCTTAGCTTTTAATAGTAAGACAACCCTAGGGCAATCTATTTCGATGATTGTCGAATAGTAATTGCTGGAAATTATCAAATTCTCGGCGATTACCACAGAATACAAGCTGATCAAACACGGAGAAAACAAGGCATGAAGAATAAAGTATCCATCATCGGTGCAGGCATGACGGGTTCGACCACAGCTCACTGGCTGGCAGAACGCGAGATTGCCGATATCGTGCTGGTAGATATTGTGGAAGGAATGCCGCAAGGAAAAGCGTTAGACTTGTTGGAGGCCATGCCCGTAATTGGCTCAGATGCCATGATCGTGGGCAGCAATGATTACGATGCTACTGCCGGCTCTGATATAGTTGTTATCACAGCGGGATTACCGCGCAAACCAGGCATGAGCCGTGACGACTTGCTGGCGGCGAATGCTGCGATTGTCCGTAAAGCTACCGAAGAGACGATCAAATACTCTCCAGATGCTATTTACGTGATATTAACCAACCCATTAGATGTGATGGCATATCTGGCGATGAAGGTTGCCAAGCTGCCTCCATATCGTGTAGTTGGTCAGGCGGGAATTCTGGATTCTGCCCGTATGCGAGCCTTCGTCGCAGCAGAGTTGAGCGTGAGTGTTGAAAATGTCCACTGCTATGTCCTGGGTGGTCATGGAGACGATATGGTGCCGCTCACCCAGCATTCGAATGTTGCAGGGGTTCCTCTCAACCAGGCTCTATCCGCCGAGAGATTGGCAGCGATTGTCGAGCGCACCAGGAAAGGCGGAGGAGAGATCGTCAGCCTGTTGAAGACCGGCAGTGCATTTTATGCGCCCTCGATTGCAATTACTCAGATGGTCGCGGCGATATTAAAAAATAAGCACCTGATTGTCCCAGCGGCGGCGTACTTGCAGGGCGAATACGGATTGCGGGATATATTCTTCGGTGTCCCGGTGCAGCTAGGTCGGAAAGGTGTTGAAAAGGTTATGGAGTACAATTTATCGGATGAAGAACAGGCTGCTTTAAGGGCATCTGCAGAAGGTGTCTTGGAAAATATTAAAAAACTCGAAATCTAATTCGGAGAGTATGGGATGACAATAAAAGATAAACTAGCTGCAAAGCTTCCTGAATGGCGCAGCAGAGTGGATAAGCTGATTGAAGAGAGTGGTGATGTAAAGGTTGGTGATGTCAATATCGCCCAGGTGTATGGGGGAATGCGCGGTGTAAAGTCCTTGGTGACCGATATCTCCTATGTAGATCCGAACGAAGGGATACGCTTCCGAGGGCTTACCATTCCAGAAGTTCTTTCAAAACTCCCGAAGCCTGAGGGGGCAGAGATGCCCTATGTCGGAGGCTTGTATTATCTGCTGCTGCTCGGAGAAATGCCCAGCACCGAAGATGCACTTGAAATTGAGAATGAATGGAAGCGTAGATGGGAAATCCCTCAGTTCGTTATCGATGTACTGCGAGCGATGCCACACGATGCGCATCCGATGCTGCTTTTTTCGTCAGCTATCCTTGCGCTACAGCATGGTTCGGTTTTTACCAGCAGATATCGAGAAGGCATGTCAAAAAGCGAATATTGGGAACCCATGCTGGAGGACAGCCTGGATCTGACCGCCAAATTGCCAGTTTTGGCGGCAATGATCTACCGGTTAAGATATAAAGGTGGTGGCTATTTTACTCCCCGAGAAGACCTGGATTATGGTGCAAATTTCGCATATATGATGGGGATCGACGATCCTGGGTACAGTGAACTTTCCCGGTTGTATTTCATCCTGCTCTCCGACCATGAGAGCGGGAATGCCAGCTCACACGCCACCCACCTGGCTGCTTCGACCCTCTCAGATATTTATTTTGCGTTTTCCGCTGGTCTGAACAGCCTGGCTGGACCCCTGCATGGACTTGCGACCCAGGAATCGCTCCGTTGGCTTTTAACTGCACACGAGATGTTCAAAGGAGTGCCAAGCAAGGATGAGCTGCGCCAGTTTGCCTGGGACACACTAAACGCGGGTCAGGTCATTCCAGGATATGGACATGGCGTGCTGCGCATCCCCGATCCACGCTATACCGCCCAGTATAATTTCGCTCTGAAGTATCTGCCGGATGATGAGCTGTTCCAGATCGCTAAGTTAGTAAGGGATGTTGTCCCGCAGGTCCTGATTGACCAGGGGAAGGCCAAAAATCCAGCTCCGAATGTAGATTCGATCAGCGGCACACTGCAGTATTATTATGGTGTCGGAGAGTTTGACTTTTATACGGTTCTGTTCGGAGTTGGGCGGGCACTTGGCGTTTCAACGAACGCAGTCTGGGCACGTGCCTTAGGGCAGCCCCTGGAGCGTCCAAAATCGCTCACGACCGCTATGTTAGAAGCCATTGCAGCTGATGCAAAGAAAAACCAATAAGGGAGCAATAACGGCGATTCTGTCTACTGCTTTAGCCGATCCCATAAAGCACGGGCTGGTTATTTTTCCAGCCCGTAACTATTTTAAGAGTCAAGTTAACGTGAATTTGCTATAAAATGACTCAGGTGTTGTTTATTGGCGGCATCGCCGCCAATAAACAACACCTGTCACTTCATTTCGTCGGTATCCCGAACTGACGTGAGTTATATTGTTTAAGGAGTTGGCGTTGCGCCTGCTGGTGCTCCGCCCCCGATCCACGTAAATACTCTAGCGCTGCTGAGCGTACCTGCCGATTCCCAGATCGGGTTGCCATCGTCATCTGTCCCAACCTGGCGAACTGGCTGCACCCACCAGCGCATGACGTGCGGGTTAGCATCTCTGGGCCGGAAGCTGCCTGGGACGATGAACTTGGTGTCTCCCATATACTCGACCAGCTTACGTTCCAGACCTTCGGTAACATCCACCACAGTTACTTCATAAGCTTCGTTCTGCCTCAGTGTACCGACAGATGCCCATTGCAATGTTACCGTATTATCACTTACTGTAAAGGGAGCTCCATCCGCGGGTAAGAGCAGGTTGGCTTGTGGGTAGGGTGGTGGCGGAGTGGGTGTTGGTGAGGGTCCGGGGGTTGCTGCACGCTCGCAAAGTGGGATGACGATAACCTCACCTGAGCGTACTGTGTCGTTTACACGACCATTGTAGGATTTCAGCACTGAGATCGGGACCGCATAGTTCAATGAGATGCTGCTGAGAGTGTCGTTATCCTGGACCGTGTACTCGATTTTTGCGCAGGCTGCGTCAGTTGCATCTGCCGGGCTGAGTGTTGAGGTAGGCAAAGCAGTTGGAGTGGGGGTAGGTTGGGGAATGAGCAAAGTTTGCCCGTCAAACAATGTGTCGCACGCCGCAGGCAATTCATTGAGAAGGACAATACTCTGGATGGACACCCCAAAGTTGAAAGCTATCGTTGAACAAGTATCACCCAACTTCACAACGTATGAAAATGGTGTGGGTGATGGTACTGGTGTGCTGGTGACGGTCGGAGTAACCGGGGTCGGTGAGGCGGTGCTGGTAGCGGTTATCGTGACGGTAGCTGTGTTCGTCGAGGCGACAGCCTGGACGGTTGGCTGGCGCATTGCGAAGTATACCAGTGACGCGCCGATAGCGATAAATAATGCCAACAGTCCAAGTGCGATGGGCAGATTGAGAGTGATTACCGGTATGCGGCTGCCTTGAACGGCCTTTGCAGGCCTGGACGATTTGCCTGAGCTGGTAAGGTCTGTTCCGCATACCAGACAGCGAGGTGCATCTTCGCTGAGGCGTGTGCCGCAGGTTGGGCACAGTCTGGTTGGTTTGGATGGTGTTTCTTGACTCATAATTATATTTACAGTCCGGCTCCTAAGAGCCGGGCCTGGACTTGGCGGATTATACCAGAAAATCTTGCTGTGAACTTCAGAGTGGTATACTCGCACTGATGAAGGAAATCAGCATCTATCTGCACATACCTTTCTGCCGCCACCGTTGTGCGTACTGCGATTTTAATACCTACGCGGGTATAGAATCGCATATTCCAGCCTATATCCACGCTCTGTGCCAGGAAATCAGGTACTCTGGAAATACGGCTGGCAGACAATTGCCTGTGTGCAGCATATTTTTCGGAGGCGGCACTCCATCGCTCCTGCCAGATACTTATATCAAGCAGATAATGGATGAGATACATGAGCACTACAACCTCAGGGAGGATGCTGAAATCACTCTAGAAGCAAATCCGGGGACATTGACACCAGGATATCTGCGCAAAATCCGGCGATGTGGCATCAATCGCTTGAGCCTGGGAATGCAGTCTGTTCGACCTGTTGAGCTGAAACAGCTGGAGCGCCAGCATGATATGTTCGATGTGATCCAATCTGTAAAGTGGGTGCGGGATGCGGGTTTTGATAATCTCAATATCGATCTGATTTTTGGACTACCCAATCAAACCTTAGCAAACTGGCAAGACAGTCTGGTACAGGCAGCGAACCTTAAACCGGAGCACCTGGCGATCTATTCGCTCATCCTCGAGGAGGGAACACCCATGAAGCGGTGGGTCGAGCGCGGGCTGATGAATATGCCGGACGAAGATATTGCTGCAGATATGTATGAATGGACATCAGATTACCTGGCAGGATTAGGATATGTCCATTACGAGATCTCCAATTGGGCACGGTATGATGGTGATCGAAATCTTCTAAGCTGCCGGCATAATTTACAATATTGGCGCATGAACCCATTCCTGGGATATGGTGCTGGAGCACATGGATTTATAGAGGGAGTCCACATATCCAACATTGCCTCGCCATTTGATTATGTCAACGCGTTCACAGATCGGTCTGCCGGTATTGATCGTGGTACCTACCCGGTGACACCAGCAACCGCTGCAATCGAGCCAGTCACCAGGCGGACCGAGATGGGTGAAGTGATGCTGATGGGCTTGCGTCTGGTGGACGAGGGCGTTTCCTTACAAGAATTCGAGAACCGTTTCGGGGTTTCGATATGGGACATGTATAGACGCCAGATTGCGAGTTTGCAAAACCGGGGTTTGGTAGAAGTCGTTGAAAATCAAGGGGAGAGGATCAGACTGACGGCAGATGGCAGGTTATTGGGCAACCAGGTTTTCGTAGAGTTCGTTTAATAACCCCCCGCAAAAATCTGCATATAGCTTGCAAATCCTTACTGCAGTTAGAGATTTCGCTTCAGCAGCTTTCCCGCCAATTCAGATAGCATCTTGCCTGCCTGCCCGCCTGGCTCTGCACCTGATAACGCACCCAGCGCTTTGTTGGTAAAAAACTCTGCACATTCAACAGTGTAAGCTTGCGCTCCTTCAAGCTCTAACAGGCGTGCCAGCTCAGGAATTTCTTGAGACCGGACTGGACCCTGTCGCCACCTGTCGGCGAATGGACCATTCTGGGTGAGAGCATAGATTATGGGCAGGGATTTCTTTCCGGAGACGAGGTCGCTTTCAGTAGATTTTCCGGTGGCGGACACATCACCCCACACCCCTAATAGATCATCCTGAGCCTGGTATGCCATGCCTAAATTGTAGCCAAACTCTTGAT
>JAQBDA010000364.1:0-42753 GCA_032124675.1 Chloroflexota bacterium
TTGAGCGAGGTCATCGGGTCCTGGAAGACCATACCAATTTCGGCGCCGCGCAGATCGGTCATCTCTCGATCAGATAGCGTCATCAAGTCCCGCCCATCGAACAACAGCTCCCCGCCGGTGATCTCAACTGGTCCAGTCTGAAGACGCATAAGCGCCTTGCCTAAGGTTGACTTCCCACAGCCGGATTCTCCCACCAGGCCAAGGATTTCACCGCGAAAAACATCAAACGTGACGTTGTCAACCGCCCGGACAGGACCAGCCCGGGTCCGGTAGTCAACAGTCAGATTTTTTACAGAATATAAGGTGTCTTTTAGCATCAGCGCTCCCTGAGTTTGGGGTTGAATATCTCCATCAATCCCTCACCCATCAATGTAAAAGCCAGCACCACCAGCATGATCGCCGTTCCGGGGAAAGTGATCAGCCACCACGCTGACTGGATGAAGCGCTGACCGCGCGCTACATCGATGCCCCAATCGGCGGTCGTCGGTGGAAGACCTAAACCCAGGAAGGACAGCCCCGCGCCTGTCAGTATCGCATCAGCCACATTCACCGAAAAGATGATGGCTACCGACGGGATTACATTGGGGAAGATGTAGCGCCTCAAAATCTCAATACCGCGCGCACCGATGCTGTGAGCAGCTTCGACATAGATCTCTTCTTTCACTGAGAAGGTCTGGCCGCGCACGATGCGGTAGTAAGTTGGAATATATACTACAGCGATGGCGACGATGATATTAAACACACTGGGACCCAAAACTGCCGTTATGGCGATCGCCAGGATAAGTCCTGGAAAAGCATACAGGCTGTCCATCAGCAGGCTTAGGTAGCGATCAAGCGACCCACCCACGAACGAAGCCATGAGCCCAAGGGGTACACCGATGAGCAGCGCTCCAATCGAGGCGCTGAACCCAATCACCAGAGCAACTTGAGCACCCCAAATCAGGCGGCTGAAGACGTCCTGTCCGAGCTCGTTGGTTCCCATCAAGAAATTGCCCGCAGTGGCGGTATCGCCCATGATGCTTTCAGCCTCACGCAGGGACGGGAATTGGGCAGCCACAGCCTCGTAGGCGTCTGACTGCACCACAGCCGACCCTACTTCTCCATCTACAATCGCCTGGAGGGCTTCTTCCAGTGACTCGTAACGCTCAATGCGTACCCGCAGCCGCAAGCCTTCTGGCTCATTTTTAAGCTGGTCGTCAACCATTTGCGCCTGCTCACGCAATGCGCCTGCCGTCGGCAGCCCCTGCACTACCGCGATGGATGGTCGCTCTGTGCCACCAGGAGTTGCCAGATCCTGAAGCACCTCAGCCGGCGAATCCTGTGGTACGATCAGCACCGGGACGGGAGGTTGTTCGCCAGGTGCTAAGAAGCTAGGTCCGACAATTTCATGCGCACCAAAAGGCGCAAAAGGGTCGGGGATCAAGGCGATGATGATAAAACCGACCACCATGATCGCTGAGATAGCCACAAACCACCAGTCAGCCCCGTACCATTTGCGCGCCCTCAAAGCACGCCGCACGAATCCCACTCTTTCCAGATCCTGCTCCCAGGCGGGGGTCTCGTCAACGGTGTCGGAAATTTCTTCTTCGGTTAGAGTCATGAATTAATACCTTACCCTGGGATCCACCAACGAATAGATGATGTCGACGGCAAGACTGATCAATGCTACCAATATAGCGAAAACAGTGATTGCGCCTTGCACAGCCGTGTAATCTCGCGCTGAGATGCGTTCTACCAGATATCTGCCCATACCCGGCCAGGAGAAGACCGTCTCCGTCAGCACCGCACCCGCCAGCAGGATCGCTACCTGCAGTCCAATCAGAGTGATGACTGGGATCATAGCATTCTTAAGAGCATGCCTATAAACCAGCACACGTTCACGAATGCCGCGCGCTCGCGCAGCAAAGATGTAATCGGCGTGCAGTGTCTCGATCACGTTAATGCGCGTAAGGCGAACGAATACCCCAGAGAGAATCAGTCCAAGGGTCAACGTCGGGAGCACCAGGTGCGCCAGGGTTGAGGCTAATGCAAGCCAGTTGCCGCTGATCAGCGAGTCGATCGTATAAATATTGGTGGTGCGTTCTAGCGTTGTGCCGATCACCGGGTCGATGCGACCGGAGACAGGCAGCCAGTTGAGCCTTACCCCGAAGAGGAGCTGAAACATCAAGCCCAGCCAAAAGATCGGCAGCGAATAAATCACCACCGAATAAATACGCCAGCTGTAGTCTGTGGTGCGTTTGCGCCGCGAAGCTGCCAGGGCACCACCGATGATCCCTAGCGTCAAAGCCAATACAGACGCCGGTAGAACCAACTCTAACGTAGCCGGGAAGCGTTCACTCATCTCGTCGACGATCGGACGGTGACCGCCGGTGAGTGCATTCCCAAAATTCAGGGTTGCCATATCTAAAAGGAAGTTGCCATACTGCACAGGGATTGGGTCGTTCAATCCGAGCTGCTCGCGGATGCGCTGGATGTTCTCTGGCGTGCCTTTGGGTCCCAGGGCGGAGGTCACCGGATCGCCGGGCAAGACCCGCATAATGAAGAATACCAGGGTGGCGAGGATAAACACCATTGGCAGGGTTAATGCGACGCGGGTGAGGATAAAGCGGCGCAGACCGGTCGAGCCGGTTACAAAGATATAGATTAGTCCAATTAGCGCGGGAATCCCAATGATGAGGGCGATAATGGCAATCGGTGTCACAAGGATATCGTCTTTTTTAAGGGCAGGGGCGGGAGGATGACCCGCCCCTGCTTGATAGGTTGCTTTGGGTTATTGGCTCTTGGTGAGCGTGGAGTAGTTGAACTCGAGTGTAGGTCCGATGTTCAATGTCCCCGGCGTGGCGTGCTGATCAGAGCCTGAGATGTTCGGGCGGTATGTGACATGTTCTGCAATGATGAACAGGGGCAGCGTCACCACCAGGTCAGCATACACCTCTTGAGCCTGCTGGTAAAGCGCTTCGCGTGCTGCCACATCCGACTCAACATCGGCCTGCACCAGCAAGTCAACCAGCTCGGCAGCTCGATCGCTGATCGGTTCGCCATAGTCACTGCCCTCCACCTGGAGAGCGACATTAGTGCCCAGACCGCCGTTATAGACGAAGGGCGTCAGATAGTTGGACGAGTCTGGGTAGTCGAAGAACCAGCCTAACACCCCAGCCGGATAAGATTCTCCGCCGGTCAGCGCGGTAATGTAGGTGCTCCACTCCTGCGCCTGCAGGGTGACATCAATCGCGCCGGTAGCCTCGAGCTGCTGCTGGATCAATTCCATCCAGGCGGCAGTCTCGCTGCCGTAGTGCTCTGGCGGGTACCAGAGTTCGAGCTGCAGTGGGTTGTCGGCGGTGTAGCCGGATGCGCTCAAGTATTCATTGGCCAGGTCGAGATTGGGCGAGGCGTACATAGTGTCGAAGGCCTCGCTGGCGCCCAGGAATCCGGGCGGGACCTGCGAATACAGGGGTGTTGCCTGACCGCTGTAGACCACGTCGGAGAGCTCGTCCCGGTCAATTGCTGCGGCGACGGCTTTGGAGACGTTGGGGTCATCCATGGGTGGGAAGGTATGGTTGACAATCAGGTAGCGGATAGGTCCAGCATCGATCGTGTTGACTGACAGGTCCGCTACACTTTCCAACTGACCGACCAACTCAGGACCCAGGAAGCGCCAGGCGATGTCGATCTCGCCATTCTGTACCGCCAGGGACATGGTCTGCGGGTCAGCAAAATAGCGAATGATGATCTGGTCAACCTGCGGCTTGAGAGATCCATTGTAGTACGGATTCGGCTCGAGAACGACCTGCTCAGCATAAGTGACCTGGCTGATGAACCATGGTCCAACACCGTAGATCGGGGCTTCTGGGAAAAGCACGCACTCGTCCGCCGAGAAGATGTCCGGGTGAGCGGGGATGTAAGGCGCACCTGCCAGTATCTGGCTGAAGAAGCCAACTGGAGCTTTCAGGGTGAAGACCAGGGTTTCATCATCAGGGGCTTCGATGCTTGCCACATAGGGAGTCGCCAGCGCACTGGCTACACCGTTGGGACAATCTGGCCCGATGGTCAGCAAACGATTGAGCTGTTCGGCGAATGCTGGTGCGGTTAGTTCAAGACCGTCGGCGAACTGGATGCCGGGGCGCAGCTTGAAAGTGTAAACCAAGCCGTCATCTGAGATTTCAGGGAAATCAACTGCCAGACCTGGCTGCAGATCGGTGGTCCCGGGTGCCCATTTGAGCAGGCCCTCGCCCATGTTCTTAATCAGCTCCCAGTCATGGACAGCGTAGGCATCTGCCGGATCGAGGCTGGAGATTGCATCTGTAGTGCCGATGATGATGGTATTTTTCTCCGGGGGGGGAGGTTCGGTAGGCGCTTCGGTCGGTGCCGGCTCTTCTGTTGGTGCCGGTACCTCAGTGGGGGGGGCCGCTTCGGTCGGAGCTGGTGCATCGGTCTGCTCCGGGGGTGGCGGGGCTTCGGTTGGCGTTGCCTGCGGCGCGCAGGCTGCCAGGATCATACTGAGCAGTATGATCACTGCTCCCAGGGTGTAGAAATTCTTGCGATTCATGCTTCGTCCTCCTAACTAGTGTGTGTGAATAGTTTGACTTACTATGGATTACTCTTCTAAGCTGGCGAGGGTTCACCTCCTTATAATACAAAGGGCAGTGTGCCAGGACATGGTCCTACACACCGCCCCCTAGGCTGACCGAGCAGTTACGAATTTATTATACGCTATGAACAGTAATTGTCAATCAGATTTGCACTACAATCATAGGATGATACGGTACTTCTATACCTGCGCCAGGCAGCCGGTCAAACACCTCGCATCCGCATTGACCAGCGAACGCCCGGTATTTCAGGTCTCTTGTCGTCGATAAAAGATGGTATTTGTCGTATTATTCATATGACACCTGACACTTTGCCTGGCCGACACAGCCGGGGTATACTACAGGCAATCAGACCAACTGGAGGCACACGATGGCCCATAAAGAATGGCAAGTGATCAAGGTGCGGTACTGCGACCATGCCGCTGCGGAGGTATCGCTGGAAGCCGAGCTGATCTTCCCTTCTGACGTACTCCCCGACCAGCAGCCCAGGGTGGTGGCACACCGCTGCTCGCGGGCGATCTCCTGCAACCTGGACGGTCGTGCCAGCTGTGTTTGGGCAGGCACGAACCCGGCCTTCGACCCGTTCTCCGAGAATATCTAAAAAGCCTAAAATCGGGGGTATGTGCTGGCTTTGCCAGCACGTACCCCATTATCTTTCTGCAAACGCCTTTATATCACGCCCAATTTCCGCCCCACATCTGAAAAAGCCTGCAGCCCCTGTTCCAGATCATCTACCTCGTGGGCAGCCGAGATCATCACCCGGATGCGGGCTTTGCCGCGCGGTACGGTGGGGAAGCCGATCGCCATGGCGAACACACCGCTATCGAACAACTGGCGGCTGAACTGCTGCGCTATGGGCGCTTCCCCCAACATCACCGGTGTGATCGGCGTCGTGCTCTGACCGGTGTCAAACCCCAGGTTTTTCATTTCAGCTTTGAAGAAGTGGGTGTTCTCCCAGAGCTTATCCACCAGATCAGTCGACTCTTCCAGGATATCCAGGGCTGCAAGGCAGGCGGCAGCATCCGGGACTGTCATGGCAGATGAGAAGAGGAAAGGCCGGCCGCGCTGGCGCAACCACTCCACAACCAGGGGGCTGCCCGCTACCACGCCGCCCACCACACCGAATGCTTTAGACAGTGTGCCCACCTCAACATCCACCCTGCCGTGTAAATCAAAGTGATCGACAATGCCGCGTCCCCCGCGGCCCAACACCCCCTCACCATGCGCGTCATCCACCATCAGAATGGCGTTATGCTTATTTGAGACCTGGAAGATCTCGTCCAGGGGGGCGACATCACCATCCATGCTGAACACACCATCGGTGATCACCAGGGCGCGCGGGTAGCTCCTCCTATGCTCCAGCAATGCCCGGTCCAGGTCGCCGGGATCGCAATGAGCATAGCGCACGATCTTAGCACCCGCTAACCGGCAGCCGTCGATAATGCTGGCATGGTTGAGCTCATCCGAGAAGATCACGTCGCTCTTGCCCACCAGCGCCGGGATCACCGCCAGATTGGCATTGAACCCGGATTGGAACGTAATTGCCCCCTCGACGCCTTTGAATGACGCCAGCCTTTTCTCCAGCTCAAGGTGCAGGTCCATCGTCCCGGCTATCGAACGCACGGCTGCCGGACCCACTCCATGCGTCTCCAGCGCTTTACCGGCTGCTCCCACCAGGCGCGGGTGGTTTGCCAGGCCCAGGTAGTTGTTCGAGCAGAAATTCAGGGTACGGATGCCATCTACCACCAGCCATGCACCTTGCGGCGAGCTTAAGGTGCGGATGCGATTGTACAGACCGGAATCTTTCAGGTTTTGCAGCTCATTTTGGATCCATTGAAGCTTATCGTCCATCATAATCCTCGCTCAGTCTTTTTTCTTTTTCTTGCGGCCTCCGAACCCAATCATGCGCCCGAAGATCTCCGAACTGGTAGAAATATCAGGCGCCTGGGAGCTCTCTTCACTCCATTTTGCCGCCTGGCGCTGGCTCCACCACACCTCCCCACCCTGCTTAGCACGCTCCAGTCGGCTCACCAACGCCTGGCTGTCTTCCTGAGCGATATCATTGCGCAGCGCCTGCAGAGAGGCGATCATCGCATCCATCACCCGAAGCACATTCTCGCGAGTGACCAGCGCTGAACTGCTCAGTGTCTGCGGCTCGCTCAACATGACCGCCGGGTTGGTGACTTCTGCATACGACCGCCCCGCTATTTTCCGGGCTTCATACCACCCGGGCTGGTCCACGGTGGCGTTGAGCAGCGCAGCAGAGACCAGCTGGGGCAGGATATGGGTCGCTGCCATCAGGCTGTCGTTCTCAACGGGGTCGACGAACAGGGCTGTAGCCCCCACCAGACGGGTAAGATCAGCCGACAGCTTTATCGCCTCGGAGGCCGTTCCTGGAGGGGTGACGATGCACAGCATACCATGGTGGAACAGGTCAGCCCGGGCGGCATTGATGCCAGAATCCGGCATCAGCAGGTAGCTTGGGTTGAGCACCGGGGTCAAGCCCACATAGTGGCGGTTGGGAGGCAGCAGCTCTTTTGCCCAGGCAGTGACCACCTCTTTCACAGGTGCGGTGTCCAGCACGACGGCGTGCTCTCGCAAGTCCGGGGCAATGATCTCGAGCGTCTCACGGATCTGGTCGATGGGCAAGGCGAGCAGCACGATGTCTGCATCGCGCACCGCAGACGGCAGATTGATCGAGGACTTATCAATAGCGCCAAGTTTTATCGCCTGGCGAGCTACGTCCAGCTCACGGTCATGCCCCACACGCAGGAACATCTCTTTGTGCTCAGCCAACGCCAGCCCGATCGAGCCGCCGATCTGACCGAGCCCAACAATCGTGATTTGTACTGTCATTTCCAACCTTTCTATCAGCAGGCGCTATCGGCAGCCTGCAGCTTTAAGAGCAAACGATCTTCTATAGCCACCGGATCGGCGCTGATGGTCGTCTGGTGTTTGAGAATCAATGATGCGGATAATGGAGTTGCACCGGCCGCAAATGCCATCTCAGCACCCCAATGCGGGTGCTGTTCGGCGACTATAAACGGGCGGCGCCAGGAAAATTTATGCAAGTCGGGTTCTTTGGTCTGGGTGTCCAGCCCCCACTCCTGGGTGTGGTTCGGGAACAATGCTTTCAGGATCACGATGTAGACCCGTTCCCACAGCAATAACGAATAGCGGCTCTTGCCCACATCGTGCAGCAGGGCAGCAACCAGAAGGTCGTGGCTGTCTTCATTCTCACGCAAGAGCAGTTTGAAGACCCGCAAACTGTGGGCCTGTTCGCCGGGCTGCATTTGAGAGAACAGTGTCATCTGTGCCGGGTTGAGATAGGCCCCCGCCAGTTTCAGGTCGGCAGGGTCTGGGGCGGCCAAGACCGCTTCCCGAAACTGACCGGCGCGGTACTTAACCCGCTCCAGCGTCATCCAACCAGCAATCTGATAAGGAGATTCAGCGTTGGCGTGATAATCCAGTTCAATCCACCTATGAATACCAGGGCAAGCAAGATCAACGGGGAAATCGGTCTGATCCTTTCCAGCACACTCGCCCACGATGGCGGGAAAAAATACATTGCAACCTTCTCGCCATCCAGCGGGTAGAGCGGGATTAGGTTGAACAGCATCAGCAGCAGGTTGATGTAGACAAACACCAACAGCAGCTGCGGGAGCGTGGGCAGGAAGTGGCCGGAGCTGGTTGCATAATCGAACTGGGCTTCCTGGATAGAGACCAACCCGAGCTGGAAAGGGATCGCAGCCAGGACAGCCATCAGCAGGTTGGAGAGCGGCCCGGCCAACGCGACCAGCATTAAGGCCGCTGGCGAGCGCCGCTCCAGGACGTATGGGTTGACCGGAACGGGTTTCGCCCAACCGAAGCCCGCAATCAGCATCAGCAGTGATCCCATAGGATCAAGATGGACAAGGGGGTTGAGAGTCAGGCGCCCATTCAGGCGGGGGGTATCATCGCCGAAGAAGTTTGCCGTCCAGGCATGCGCAAACTCGTGCACAGAAAATGCAGTCAGTAGCACAAATAAGTGGGAGATCAGGGTTGAAGGATCGAGACCAAACATAGTTATTCTCCAGAAAAAGCGGGAAACCAGACCCGGAAGACATCACCTTGCCGGGTACGGCAGCCCGCCCAACGATTATACCATCCCAAGGAGGGTGATACAGCGTGATATAATGCCCAAATGCTGCCCGAACTGCATATAGATGACCGTGTCCGACTGCGCAAACCACACCCGTGCGGCAGTTACGAATGGGCAATCGTAAGGCTGGGAGCTGATATCGGGCTCGTGTGCCAGGGATGCGGGCGGCGGGTGCTGCTTCCCCGGCGAACGCTGGCCCGGCGGCTCAAATCGATTACCGTCAGTGACCGTGATGCGCAGCCCGGCACCTGAAAGACCCATGCAGCATAATTCTCTCTCTCGAAAGCTGTTCTTAGCACCGGCCATCCTGCTGGTGACGGGTATCGCGTTCTGCAATTTACCCAGCCTCGGCAGCCAGCCAACCGCGACCATGAATGTCACCCAGGCATACCAGACGGTCGAGGCCAAGCTGACCCAGTCTATCGACCAGACCCCGCAGGGAACAGACCAGGCTTCTGCCAGCCCATCGCCGACCCTCGAGCCATCCAGCACGCCCAACCAATCCCCTGCCCCGACCCGCACCGCCCTGCCTGCCACGGTACAGCCTACCAATCAGAGCTGCGAAAGGGCAGCAGCCGGAAACCCGATCGATGTGACAATACCGGACGACAGTCCGCTTCTGCCAGGTCAGGCTTTCACCAAGATCTGGCGGCTTGTGAATGCCGGTACGTGCAGCTGGACCAGCCAATATGCGGTCACCTTTTTCTCCGGGGAGCAAATGGGGGCACCGGCTGTTGTGCCCCTGCAAGGCGAAGTCAAACCCGGGCAAACGGTAGATATATCCGTGGATATGCTCGCACCCCTCCAGGCCGGGAAATACCAGGGTAACTGGAAGCTGCGCAACGCATCCAACGTCCTGTTCGGCATCGGCCCCAGCGCCAGCTCGCCCTTCTGGGTGCGGGTCGTTGTAGAAAGCACGCCCACTGTATCGCCGACAGCCGGAACACCGACCCCGACCGCCACCCCAACCACCACACCACCTGCCATACTCGCCAGCGGTAGGGTCGTGCTGAATGTCGGCAACCGGATCGATCTGGATACCCTGGGTATCAACAGCGGGTCAGGTGAAGACCTGTCTTACGAAAGCGATGTCGATGGAAAGCACCCCTTGATACCCCTGGATAACGCCTTGATCGGCAGATATGGGTCCAACCAGCCGACGCTCGAGCTCTGCCAGCAAGCCAACCTGACGGATGCACCGGTCATCGCCGAAAGCGTGCCGATTGGCTCGTACCTGTGCTACCGCACCAACCAGGGTCTCCCGGGATGGGCGCGTCTGACAGACCTGAACATAGACAACTACCAGCTGACCCTGGACCTGCTGACCTGGTCATTACCTTAGTCTATAAGGCAGCGCAATGGGGACCTTATACCTGATCGCGACGCCAATTGGGAACCTGGAAGATATCAGCGCCCGCGCCCTGCGGCTGCTCAAAGAGGTGCAGTATATAGCCGCCGAGGATACCCGGCAGACCCGTAAACTATTAAGCCACTTCGACATCCACACACCGCTTACCAGCTATCACGAGCACAGCCAGGAAGGCAAAGTGAACTTCATACTGGAGAAGCTTGCCACGGGCGACGTTGGGCTGGTATCCGACGCCGGCACCCCAGGCTTGAACGACCCGGGATATGATTTGGTGCGCGCCGCGCTGGACGCCGGGCACAAGGTCAGCCCCATCCCAGGAGCATGCGCACCGGTCGCCGCGTTAGTCGTATCCGGTCTGCCGACAGATGCCTTTATATTCCTCGGCTACCTGCCGCGCAAATCCAGCGAACGGCGCCGGGTGCTGCAAGAATCTGCCGGGCTGCCCTACACCCTGGTATTCCTGGAAACCCCACACCGCCTGCTGGCGGCCCTGGAGGAGATGCACGCCATCCTGGGAAACCGCCAGGCTGCCTTGGCGCGCGAGCTTACCAAGCTGTATGAAGAGATCTTCCGCGGCACGCTGGAAGAAGCCCGGCAGCACTTCAGCCAGCAAGCACCGCGCGGCGAGTTCACCCTGGTCATCGCCGGCAGCCAACCCCAGGATGATGAGTGGGATAAAGCGCGGATAACCCTGGCGATAAGCCGGGGGATCGAGGCCGGTCTGGCACCTTCCAAGTTAGCCGGAAAAATAGCAGCCGAATCCGGCTGGCCGCGACGGGATATCTATCAATTGCTTACCGAGATACAAAACTCTGGAGAGTTAGAAGAATGAATTTATACGACCTGGATGCATTCAAACGCCTGGACCCGGAAAATATGGTCGACCATATCGATACCCTGCCAGACCAGCTGGAGAGCGCCTGGGATCTGGGGATGAGCCTGCCGCTGCCGGATTGGACAGGCATCCGGCAGGTGATCGTCGCCGGTATGGGTGGGTCAGCCATCGGCGGCGACCTGGCAGCGGCATATGTGGAGCCCAGCTGCCGGGTTCCGGTCATACTGCAGCGCGGCTATGACCTGCCGGGGTGGGCTGAGGGGACAGACACCCTGGTCATCGCCTCGTCCCATTCTGGCAATACTGAGGAGACCCTGTCGGCATATTTCCTGGCACGCTCCAGGGGCTGCCGCATCCTGGCGCTCTGCACCGGCGGCGCACTGGCAGAAAAGTCTCGAGCAGCCGGCCTGCCGGTCTGGGTTTTCGAACACCAAGGGCAGCCGCGCACGGCTGTAGGATATTCATTCGGTCTGCTCCTGGCAGCTCTGACCCGCCTGGGCCTGGTGCCCGACCCCGCCGCAGAGATGGAGGACGCTCTGGCAGTCATGCGTACTCAGCAGGATTCAATCCGGGTAGATGTGCCGGATGTGCACAACCCCGCCAAGCGCATGGCAGGGCAGCTTGTCAACCGCTGGGTTACCGTTGCCGGAGCGCAGCACCTGGCGCCAGTTGCACGGCGCTGGAAAGGTCAGGTGAGTGAGGTGGCAAAAGCCTGGGCGCAGTTCGAAGACCTGCCCGAAATGGACCACAACACACTGGCGGGCACCCAGCACCCCGCCTCCCGGCTCAGCCATCTGATGGCGATCTTCTTGCGGGCGTCCTCACTCCACCCGCGCAACCGGCTGCGCACAAATCTGACCAAGCAGACATTTATGCTGCAGGGGATCGGGACAGATTTTATCGATGCCCAGGGCACCAGCCGGCTGGCACACCAGTGGAGTTTGCTGCACTTCGGGGATTATGTATCGTATTACCTGGCGATGGCGTACGGCGTGGACCCCACACCGATCGAGACCATCGAAGGTTTCAAGCAGGAAATGGCTTCGTCTGTGCGAGCTGCGATTAAACGACCAGCAGGATGACCAGCCCCATCACCAGACCCAGGAACAATCCCGCGGCGATATCTGCCAGGTAATGCACACCCATGGCTACCCTGGCTAGTGAGACGCTCAAAGCCCAGACCAGCAGCAGAGCACCAAACCAGAGAGGCCCCAGACCCAGCCCGAGCACAGCCAACATCATCGCCCGGGCGGCGTGCCCGGAGGGGAAGGAATGCGGGTCGGTGGCGCGGTAGATATTCCCCCACTCGCCTTCCGGCCTGCGGCGGCGCACGGTGAACTTGATCGCCATCACCACGACCGCCGTAACTACGATGCTCACTGCCAGGATCACCTCGTTAGGACGCCAGTCCTGCGGTCCGAGCAGCCAGAGCAGTCCCAGCGCCAGCAGCCAGAACCAGGAATCGCCGGAGTGCGCCAGCAGGGCTGCACCGGTGCGCAGCAGTCCCGGGCGTTCGGCAACCCGCATTTTCGCTGACAGACGGGCATCCAGATCGAGCACTGTCTGCATAATGTGTATGCTCAGGCGGATTGCTGCTGAGACAGGTCGGCGCGCATCATCTCCAGTTGGTGCGGCTTATCCACGTCCATTCCCACTTCTGCGTACGGGCAGAGAATCGCCTGACCGGTGATATTCAGACGTTTGGTTAATTTCTTGGCAGCCGCTTCCAGGGTGATGGCATGCAGCATCACCAGGATCAGGGTGTCAAACCCCATTAGAGCAGCCTGCTTCAATGCGTTCTTGCGGGCAGCGACCAGCTTGCCCCACACTGCGTCGTCAGCGGAGACCATCCGGGTGGCGAGTACGTTCATGTCCCCACCACACACTTCCACATCTTTCAAGCGGATGTAGGAACGCTTCGAGGTAGGAAAGCGCTTCTCCATCACCTCGCGTGTGATCACATTATAGTAAGCATCCTCATTGGAGTGACTGGCCTTATCCACCAGCCAGTCGACCATCTTATGCGTTATAGCAGGTATATCGGAAGATGCGACCAGGGCATGGCTGGCATCCGGCTTCAAGCGCAGCAGCTCCAGGATTCCCGCCCGGACGTTGGCGATCATATCCCCTTGTGAGGGCAGGCAGGAAGCCACCTTCGGGCACACAAACTCGTCATTGTCTGGCAGCCCGATAACGATCACATCCTGGATTGTACTGGCGCCGGTCAGCGCATCCAGTACCCACTGGATCATCGGCTTACCCGCGATTTCCAGCAGCGCCTTAGAGATACCCTGGGTATATTCATAGAGCGGCTCCCCCGGCTCGGGGACACCACCGGCGATGACGATTGCATCCATCAGTTCAACTCCTGCAGTTGGGGTTCGAATTCGAGCTGGTCGAGAATCTGGTTCAGCTCGTCATTGGTGAGCGGGCGGCCTTTACCGGAGGCCGCCACCAGAGCGGCCTCCATCATATTGGTGCCGAAGGAACGCCCCTCGATGACCGGGGTAGAGGTTACCAGATACTTTATCCCCACCTGGCGGAACAGCTCAACATCACCCGGTGTGGTGGTATTGGTGGCGATCACTTTGCCATCCAGATGGTCGGGCATATGCCGCTTGACATAATGGCAGTCGCCGCTGATGACCGTCGCCCACTGGTAGTGCTCTTGCCATTTCGGTATCCTTTTCTCCTGCTTCTCACCAGTCGGGTAAATCCATGGAAACGGCAGGCGACCGGCGATCGGCATCACCACAGCAGCCAGCCGCTTCACACTCTGGGGTGAGTGCAGCGGGAGCGGCAGACCCAACGCGAACATGAGATCCCCGAAGACACACTCGTAGCCCGCATCCACGAAGGAAGTGGTCATTCCCCAGCGGTCGGCGCCCAGTGCGATCAGGACTTTCCTGCCTCTGGCATTGATATAATCTCCGATCCGGCTGTCGATGAACGGTGCCAAACGGTTCTCAAGGGTATTCTTCAGCCCTGCGCCGTCCACGAGGGGGGTTTGGGAGACGAAGCGCACCATGGGCTGCACCGAATACAATGGATACCATTTGTCATCCACCAGCACCCCCAGGTCCGCCCCACCGACCCCGAAGGCATCCACTTTGCCATCCATCTCCTTGAACAGCTGGGCAGCCTTCTCCATATCGCCATCGGTGCCGATGCGTTCGATGCTCACTTTTTCGCCCAACAGCTCGACTTCCACCGCTTTATCGCGCTTCGATGAGCCAATACTGATGCTGACTGCTCTCTTCATGGGGACCTCCTGGTTTTGGGTCGGCGCTCTGAGGTACTGGACAACAGGTCTCAAGTCAATGGCCGGATATACAGCCCAACCCAGTATACTCCGAACATCTAAAAGATGAAACCCCAACCGGGTTCGCTGGTTGCACGCAGCGCAGAGACAGCCCCACAACAAAGCCGAAAACCGACATTTTCTTAAGTATTGGCTTAATATGTGGGGTGGATTTGTAATGTGGATAGTGAAAAGGTTATAATCATCCTACCGGATGCACTCGCGGCACAAACTATACCGGGTGGAGGTGAACAGCAATGATTCTTCCAATTCATGCCTATTTCAAAGGCGAGATCGTCCCTTACGCAGAGGCGAAAGTGGGTGTGCTCACGCATGCCTTGAATTACGGTACGGCTGTGTTTGCGGGGATGCGGGCGTATTGGAGCCCGGAAGAAGAGCAGCTGTTCCTGTTCCGGCCTGTGGATCATTTCCGGCGCTTCCTGAACTCGGCCAAGATCATGAATATGATTTTAGGCCATACGCCCGAGAGCCTGACCCAGATCACCCTCAACCTGCTGCGAGCAGACGGCTACCAGCGCGATATCTACCTGCGCCCGCTGGTCTATAAGGCGGATGAGATCATCGGTGTCAAGCTCCACGACCTGCAGGATGAGTTTTCCATTGTCGCCATCCCATTTGACCGCTATGTAGCCAACGAGACCGACGCACATGTCACGATCTCTTCCTGGCGGCGGGTAGACGATAACGCTATCCCGGCCAGGGGTAAGATCAGCGGTGCGTACGCGAACTCCGCCTTGATCAAGACCGACGCAGTGCGCGCCGGTTTCGATGAAGCCCTGGTGCTCAATCAGGACGGTCACCTTTCCGAGGCCAGCGCCATGAACATCTTCATGCTGCGCAATGGGACGGTGGTTACGCCGCCCATCACCGACAACATCCTGGAAGGCATCACCCGCCGCACGGTTATGGAGCTGATCGAGAAAGAGCTGGGCCTGCCGGTGGTCGAAAGGCCGATCGACCGGACCGAAGTCTACCTGTGCGATGAGTTTTTCATGACCGGCACAGCTGCCCAGATCACCGCCGTCACCAAAGTGGATTTCCGCCCGGTTGGCAGCGGCGTGATGGGACCGTACACCACCCAACTGCGGCAGATCTTCGACGCAGCCGTGCGCGGGCGGTTAGCCAAATACGCCCATTGGAATGTCGCGGTGTATATCGCGGAACCCGAAAAGAAGGAGAAGACGGTCGTTCCAGGCTGAGCACAGAAAATTAATCCAGGTCGATAATCTCGCCTGCAACCTCACCCCCCTCATGGATGCGCAGCAGCCCCACGCTGGGGGTGATCGATTTAATATCCGGGAAGTGCGGCGAACCGGGATTGAACAGCAGCACCCCCTGCACCCATTGGCTCAGCGGGCGGTGGGTGTGCCCGAAGACGATCACTCGGGCGTCCGGAAAGGTCTCCAGCAGGCGCGGCTGGAACATCTCCAGGCGGTAGCCGCGGGTGAGGTATTCCACCCGGTCGAGAATGTAATTCCACCAGCGACCGTGCCCGTGTGTCAGCCCGATATTGATGCCCGCACAGATCAGCCTGCTATGGTACGGCAGGTGTGACAGCGCCAGCCAGTCCCGGTTGCCGCGCACCGCATGGACGGGAGCCAGCTCCTCCAGCTCGGACAGCACTCGGGGGACGGAGACATCCCCGGCATGCAGGATCTCGCTCACACCCGCCGCCTGGAATATCTCCAGGACGCGCCGGTCTAGGCTACGCCGCCGGTCCGGCACGTGCGTATCCGCGATCACACCCAACGTCAGCATCAAGGGTTAGGATACCGGCCAGACACAAGACACCTGCCTGGGAAACAGGGCCTCCAGCAGACCGGGGGCGTCATCGTTCTCCGACCAGCAGTCTGCGAAAGCTGCCTCGAGCTGCTCGAACGATCGGTAGCCGAACAGCAGCTGCAGGAAGGTCAACCCCGGGAAACCGGCATCCCCTGAATGCCGCACCGGTGCCGGTGACCACGGCTCGATGGCTGTGATCGTTCCGCCATCAAAAGTCAGCTTCAGACCCTGCCGGTAAAATGTGAGCTTGAGTTCGCCAGTATGCCCGGCGTAGGGAGAGGCCTCCAAGCGCTCCTGCAGGACCGGCTGGATGTGCTGCAGGAACCCGGGGATATCCGGCAGGCGCAGGTACCAGGCATACGGCTCGCGCACGCGCGGCAGGCGGTCTTTGAGCACCCGGTAGACCGGGTGCTCGCCGCCCAGCCAGAAACCGAACGCGCCGAATGGCTCCTTCCCGAGCTGGCGGGTATATTCCTCACCGGTGGGCTTCAGGTAGCGCACCACGCTCGGCGTGACCTGCGCCCAGGGGATACCCGGCTTCAGCTCATACAGATAGACCGCTAGCGTGACACCCTTGGCCCAATTGAAGTACGGGTGGGCAATGATGCCCACCGCCTCCCCGGCAGGGGTCTCGATAACCCGCAGCTCCGCACGGTTGATGTTCTGCTGGCTCTTGCCTTGCAGCTCGTAGCGCCATTCGGCCTCCCCCCAGATACAGCTCACCAGCGAGCGGCGGCAGCCGAGATCGTACAGCTCTGATATGAACGGCAGGTCGGCAGAGCGGGCAGAGCGGATGAGATACGGCTCCTGCTCACCATCCTTCAGCTTGGGCACCTGCGGCAGGTACCCCAACCGGCCGCCGCCCAGGTCCAGCGCCATCTCGTAGCCGAACTGGCGGTAGTAGTAGGGGATGCCGGTGATGGCCTGCAAGACCTCGCCGCGCGCTGCGCTCCAGGCGTGGATGGTCTCGAACTGCAGGCGCACCAGCCCACGATTGCGATATTCCGGCAGGGTGCCGACCAGCTCCGGTCGCCCTACCTTGAATTCAATCCCGGCATACGTCCAGACCTGCGGGATGATATTCAGACTGGATACGATCGCCGCGCGGCGGGTATCCTCCACAATAGTGAAATCACCGGCATCGAAGCTGGGATGGGGGAGTGTGAGCAAGTCATGCGTCCAGGCCCCCAGCCTCTCATCCGGCTTATCCGGGCCATCGTCGCTGTGCAGGCTGGCATTGAAGCTCGCCAGGGCTTCTGCATCCGCACGCGTGGAGCGGCGCAGCACCAACCCATCTCCGAGTTCGCTTAAGATTACCGCTTTGTTCGTTTTCCAGCTCATGAGCGTGCGATCTGTGGAGCGCGCAAGTGCCAGTCGGTCGCCTGCTCGTAGGCATGGGCGGCGCGCAGCAGGCGGGCTTCGGCCCAGGGCGGGGCGACGATCTGCAGACCGGCAGGCAGCCCCTGGGAAGTGAAGCTGCACGGCAGGGAGATCGCCGGCAGACCGGTCAGGTTGAAGGGCGCGGTGAAGCGGGTCAGCAGGCGGGCTTGTTCGATGGCATCCGGCCCTTCGATGGGCGGGGCGGGAAGCGCAGTTGCAGGCGTGAGCAGGATATCGTAGCGATCGAAAAAGCGGGTGAACTGGCGGCGCAGGACGGTCTGCGTGCGCCGTGCCAGGATATATTCCGTCGAGCTGAACCCCGCCCCGATCTCCAGGCGCTGGCGGATGTCCTTACCGAACAGATCGGGCTGGGATGCCAGGCGCTCGCGGTGGAAAGCAGCCCCATCACTGGGGGTCATCACACCGTTGGCTTTGGCTGCCTGGCGTGCCTGGGGGAAGGAGACCAGCTCCAGGCGGGCTCCCAACTGCTCGAAGACACTGGCAGCGGTGCGGTAGGCCTCCATCACCTGCGGGTCGGTCACCTCGCTGAAGAACTCGTCGCTGGCCAGGGCGACCCGCCAATCTTTGACTCCCGCCTCGATCTGGTCCAGATAGTCATCTACCGGCACGTCGAGCGAGTACGGGTCAAGCCGGTCGTAGCCGGCGATCACCTGCAGGAGGATGGCAGCATCGCGCACGCAGCGCGCCATCGGTCCGGCGTGGTCCAGGTTCCAGCTCAACGGGACCACACCGCGCAGGCTGACCCTTCCATAGGTAGGCTTGAGCCCCACCACACCGCACAGCGAAGCCGGGATGCGGATCGAGCCGCCCGTATCGCTGCCCAACGACCCCAGACACATGCGGGCTGCCAGGGCGGCGCCCGAGCCGCCAGACGAGCCGCCGGATATGCGCGAGACATCCCACGGGTTGCGGCAGGCGCCGAAATGCGGGTTCACGTTGGTCACCCCCAAGGCGATCTCGTGCAGGTTGAGCTTCCCCAGGCTGACTGCTCCGGCGGAGTACAGCTTCTCGACCACCACGCCATTCTGCTCGGGCAGGTGGTCTTTGAAGAACAGCGACCCGGCTGTGGTGCGCACTCCGGCGGTCTCGTACAGGTCTTTCAAGGCGATCGGGATGCCGTGCAGCCGGCTGCGCGGCCCGCCGGAATAGATCTCGGCTTCGGCTGCCTGCGCCGCCTGGAGGGCGGTCTCGGGGGTGAAGGTGATGAAGCAGTTGAGCTGCGGGTCAAGCTGCTCCACCTGCCAGATGCAGGCCTGGGTCAGCTCCATGGGCGAGAGCTGCCCGGCAGCGATCTGGGCGGCAGCTTCATGCAGGAAAAGGTGGTTGGGTTCCATAGTGCCTCAAAGGGAGAAAGGACAAGGGGAGAAGGGACAAGGACATTCGGGAGATTGGACTGCCAGCGGCTGGCTCAGGTCAAGGCTGGCTGTCCAGCAGGCTTTCCAGCTCGGCCAGCGCCTGCTGGCGGCTGTGGAAGTGGACAGCGTGCATGCCCAACGCCCGCGCCGCCTGGATGTTCTCGATGAAGTCATCCACGAAGACAGCCTCGCTGGGCTGGACGCCCAGCCGTTCCAACGCCAGGTGGTAGATGCCCGGACCGGGCTTGGTCACCCCCACTTCCGCTGAGATGATAAGCTCGTCGAAGGTGTCCGCGATCCCCCAGTGATCAGTGAGATAACCGCGCAGGTCGTCCCAGGCGTTGCTGAGCAGGGCGGTGTGGTAGCGCGGGCGCAAGGAGCGGAGGAAGTCTACCAACTCGGCGTCCAGGCGGTCGCCGGCCCAGAATTCCTGCGACAGGCGGTCGATCTCTGCTTCGGGCAGCCCCAACGCCTGCCGCACTGCTTCCCAATGCTGGGCGACGGTCAGCTCACCGCGTGAGGCCTGCTGGGCACTCGGGCTGTCGAAGACCAGGTAGTACATTTGCCCCAGCGAGATCCCCAGGCGTTCAGCCAGGGCACGGCGCGGTGCCTGGTCTTCGGTGCGCACCAGCACCCCGCCCAGGTCGAAGATGACGGCTTTGATCGGCATAGGTATAGAACTCCAGTGTTAGATTTGCCCCCCGGCGGGCAGCCGGGTGGGCAACCTAAGAATTGTACACTACCTCCTGATGGCTGTGGATAAATCGACCGAGTAGATCAGGGATTGTGGTTTGCACTGCCGAGTGGGCAAAGAGGTAACGGTTGGGCTGAGTGCATTCCACCACCCTACCACCTCTTGACAAGTTGTCTGGCGTAAAACGAGAGGCGGGAAAATCTGCTCCGAGAAATACTTATCAATTGATAAATATTGACAAATTATCTATCATATGATAATATATGTTTGGTATCCTAATAATTGGATTGGGTTGATGGCTGAAATATCTGAAGATGATTTACGCAAATTTGTCCGCCAGTTTTTAGAAGAATTCAAAGCCCTGATATATGAGAAAGGGCTACTTGTGCAAGATCGTCAAATAAATAAACAGCATTTACTAGAATTGGGTTTGACGGCAAAGCAACGAGAAGAAATCGTTCTGTCATTGTCTGTTCTAGATTACAGCTCCGGTCCAATAACAGATGAATATAAAGCCGGAATTTATTGGGTGTTTGGCAAGCATATAGATAGCACAGAGGTTTATATCAAACTGAAAATAGCTGGACACCATGGAATAGAACACGCCGTCTGTTTCTCGTTTCATAAATCTGAACATCCGCTAAGTTATCCTTTTACTTAAATAATGAATAGATGGGAGAGGCAATGAACGGCTTTTGTCCGAATTGCGAAAAAGAGTCAACGCTACTCTTAGTACAGAAAGCGGAAGAATTCAACGTCCGTGGAGAAATCATCAGCGTTGAAACCGAGTATTACCAGTGCCAGGAATGCGGCGAAGAATTCGAAAACTCAAAATCAGCGATCGATCCCTATGAAATTGCCTATCGAGAATATCGGGCTCGGAAGGGATTGCTGGAGCCCGAGGCTATCCGCAATTTCAGGATCAAACACGGTCTTACACAAAAAGAGTTCAGTGGTCTTCTTGGCATTGGTATCGCGACCTTGAACCGATATGAAAATGGAGCGTTGCAAAGTGAAGCACATGATCGAGTTATCAAGTTAACAATGAAGCCAAGAAATTTTTTAAGCCTTGTTTCCAACAGTCAGGAGGTTCTAGGCGATCCAAAAAAGCAGAGGATCATAAGCCAGCTCGCAGAAGAGACGGAAATCTCATGGCTTGAAATTACCAAGGATGTTTTCGGCAATTACAGCGCAGATATTTACAGTGGTTATAAGAAGTTCGACCTTGCGAAGTTCTTTGAGGCAATTAAGTATTTTTGTTTTGAGGAGAGGATATTTAAAACCAAGCTAATGAAGTTGCTTTTTTACGCGGACTTTGGACATTTCAAGAAGTACTCAGTTTCGATCACAGGAGCAAGGTATGCTCGCTTGCCCTATGGGCCGGTTCCAGATCAATTTGAAAGATGGTTAGTTGCCCTAATTCTTGATGATAATGGTATACAAAAAGAAGAGGAATGGAGCCAAGACTATCCAGGTGAGGTCTATGTCGGCTACACATCAGCGGATCTCTCGATCTTCTTGCCTTCCGAGTTGAGAGTACTTGCCACAGTCAAGGAGGTACTTCAGGACTTTAGTGCGAAGAGAATATCAGATATCTCACATAACGAAAGAGGATACCAGGAGACGGAAACTGCGCGTCTGATATCCTATAGTTATGCTTCAGAACTCAGCTTAGAATTTTAGTTCTATAAGGAGAAGAAAGTATGGCACCAAGAAAGACACATCATGTTGTGCCCAACCCAAAAGGCGGTTGGGACTCGAAAAAGGGTGGTGGCTCTAAGAGCATTAAACACTTCGATCGTAAGAATGATGCGATAGCGTATACCCGGAAGATCAGCCAAAACCAGGACAGCGAATTAGTAATCCATGGTAAAGATGGTAAGATCCGGCAATCCGATAGCCATGGTAACGATCCATGCCCACCGAAGGATAAAGATTAGATTTCTGTCAAGGGTTGAACTTCAACACCAAGCTTACGCGCCCAAGGTGCACGTAGAACCCGCCGATATTTGTTAGCGCGATACCTTGGTCACGCTTGATTGCGGTTCTAAAATGTTTGTAGATTTCATCCAGGAAGGCATTCACTTTTTGTCCGCCGTCGCCACATCCTAGCCGGTGCGTTGCGCAACCAGACGGACCAGGACTGTGCGTCCGACGCGATGATTCATCTTCGTCTCCACCCTTCTTTTCATAACAGCATCAACCTTCGTTCAAAACCACCACGTTCTGATTAGCATTGGCGTTGCTGTGAGAAACCGGGAGGTATAGACTAACTTGAGGTGCGGTATTATGCCCAATCCTGGAAGTGTGCCAAGCGAACACCCTACAATCCATTCTCCTCCTCACCCCCATTTGCCAGCTTGAACTTCAGCCACACCGGCACCACTACCAGCAGGGACAGCAGACCGGTGATAGTGAACGGGGCGCGCGGGCCAATGCGCTGCCAGAGCTGGGCGCCGATTGCCGGGGCAGGCAGCGAGACCACCCCCAGGCTGGTGCTGAACAGACCGAAGGCCGTACCGCGCAGCTTCTCGGGTACTGCCTTGCTGATCAGAGAGTTGTAAGCCGGCGACATCAGCCCCACACCTACACCCAGCAGCAGCCAGGAGGCGGCGTAGCCCCAGAAGCCCGCCACGCGGATGAAGGTTATGATCGCCACGAACTGCACGAAGAAACCCAGGGCAATGCCAACTCGCTCGCCTTTCTTATCCGCCAGCCAGCCGGCGGGCACGGTCACCAGCATCATGGCGATGCCGAAGAACGACTCCAGCCAGCCGATCTGCTGGATGCTCAACCCGCCGACCTCATCCAGGTACAGCGGCAGCAGGTTGAAGGACAGGGCGTAGGCTATATCTCGCACGCCGTCGGTGATCAGGATCCATGTCAATATTCCACCCCCTAACAGCATACCCACCATGATCCCCAGGCTGGATTTCAACCCGGAGAGGGCCAGCTTCTGCGGGTGGGCCTCTGCCCCGCGGGCGGCTGTACGCGCCATGCCAATCCGGATGACCGTCGCCACGGTGTACAGGACTGCCGCGCAGGCCAGCATGAACTGAAAGCTGTATGTATCCGCCAGCCAGCCGCCCAGCGGCGGGCCGACCACCGCCACCACCATGAAAATCGTCTCACTGATGCCGAAAACGCGCGCCCGGCTGGCCTCTTCTGACTGCTCGGCGATGAAGGCGCCAAAGCTGGGGCCGACCAGGGCACGCGTCATGGAGGCGAAGCCCTGCCCCACCAGCACCCAGTGCCAGGTGGGCGAGAAGATCAGCCAGAAGTACGAGACCACCCCCGCCAGACTGCCCAGGGCGATGCTGCGCAGGCGGCCCAATGAGTCGGAAATCCAGCCACCCAGGATCTGCAGCGCCAGCGGGATGATCTGCGAAAGGGTGAAGAACAGCCCCACCTGGACCACATTGGCGTTCAGGCTCTTCAGGTAGAGCGGCAGCAGTGGCTCGTACATGTGCCCGGCAACGTTCGCCAGCACCATAGTCAGCATGAACATGCGCAGGGTATTGTTGAGCAGGGGCTGGCTGGCAGCAGCCGGGCGCGGTGAGCCTTCACCTGCTTCTGTCTGTATTTTCCTTCGTTCTGTAGGTGTGTCCTCAAGCTCCATAATGACTCTCGACCGGCTGTGCTGTGCAGAATAGTTTGTTATACTGCTCGGGGCTATTCCCCTGACCATCCCACTTTAGGGCCGACAAGCGGCTTGCGATAAGTGTGCAGGCGTCTATCCGGCTGGAAGCCAGCCCGCTGGTAGAGGCGCTGCGCCGGCAGGTTGTCGCTCTCTGCGCACACGATCACCTCCCGCATGCCGTAGGCCATCATGCGGCGCATGCCTTCTGCCAGCACGGCTTTACCCAGACCCAGGCGCTGGTAATCCGGATGGGTGCCGACCGGCTCGAACAGGCCCACCCGGTTGCTAAGATCCAGCCAGCCGTTGCAGAAGCTGGCCACATTCCCATCCGGTGTGATGGCAGCGATATCCAGCTCGGGGCGGTAAACCGGCGAGCGCATGAACCCCAGGTAACGCCTGCGGTAGGCCTCGGCGTCCATGGCCGAGGCGAAGGCAGCCTGCGAGGCGGCAGCCCGGGAGCTCAGCTCTCGCTCCCCGGCCAGACGGCGCACGTAATAGCCTTCTGGCAGCTCCGGGACGGGCACAGGACCCTCCAGGCGCCGCCGGTACTGGATCGTGTAATGCTGGCTGCGGGAGAAGCCACGCCGCTCCAGATGACCGACCAGCAGGTCGTCCCCGGCCGCCACCCACATGGTGCGCAGCTCGTCCTGTCCTTGAAAGCGCAGGATGGCAGCCGCCCATTCTTCTGCCCAGGTGTACATCTGCCAGGCGGGCAGGCTGCCGCGCAGCCGCGGGTGGGCGAAGACATCGAATGCCTGCCACTGGGGAGTGAGCAGCGCCCAACCGCGCAAGCCCTCCCCGGCATGCAGCCCATCCCACAGGAAGATGTGCTGCCAGGGATTGCTCCCGGAATTTACGTAATACAGCCACCAGTTCAGGTCGCCGACATGCACGTAGTAGCTGCCGTTGTTCGCCTGGCGACCCTGGACCAGCAGCTGGCGCATGGCCTCACGGTCTTGTGCTTCGGCGTATGGGCGCGGCGCGCGTATCCCATCACCTCCCGGTCGGTTCAGCATCTGTCTGACGCGCATGCTAGCAGCTCCTCTCCTACCCAATCAATCCTCTACAGTTTGCGTGCCCAGTTCGATCCCCGGGCGCAGCTCTTTCTCATACAGATCCTGCTGGTGCAGCGGGTCCGAGTGCATGCCCGCTTTGGTGTACAGCCGGGTTGCACCGGTCAGGCTGCCTGCATCCACACCCAGACCCACACTGTGTTTGCCGCGCCGCTCGAATTCGCTGAACGAGTGCAGCAGCAGCGCCAGCCCCAGCCCACGCCGCCGCCATCGGCGCCGGACGCCCAGCGCGCCCACCCAGCCCATCTGCGGGTCATCGCTGGCGCTCTGACGGCACAATGACACCCCGGCGATCTCATCCCCGTCCATCGCCAGGAACCACAAGGAAGGGTCGAACTTCTCATCATTCTCGATGATATTTCTCCAGTGCTGGAAATCATCTTCGAAAGGCATCTCGACATAGCCCCAGTGATCCTTGAACGAATCGCGCACCGCCTGCACCACCTCTGGCACCTCGTGTTCCAGGTCGACCGGGCGCACCGTGATCCCCTGCGGCCAGATCGGTGCGCCAGGCGGGACAGCTGAGCTACCGTTCAGCTCGACCACCATGCGCAGGAAGTGGCGGATGAGCCGGTAGCCATTGTCCTCCAGCAGAACGCCCGCCTCCAGGATGACCGCGGGCAGGACAGCATGCAGGTATGCACGCGCCCCATCCGGCGCATTTTCCAGGGAGCGGGCGGCACGCTGGTCGACCCATGACAGCAGGTGGCTGCCGACGCCCTGGCCCTCGTGATCCGGATGGACGCGCCCCCAGACCACGTAGCGCACGTGCGGCTCGTCTGTGTCCCAGTATTCGTAGATTCCGGCCACCTTCCCCTCGGGACTAAGCACCAGGCGGGTGTCCGTCTCCAGGTTGAAGTGCTGCAGCCCCCAATCGATCTTGAAATCGCTGACTGTAAACTTGTCGCCTCCGATCAGATCTCGGGTGGCGATATTGATCGTCTCCACGATAGCTTCCAGGTCGTCCATCGTCGCCGGGCGGGCGACGTATCCCTGCGGCAGGTGGTCGGTCAACTCTACGATATTTTCTACCGTGCTTTCCACTTCATGCCTCCTTGAAGAATACCTTTAAGATGCGTGCAATCAAACCGGGAGTCTCTGCATTGCGCAGCCCGTCCTCGATCATCGCTGGTCCGCTTATCCGCCGCCGGTCGTTATCCTGGCGATTGATGTCTCTCTCCCGGCGCTGATTGCGCTTCACCGGTTTGACTTCATCGTCTTGCAGGTCGATGGTAATCATGATTTACTCCTCCAAACGGCGAATGATCTGCTCAATATGAGCCTGCCGGAGCGACAGCCGCTCACCCGCCTTTTAACCATTGCGATGTAACTTTCCGGTACGCTTGGCATAACGTTCAGCCTGACCGAACACCCACAACCCCAGCGGAATGGCGATCAGACCCATGATCAGCGTCGGCCAGATATACGGCCACAGCTCTGAGGTCGGCATGCCTTCCAAGAAGGCCTGGCGCGTGCCGTCCAGCACATACGTCGCCGGGCTGAACACAGCCAACCTCTGCAGAAGCGGCGGCAGCACGCTGACCGGGTAGTAAACCCCCGAAACCAGCAGCAGCATGGCGATGATCACATGCGTCATCTGCGCGCCGCGCTCCGGGAAGAGCAGCGGTAGGATAGATCCCATCACGCCCACGCCGATGAACGACAGGCTGCCCGCCATCAGCATGACCACCCCACCGAACAGGTTGGCATTGCTCAGGTCGATCTCGAACAGCACCACGGTCACTACCAGGATGATGGCCGTAAACAGCATGCTGTACACCACGGCGAAAATGGTCTGCCCTGCCATGTGGGTGATGCGCCGGATAGGAGCCATCAAAGTGTACTCGATGGTGCCCTCCCAGCGCTCGATGCTGATCACATCGGTGATCCAGTAGAAGATCATCGAGAGGTAGCGCCAGACAAGGGTGCCGATCACAAGATACAACACCAGGTAGCGACCGTCGATGTTCTGCCCGCCGCTGAGCTGCTCCATGCCCAGCCCGATATAGCTGACCGAGAGGCTGTTGGCGATCGAATACGCCAGCCAAACCAGCTCCCAGGTCCAGTAGCGCTTCACCAGGTTGGCGTTGCGCTCCATAAACGCATAAGTGGCGCGGAATTCATGCAGTAATACTGTCATCTCGTACTCTCCGGATACCTCTACACATCTTCTTCTTTGACCAGCTGCTTGCCGGTCAGCTCGAGGAATACATCCTCCAGGGTCGGTTCGTGCCCGTTCTCCGGGATCAGGCGCTTCAAGGCTGATGGGGAGTCCAGGGCGACGATCTTGCCGCCATCGATGATGGCGATGCGCTCGCACAGGCTCTCCGCTTCCAGCATATCGTGGGTGGTGAGCAGCATGGTGGTACCGGATTCCCGGTTCAGCTCCCGCACGACCGCCTGCACCTCGCGCTTGGAGCGCGGGTCGAGCCCGGTTGTCGGCTCGTCCAGCAGCAGCAGGCGCGGCCTGGAGAGCAGGGCTCGGGCGATGGCAACCTTCTGCTGCATACCGCGCGACATCTCTTCCATCGGCTTGTAGATCGAGCGGTCTTCCAGCCCCAGCCGGGTGAGGATCTCCATCACCCGCTGCCGGGTCTCGCGAGCCTCCATCCCGTACAGGCGCGCCCCATAGATCAGGTTCTCCATCGGAGAGAGCTTCTTGAAGAAGCTGGCCTCCACCGAGACACGGTTGATCAACCGCTGGACATCCATCGCCTGGCGCACCACATCATAGCCAAACACCTGCATTGAACCCTCATCGGGCAGCAGCAGGGTGGCGATCAGGCGGATCAGAGTCGACTTCCCCGAACCGTTGGGTCCCAGGACACCGAAGATCTCACCCTGGCGCACCGTGAAGGAGACCCGGTCGACGGCCACCACCAACTTCTTCGCACCGTCCGCACCTGCCTTGCCGTTGCTGCCGGGTTTCATCGCCTGCTTCCCATTCCCATTGCTCGTCTGGCTGCCGCCCCAGGATTTCAGTACGGGGAGCTGCTTCCAGAACGGCTGGGATGTACTTCCGAACTTCTTATATACTTCCTTGGCAACTACTGCGTCTGACATCTTCGTTTCCTTCTTACTGCAACTGAACAAAAAAACCACGGGTTGTCCCGTGGCTCGTGGATGGCTTATTATAAAAACAGCCACGGGAGGAGCTCACCCGTGGCTGGTAATCCGCAGAGGATTATGTCAACCGGTCAACAGGCGCACTCCGATAAGGCAAATGCCTGACCACCGCTAACGGCGGTAAAGCGAAGCCGGGTGATGTAAATGATCCCGTTGTCCATAAATCGCATAACCTTTCTTGATTAGAGTCTCATTAAGAGCGAAGCCAGTTTACCATGCCCCAACTGCCCGTGTCAAGGGCCATGGTGGACGATATGTACCTGGTCAAGTGGCTGATTTTTACCTGGTGATCGCGTAGCTGTCCACAACCTCCCCCTGGCGGGTGATGAACTGGAAGACGATTTGGCTGGCACTGGCTTCGACCAGCATGGCTCCGTAGTCATCGTTGTAGCGCAGCTGGCTGCCTTCCATAATAATCACAAACTGGTAGATCGGCCCGCCGCCCAGACCGTATACGAAATATGGGAAGCCATCCACCAGCAGGCGCTCGTAGGTGTGGTCGTGCCCGGAGAGCACTGCGGAGGCGCCCCATTCTTTGTAGGGCCAGCGCGTCCATTCGACCGGGCCATGCAGCCCGGAAGAATAGGGCGGGTGGTGCATGTAGACGATCTTCCAGGGAGCGCTTGAATTCGCCAGCGCGTTCTGGAGCCAGACTCCCTGGGGCGAGCCGGCACCAACACCGTCCGGCTCGCGGGAATCGCTGTCCAGGGCGAAGAAGTGCACCGGTCCCCAGATGAAATCGTAATAGCGCTCGTTCCCGGGCAGGGTGAAATAGTCCAGATAGGGCTGGGCGCCGGTTGTATCCCAATCGTGGTTACCCAGGCTGGGGAAGAAGCGGTTCGTGTCCGCACCATCCCCATAGCTGCCCAGGTAGGGGGATATGAAGGCATGGTAAAACTGCCCGATATGTGCATCGATGGTCTGCGCCGACCCAGACGGGTAGTTGTTATCGCCGGTCGTGATGACGAACTCCGGCCCCCAGGAGGCGACCAGGTTTGCCACATCGGCTTCGGCACTCTCTCCGGTGCCATAATCCCCGATAACGGCAAAGCGCAGCGGCGGTTCTGCGGTTGCCGAAGGAGTGACAGTCGGCTCCAGGGTTGGGGTGGGAGCCGAGGTGCTTTGCGCATCTTTGCCGATGAGCGGCAGCGCAATTGGAGTCCCGGCGACGGTCGCCACTGGCTGTGTATCCGCCGGGAGGGCTGCCGGGTTTTGGCTTTGCTGGGTTGCCAGGTCCGACGGGCGTGTGGTCGGCCCGCAGGCACTCAGCAGCAGGACGACCAGGATGAGAAGTACTCGCAGCTTCGACATAGCCTATCCTACCTTTCACTCAACCGGTACACGGTGCCGGCATAATCCACCAGATAAACCTCACCTGCCTCATCAACGCCGAACGAGGTGATCGTGCTGCCGGTATCGAACAGCGACGCGTTCAGCCAGCCGCCCTGCGGGTCGCTCCGCAGACCCCAAACCCGACCGGTACAGTAATCGCCATAGAGATATACACCTTGCCAGGCGGGAAGCTCAACCCCCCGGTAAACTGCTCCTCCGGTGACCGAACAGCCCTGGTCACGGCCGTACTCCGCCACAGGATCGATCAATGCTACATCTCCAGGCGGGATACCCTGGTACGGGTGAGCGCCCTCGCGGTAGTTCCAGCCAAAATTGGCTCCTGGAGGGCTGCCAGCGGGCAGGTAGTCGATCTCCTCCCAGGCGTTCTGACCCACATCCCCGATGTACAGGTCGCCGGTCAGGCTGTCGAAGGCAATCCGCCAGGGGTTGCGCAGACCGTATGCCCAGATCTCAGCCAGCCCGCCGCCCGTTGCAAACGGATTGTCCGGCGGTATAACATAAGGGTCTCCCCCATCGACATCGATCCTGAGCACCTTGCCCAGCAGCGTGTTCGTGGACTGGCCGCTGCCCAGCGGGTCGCCGCCCGAACCCCCATCGCCCAACCCCAGGTAGAGATACCCATCCGGACCGAATACAACTGACCCGCCGTTGTGGTTGCCGTAGGGCTGCTGGATGAAGAGCAGCCGCTGCTCACTGCCAGGTTCGGCACGCTCTGGGTCATCCGGTGTGACCTGGAAGCGGGCAATCACTGTGTTGCCATCCGGATCGGTGTAGTTGGTGTAGAAGTAGCCGTTTTCCGCGTAGCGTGGGTGGAACGCCAGCCCCAGCAGACCGCGCTCACCACAGCAGCCCACCTGTGAGCGGATATCCAGGAATGCACCTGGCAGCAGGATGCCATCTTTCAGTATGCGTATCAATCCTGACTGTTCCAGGACGAACAACCTCCCCGACCCGTCACCGGCATTGGCTATCCCCACCGGTGAGAACAGCCCACTCACAACAGCTTCCCAGACGGCAGAGCCGGCATCCGGCAGGCCACTGTTTACCGCTGGTGTGGAGGTCGCCGGTTGAGTGGATATGACCGTTGCAATCGGGACCGGTGTGTCCACAACCGTCGGAGTGTGGGGTGGCAGAACAGTCTCAGTTAGTGCGAGGATATTGGTCGGAATCGGGCTGGGCTCAGTCGTGGGGGATGGCAGTCCCTGGGTAGGCGCTTCTGAAATCGGGGAGCTGCATGCGGCAAGCAAGGCGGCAGCAATTAAGAATACCAAGACCTGGCGCATGCCTTTTCATTCCTCTACCCGGTATTCCGCATCTACAACATCGTCATCGTCAATTGGATCGCGACCTTCAACAGGATCGCGCCACTGGCTGTCTACAACCCCGGTCAGGGCTTCCATGTGTTCCTGGACAACATCAGGCGGGCACAGCTCAACAAAAGCAAAGGTTCCCAGCCAGATCACAACAGCATCGTCAATCGGACCCGGGACGATATCGGGAATGACGAAATAAACCAGCGATCCGATCGGCAGCAGCTTGATCACTGGGCTTACCCGTCGGTCTGCCATCAAGCGGAAGACCAGCTTGAAGCGTACTGACAGCTCTTGAAAAAAACCGCCCCTATCGGCAGGGGATATGGAGCGCTTGTTTTTCCCAGACATGACTACCTCCAAATAGAGGCATTATACTACAACGCTGTCCGCGCGCTACCAGCCCACGCGCAATAAGGGACGAATGGTTTCGTCCCGGTGCAGCGGATTACGGTTTATCGATTAATCAGGCTGGGCCTTGGCGACGACTGCAGTAAACGCCTGCGGGTCACGAACGGCTAGGTCTGCCAGCATTTTGCGGTTGATGGTGATCCCGGCAACCTTCATGTCGTGGATCAGCCGGCTGTATGTGGTGCCGTTCTGGCGGGAGGCAGCGTTTATGCGTGCGATCCATAAGCGGCGCAGATCGCGTTTACGGACACGCCTGTCGCGATAGGCATACCAAAGGCTTTTCAACATGGCTTCGTTCGCCCGGCGGAACAGACGCGAGCGGGTGCCGAATTGACCTTTGGTGATTTTCAGTATTTTTTTGTGGTGCTGGCGGCGATATGGGCCAGTCTTTACTCGAGCCATAATAATCTCTCCTGCATGCCACTGGGCGCCGGTAGAACTCTCTTTCTACCTGTTGCACGCACCCAACAGCAGCAACTAATCGGTGTGCTGACCAGTAACCTGATCTTGGTTTTGCAGCAAACTGCTTAATCGATATAGGGGGCAAGGCGCTTGACGCGCTTGACTATCCCACGACCCTTGACAGAGACCATCTCATCAAACAGGCGCTTGGTGCGCTTGGACGTGCGGCGGCGGAGGTGGCTCTTGCCGCCCTTCGTCCGGACCAGCTTACCCGACCCGGTCAGGCGGAAGCGCTTTGCCGTCGCCTTATGGGTCTTCATCTTGTACTTACCAGTGTTTTTCTTGCGCGGCACAATCGTACTCCTCTCACATAAAATACCGCGGTGTATAGGCGTCGAGCGTCTGCCCATACGACCCGCGGAGTCAAACTTAGCTAAATAATGACCGGATTACAGCGCGAACTTCTTAAGGCTTCTTCGTTTTGCCCGGAGCCAGGATCATCAGCATGGTCCTTCCTTCGAGCGCCGGCACCTGTTCCACCACAGCAAGATCGGAAAGATCTTCGGCGATCTTTCTCAGTTCGGTCAGGGCGATCTCAGGGTACGTGATTTCCCGTCCCCGGAAGCGGATGCGTACTTTGACTTTCATCCCTGATTCCAGCCAGCGACGGGCATCTCGCACTTTCAGATCGCGGTGGTGTTCGTTGGTTTTCGGGCGAAGACGGATCTCTTTGACTTCGATTTTTGTCTGCGCCTTGCGTGCTTCTCGCTCCTTCTTTGCTCGCTCATAGATGAACTTACCAAAATCCATAATCCGGCAAACAGGGGGGTCAGCACCAGGGGCAACTTCAACCAGGTCCAGATCCGCTTCTCTCGCAATCTTCTGTGCATCCTGGATCGATACCACCCCGAGATTCTCACCCTCAGGACCGATCAGCCGCACCTCAGACGAACGAATGGTCTCATTTACACGGTAATCTACTGCGCTGATATGGTACTCCTTTTAATTCCGGTTATCCGCACTGGCGCTTTTCCAGTCATGGCATGATACCATAGTTGCGCCTGAATCGTCAACTCAACAAGCGGTGGATTTGACCCTGTGCCACCGGTCAAATCCACCGGCCATCAGCGATCGTTAAACACCCTGCACGCTTATCAATCACCGACTTCATAGTCCTGCCGGCTGCGCTCCAGCAAGGTTTCTACCGTCATCGGTCCGGGGTTCTCGCCCGAACGAAGACGCAGTGCCACCATGCCCTGCTCTTGCTCTCGGTCGCCAACCACCAGCATATAGGGGATCTTCTGGTTCTGCGCATCGCGTATCTTGGCGTTCATGCGCTCGCCGCGCTCATCCACCTGCACCCGCATCCCAGCGGCTTCGAGTTCTTGCGCTACCTGGTTGGCATATGGGTTGTGACGGTCGGCTATGGGGATCAGCACCGCCTGGACTGGCGCCAGCCATAACGGGAAGGCACCGGCAAAGTGCTCGATCAGGACACCCATGAAACGCTCCATCGACCCAAGCAGCGCTCTGTGGATCATGTATGGGCGGTGTTCCTGCCCATCCTCACCGATGAAGCTGAGATCGAAACTCTCCGGCAGGTTGAAGTCAAACTGGATCGTGCTCAGCTGCCATTCACGTCCCAGAGCATCACGCACTTTAATATCGATCTTGGGACCGTAAAAGGTGGCCTCCCCTTCATCGATCTGGTACGGGATGGCAGCCCGGTCTAGCGCCTGGCGTAGAGCATCCGTGGGTGCTTCCCATTCACTCGCCGAGCCGGCTGCCTTCTCCGGGTTGCGCGTGGAGAGGTACGCCTGGAATTCTTTGAAACCGAAGGCGCGCAGGATGTTCAGGCTGAACTGCAGGACCTCGTCGATCTCTTCCGGCATCTGGTCTGGACGGCAGAACAGGTGCGCATCGTCCTGGGTGAAGCCTCGCACCCGCAGCAGACCGTGCAGCACGCCGCTGCGCTCATAGCGGTAAACCGTACCCCACTCGGCAAAACGGAGCGGCAGGTCACGGTAGGAGCGGATGCGGCTCTTATAGATCTGCACATGGAACGGGCAGTTCATCGGCTTCAGATAGTAGCGCTGCCCTTCGATCTCCAGGGGGGCATACATGTTCTCCTCGTACCAGTCCAGGTGACCGCTTGTCTCCCACAGATTCGCTTTGCCGATATGGGGCGAGTAGACGAAATCATAACCGCCCTTCTCATGTTCAGCGCGGCAGAAATCCTCCGCCAGCTTGCGCACCATGCCGCCCTTGGGATGCCACAGGATCAGCCCGGGACCGACCTCCTCGCTGACACTAAACAGGTCCAGCTCGCGCCCCAGCCGCCGGTGATCCCGGCGTTTTGCTTCCTCCAGCCGCCATAGGTATTCTTCTAACTCTTGCGAGCTGTGCCAGGCAGTGCCGTAAACGCGCTGCAGCATCGGTTTGTTCTCATCGCCGCGCCAGTACGCCCCGGCAGTGTGCAGCAGCTTGACCGCATCAGGGTTGATCTGACCGGTATTCTCAACGTGCGGTCCGCGGCACAGGTCGACGAAGGTGTCATGCTGATAGATGGAGATCTCCGGTAACTCGTCCAGCGGCTCACCGTACTCGTCGAAGCCTCCCTGCTCCAGACCGTCGATTAATTCAAGCTTATAAGGCTGGTCCTTGAATATCTGGCGCGCCGTCTCCGCCGAGACCACCTGTTTCTCGAAGACATGCTCTCCAGCAGCGATCTGGCGCATGCGTTTTTCAATCACTTCCAGGTCATCCGGAGTGAGCGAGCGCGGCAGGTCGAAGTCGTAATAAAAGCCATCCTCGATCGGCGGGCCGATGGTGTACTTCCCCTCCGGGAACATCTCCAGCACCGCCTGCGCCATCACATGCGCAGCCGAGTGGCGGATACGGTAAAGATCGCTGTCCTCATATCGCTGCGGTTTATTTTCAACCATATCTACCTCCTGTCGTAGGAGCAGCACTATACTGCATTACAACAAAACAAAAACTCTCGCCCACTGGGGCGAGAGCAAATCTCACGCGGTTCCACCCAGATTGACCGGCTTTGTGCCGGTCATCTCTGCTGTCTGGCAATCCATGCCAGAGCCCGACCGATAACGGGGTCAGCCGTTCACCTTAGTGGGTCCAATATAAGACCGTTAGGGGTTACGCTCACGGGTGGTTTTCGCCATCCAACAACCTGAGGAGACTTCCAGTCCATGGTCTCCCCTCCCTGGAGGTGCTGGCTGCGGCTACTCGTCCCGGTCCAGGCGTGCTTTGTATCTATCCTGAGATTAACTATAACGGGTTTTGCTGAAAACTGCAAGTGCAATGCCTATTTCATCGGCTCTTGCCAGAGACGCCAGATCACCTGGAGCGTAATCGCCCAGATTACAGTAACGATGGCAATGAGCAGGTAGTCCTGTGTCGATCTGAGCAGTTCTAGGTGCAGCAAGTCACGGATAAAGGGAAACGCGACTGCCAGAACAAACGCAACCGCGCCGAGGATCACGAAGAAGATGATGCGCGGCTCACGAACGATCCCCAGGCCGCTCCGCCAGCCATGCTCAGGCGGGTGTATGAACAGCACCAGTATCAATCCGATCGCAACCAAAGAATAGGTGACCGCAATCTGAGCATAGCTGACCAGCTGGTAAGTGTTAAGGAAATAAATGTATACAAGCAGTGCCGCCATTGCCGATGTAATCGATGCAGGGACAGTGAATCGAACCAACATCCGCCGGAGTCTGGCGGAGTGCACGATACCAGGTTTATCCCACAAAGCCAATGCCAGGGAGGGTACGGTTACCGTCAGGGCCACGATCACAGATCCATGTATCGATTTATAGGGAAATCCGAAAGAGAAAAGCCGGACGCCCATAATTAGCAGAACCAGGGAAAATACCTGGGATAGGTATAGTTTCAAGATATCCAATAAGCCATTGACGATGCGCTGACCTTTAACCAAAACGTTTTGTAAGGCCTTTGGAGCTCCCTCTAATAAGATAATATCCGCCAGATTGATGATGGCCTGGCTGCCGGTTTGCATAGCGATGGGCAGGTTGGCCTGGCGCAAAGCCAACATATCAGCTGCACGGTCACCGACCACCGCGACATGATGTCCATTGCGGCGCAAGGAGCGAACGAGTTGAGCTGCCTGCGCCAGATTGAGATCGCCGAAGACGGTGTTCTTCTCAACAATCCGACTCATATCCTCAGCCGATGCATTTGCGAACTCATGAGCGGATGTCCCTGCAACAGACTCACCGGATTCTCCAGGAAACCCAGCCGCAGCGAGCAGGTCCACCGTTTGCTGGGTGTTATCAGGCGTAACAATCTTGACATCCACGCCGTCGTGCCTGAAGTACTCTAGAGTCTCGATCGCTTGGGGTAGTATTTTCTCGGAAAAGCGCAAATGACAGAGCGGCTCCAGGCCTTCAGGTAAGCGCGGCGTATTATTATCGTCATATAAAGCTTCGGGGATGGGTTTATATGCAAAAAGCAATTCCACTGTTGCTGGTTCCACGGAATCGCCGGCATCATTTTCCTGGTCACCTGGAGTGCTCCGCTGCACCCGCTGCCGGATTCCATTTACAACGCGTGCAAAAAGACCCGGTTTCCTCCCAGGATCTGCACTGTCCTCCGCTGTGTCAGTCCCTTCCACTCGAGAAATTCCCTGCACGTCAGATTGAGGTTCATCTATCCCGGTAGAAAGTGCGTTTTCGTTGCTCTCGTCACCGTTCTTAGACCTTCTGAAGATTCCACTGACCCTCTTGAGAAAGTTACCACCGATGTCAGACGGGCGCTCATCCTGTTCTTCATCTGAGTTGCTTCCGGCGATAAGAAATGGCCTCAGCAGCTCCGGTTTACCCAGCACATACACACCGCGCAGGTCATGATCCTCGACAGCCACCGCACTCCAGCCAAGCAGTGAGAAAAACGTCACTTCATCAACTACCAAACGGCGGTTGCCGTCCAAATAGCTATCCATGGCTCGTATTTCCGGTGTGTCGAGCGTTATGCTGTGGGCAAAGTCACCCAGGATCTGGTGCAGGCGGGTGTTGGAAATCGGTTCCTCCCCCTTCTTGTAATCGATGGGAATAATATCTATACCTGTGCCGGTCAGCACCCCACCGCGGACAAAACACATGACATCCACTCCTGCCAACGATTCGACCGCACTGGCACGTCGTACCAATGCACCGATCTTTACCAGGTCCACAGCGCTGGAAGCGTAGGTCAAAATAATCATGAAGAACAAGCCGGCAGGTGCGATGCTGAATATCACACTCGACGTATCGACTAAAACCTGTGTAATATCTACATCAGATATCTGCAGTGTGATATCAGCTTGAAAATAGTTAACCACTAACAGGATGGAGTATAAGGCTACGATCAGCAGGAGAATGCGCAGGACACGGTCGATGATAGCCTGAATGGGGGTCAAGGCTTCCCTGGTAGTTTGTAATTCCTGGATCATCCCTGCAATTCTTCGATCTTTCCCGACTCTCTGGACTTCACACAATCCCATTCCGCCAATGGCAATACTCCCAGCGTAAACTTCATCACCTTCGTTCTTGATCCGATATTCATCATGCTCGAATAATATTGTCTCATCGACCAGCACCTGTCCATCTCCGATTATCAAGCCGTCTACTGGCAGTTGATCTCCAGGACCAATCGCCAGCACATCGCCCGGTACAACCAGGTTTATATCGATGCTGCGCGGTTTACCATCGCGTACCACCGTCGCATTTGGGCTCGCTTCCTGCAGTGTTTCCCGAATGCGGAATTGTGAGAACTTTTCCTGGAATATGTTCAGGCTGATGTTTAGCAGCAGCACCCCCAGACTGATCAGTGCATCGAGAGGCCTACCAAAAAGGGCTTGGAGAAGCGCTAAACCGATCAGACTCAGGTTGAAAATCGAGTAGGCATTTTCGGCCCACAACTGCCTGGTCGTTCGCCTGGGACGCAGGTATATACCGTTGTCCTGTCCCTCCTGTAAGCGGCTGGTGGCTTCCTGTTCGGATAATCCACCAACACCGGGCAGAAAAGCAGTAGGAGGCTGTCTCCGCGCTGTTGTCTCAGATTTCTGGCGGCGACGCACGCGCAGCAACCAGACGATCACAGCGATAATAAGGGTTGCGAGTGAAACCACCCATAGCACGTACTTCCGGATATTGCTTATGGCTGGTTGTTCTTGGTCTTTCATCAATATTGATTTTTTTAATATCAAACGGAGGGTAAATCCATTCAGCACTCTATCGGAAATCACGGCGTGGCAAGAACTGCAAAGATCAGTATCGAGATCACATTAAATTACCCTTCAGCCTCTTTTTTACTACTTCTTTTTCTTTGCAGATTTCTTGCCGGCGGCTGACTTCTTAGCTTTCTTCTTCCCTTTCTTTCCCTTATCCTTTTTCCCCTTCCCCTTCTTCGCCTTCTTCTTAGAGCCTTTCTCGGTGGGTTGTTCCCTGGCATCTACCTGGGAATCCGCCGCGCTTTCTGCAGGATCGCCGCTCACATCGGATGCCATAGCACTATCCTGCAATGGCTGTCCCTCCTTCAAGATGTCTTCCGGGAAGATCGCCATCCGGCTGTGCCGGAATTTTCCCATCCAATAGCGGACCTGTCCCTGACTCAACCCGGCCAGCTGGCCGGCATCCTTCTGAGTCTCACCCCGGTCAAGCGCCAGCAAAGCCTGCGCCCGCTGATTGTGAGGTGATTCCCCTGCAGCAAGCCGCTCACACTGTGCCCGTGCCTGAGCATCCAGCAGCCGGTCAGCCGGTGGGTGGGTGAATTCTTCGCTCTCAACAAACTCATTCGTTGGTTCAGCCATCTAGTAGATATCCTTTCTTGCAGCAAGCATGCAACCTAAAGTCCGTTTCCGATTATTCAGCTATAAGGCTCCTGATGACAAAGATAAGGCGGCTCGATATTCGGGTAGATAACCTAATCCGGTATGAACCTTCTATCCTGCCTTATTCTCCAAGCACCCATCCCCAGGCTGATTCAAGCTCGTCAAGATCAAAGAATCGCTCTTTCGTACGGCGGGTGAAAGGGTCCATAACCCTTACCATCCAGACCTGCCATTTCTTATCGCCAATAAAGGCAGCTTTTCCACCTGTCGGTACTGCTGGGTCCCGAGGTTGAAATCAGCTCTGGCGGCATCCAGGCCGCCCCAGCCTTCGAAATCGCCCATGACGACCAGGATATTTATTCTACCGGAGGCAGCGATGGCCTGGTCCAATTTGGGCACCAGCACATCATAGTCTTCTGCGGTCAACTTACCGTTGATCCGAAAACCAATGCAGGATTCCGTGCTTTGGGGTAGTATTTCGATCATCGTCAATTCTCCTTCTTACGGCCGCTCTGCTAGCCAATAGTATGTATTAGATCCCCTGCTCGGCTTCAATACGGCCTGACTTCACCGCTTCCACCAGCGCCTGGTGGTCGCGCTCTGTCTGGTCGGCGTATGTCATTGCAAAACCGCCAATCGTTTTATCGAAAGCGTCACTCTTTCCCAGGTATCCGGCAATCGCTGCAGGATCACCGGTGCGGGCGTGGGCACGGGCTAAACAAGCACTGCAGACTCCAAGATAGGTGCCCAAACCCGTCACATCCAACGCAGCAACATCTACCGATCCCTTCATGTCCTTTAGCTGCCGCCAATAATATTGCTTTTCGCTGAGCGGACTCTGGTGCCAGCCCAAGAAGATATCGCTGGCGGCCTGTATCAGCCGCTGACTGACCACAACCCTTTGTGCATGGCTACTGTATCCCCGATCCGGCAGATAGGTCTGCAGCACCGAAGGGCCGGCTTCTTTCTGCTGCAAGATGATGGCATCCTCCTGCGCACCACCCTCGAGCAGCAAGATGCTGCATGTAGTCCCGACACTGCCCACACCGCCAACCCGCAAAGCCGCATCTGTGGGGCGAAATCGTGAAAGCAGCATGCGCCTTTCTTCTGACAGGCTGGAGATATATTCGAACCAGCTCTTTTCCACGTATTCTTCGGTGAATTGGGCTTTCTGATCCTCGGTAAGCAGATCATCCAATCGGACAATGAGAGGCGGATCATTGATGAACTGCCGCCGACCACCCACCAGTTCAGTAAGCTTTTCCAGGGTGACCGTCTGGGTCTTGGTGCGCGCTTTTTTGAGCATTTTCTCTGTACTCTTAGCGCCTTTCTTGGAATAGCGCTCAAACAGCGCCAAGACTTGCTCGGCTTCGACATGGTAATACCACACATCCAGGATCGACAGTTCCGAGAACCTGCCCACAGCTTCCCGATAGACTCTGGCAACCAGCCTGGCTAACTTGCGGTTGTCTTTGTCTTTGAAGCCATTCTGGCGTCCTGCTACTACCGCGCTGGCAGCCAGGCGCTTGATGTCCCATTCCCACGGCCCAGGGTATGCTTCATCAAAATCGTTCAGGTCAAAGACCAAATTACGCTCTGGTGTGGCAAAGACGCCAAAATTCGATAAATGCGCATCGCCGCACAAGACCACATCGAGACCCGAAACCGGTGTTTTCGCCAGGTCGGCTGCCATCACAACCGCCGAGCCGCGCAGGAAAGCAAAAGGCGAAGCCAGCATGCGTCCATACTTGATGGGCAGCAATTCCGGTATGCGCCCCTTATCCTGTGCCTGAAGCAGCTTGAGGGGGTCGCGGCGGTTGGGCGCTGGTGCCCATTCAGCATGACTGCCGCGCGACACCTGCTTGCGGCGGCTTTTCCCCAGCACACGGCGCTCCTCAACCAGCATGTGTTCACTATCTGTCAGTTGTTCAGACATTTTCATCACGTTCTTTGAACTTCGCTTGATGGATTAAGTCCACCAAATCCTGGAAATCCACTTTATCCGAAGGGTGCTTTTGCAGGTGCATGACCACCGCAGAAGCAATATTATTATGGATGTGGTCGGCTCCAATCAGGTCGATTACACCATCACGTTGCAATATCTCGTGGACCTGGGATTTTAAACTCGTTATATGGAGATCGATCCCATGATCCAAACCTGACTGTGCAATCTTCTTCAGCATGTCGGCGCCCTCCGCATCAATAAAATTGACCCCTTCCATGCTCAGGACCACACCATTCAAAGGCACGTCTGCCTGGGTGCTCACCTGCCGTAAGCGATCTCCCAAAGCGTCTGCGTTGACAAAAAATAGCCCGCCATCGAAACGCAGGATGCTCAACCCGGGGAATGTTTGGCTATCCGGATATTCATCCAGTTCAAAGAATGACAGCGTCCCGATTTTTCTGCCAAGTTCTGGAATATTGGGCAGTGCCGATACGGCTACCAGCCAGAAGATGGATAGAGCCACACCGATGACAACTCCCTGTAAGATCCCAAAGGTGATCACGCCTAGTAATGCTGCCATCGCAATCCAGAATTCAAAGCGCTTCACCCGTAAGATTCGCTTCATTTCCTTGACATCCATCATTCCCATGACAACGGCCTCGATAATGATGGCTCCCAAAACAGCCTCGGGCAAAGCGGAGAAGAGTGGAGCCAGGAACATTAAAGTCAGGATGATAAAGAGAGCCTGGGCTAGGTTGGAAATTTGCGATTGTGCGCCTGCCTGATCATTGACAGGGCTCTTGGACAGGCTGCCGTTGTCGAATATGCCCTGGAATAAACCTGAAGCCACGTTGGAGGCTCCCTGGGCCAGCAGTTCCTGGTTGATATCAATCCGATAGTTGTGCTTGCTGGCATATTCGCGCACAGCCGCGGTGGTTACTGAAAATCCAATCAATAACAGACCAACCGCCGCACCGACGATCATCGCTAAGTTGTCCAGGAGAAAGCCCAGGTTGGGCAGCGTGAAACTTGGCAATCCACGCGGTACCTCAGCAATCAGAGAAATACCTAGATCACCGAGGTTGAATAGTAGAGTCGCACCGATACCCAGCACAACCGCAACCAGCGCGCCAGGAATCTTCGGGGCAAAAACCTTGATCCCAAAAACGAGTATCAGGGCGATGATACCCACAACCAAAGTGGGTATGCTGGTCTCAGGCAACCCGGTTACCCAGCCCCACAATTTCCCCCAGGTGTTTGCGCCTGTGGACTCCGTTCCGGTGATTTTGAACAGCTCACCGGCGGCGACATTGAGCGCAACACCAAAAGTAAAGCCCGTCAATACACTTGCTGACAGGAATTCGGAGATCCATCCCATTTTAAACAGGTACATGATGATGAATAACAACCCGGCAACAAACACGATCGCAGATGCCGTTGCAACTGCTTCCGCAGAACCTCCACTCGCAACAGCCAGCACGGCCGCGCCAAGTACTGCCGCCGTGGAGGAACTTGGTCCTTGGGTGACCTGTTTCGAGGTGGTGAATAAGGCAAAAGCGATCAATCCGACCGCCGCAGCATAGAGTCCATACTGCACCGGTACACCGCTGATAGCGGCATACCCCAGGGATGTGGGCACCATCAATGCCCACACGGATAGTCCTGCAATGATGTCGTTCTTCAACCACGCCCGGTTATATTTGGGTAGCCAGCTCACAATTGGCAGAAAACGGGCCAGACCAGCATTTGTTTTTGCGGGCGCATTTTTATTTATTTCAGCCATAGTGATCCTCCTGTATGTACAGAGCGCATGCTGAGGCTGATCCTGAATTCATATATGGGACTTGAATGCATACCAATTTAGTGTCTGCAGCTTTATTATACTCAGGAGCAACCGGGTTTGGTCTAAACCCGTTTGGGAGGGGCAACACCTGTAAATTCAGCGATGGAGAGATTTGTCGTTATCGACCATACCTTGGATCTGGTTTTTCCTCGGGATAGTTTCCCCTGCATAAATGTACCCCCACGGAGACCTGATACGCCCCCCCCCGACAGGTACAACAAGGAGTTCATTTGTACTTAAAAACGTGGAGAACGGGGAAATACTCCCATTCTCCATTAGCAGCACATAGGACTTTGACAGTGGGCGGTATTGGACTCGAACCAACGACCTTTGCGATGTCAACGCAACGCTCTAACCAGCTGAGCTAACCGCCCATAATTTGTGGGGCACATTATACCTGCCGGAGATCATTTTCGCAAGACAGGGGTCAACGCATCATCCCCGGATATGCTCAAACAACGCAGCAGCACCCCCAACCAGGATCCCCACGCCGCTCCATACCGGAATAAGCCGCAGCACGGTAGTTATCTGTGCCAGCGTAAAATCCGGCACGCCGTGACCGTGCAGTCCGGTCTTGATCACCATCAGCAGTACTGCCAGCAAGGGGACCAGGAAACCGAACACTGCGCCAAGGATGACAAGCCAGTAACCCCGCAGCCGCCCGCCGAAGCGCAGCCCAGTGGCAATCGCCCCCAGCGTGGAGAGCAGGGCTGCCAGCAATATCGCCTGCCGTTCGTCACGACCTTCGAAGGAAAGCCAGAGCAACGCCACCACCCCCAGCAAGATGCCCCCCAGCCGCAAGATGCGATGCGCCCGAAGGTTGGCTGGCATCAATTCGTTCGGCGGGCGCGTTCGACCGCCGCTTCTGTAAGCGGGATATAGAGGGCTATCTGGGTGCCTTTGCCAGGTTTCGAGTTGATTTTCAGATAGCCGGTCAGCAGCTCGGTGCGCTCGCGCATATTGACCATTCCCAGGCTGCCCCGGCTGTCGTAGCCGGCGTTAACCAGATCAAGATCGAAGCCGACTCCATCATCCTTGATCTCCAGCAGGGCGATCTCTTTCCCCGCCGGTTGCAGAAGCACCCAGATGTGCCCTGCCTGGGCATGTTTGCGGGCGTTGTTGATCGCTTCCTCGATGATATTGAAGACCACTCCCTGCTTGGATGGTTCCAGCTGAGAGGCGGTGTCAGGGTCAACCGACACGATGACTTCCTGGTTGTAGGTCTGGCGCATCTTATCCGCCATCGACTGCAAGGCAGCATCCAGCCCCTGGGATTCCAGCACCAGCGGGCGCAGCGTGAACAGCATATGCCGTA
>JAQBDA010000365.1:0-26939 GCA_032124675.1 Chloroflexota bacterium
CTGTCGTGTGAAGGATGAATCCAGGGGGATTCTAACCGTTTCGGTCTGGCTGGATTCAGCAAGATAAGAAGAGAGTGTTATTATCGCCGAGATCAAGATTGTAAAGATTATCAGGTAAGCCATTGTTATCTCCATGTAGTCAATATTACAGCTAAAAGAATTCTACCATAGTGTTCATGTTTTGTCAAGATATTGCACTGTATTTCAATCCTGCACATGGACACATTGGCAGTATTACAGTATAATATTTACAATACATAGACAGCGGGCGTTTTGAGGTGGATATGAACAGACAATATCGCAGCAGCGTTACCAATGTGCTCGTGATTGGCTCCGGGGCAGCCGGGCTTCAGGCTGCAATCGCGGCTTACCAGGCCGGCATGGACGTCCGGTCCCCGGTAGGTCACCTGCTGGAATAAAAACAATGGTTGCCGTCGGCTGACGGCAACCATGACTTGTGTGGTTAAGATGAGATTCTAGTGCCGAACGATCATTGAGTATTCAAGACCGTTCTGCAGATCAGCTCATCCGTACTGGCATTCTTCAGGCAGACGTCTATATAAAGCTTGTTTCGCAGGGCATCCGGTAGCTGGTAAGACTTGGAGGCGGTTGTGTTCTTTGGGACTCGGAAGGTGCCAATTTTCGTCCACCCGCCGAAATGTTGACTGGCATCACGCACCTTAACATAGAACACCTGTTTCTTAGTGAAGCTCGAAAGATTGATGGTGACTTTCCTTTCACCTGCCCGTGCAGAAAAGCTTGCTTTGCTATCACTGGGGACCGTGGTGGTCGTGCTGATGCCGGAGCTCTTCGAGCTCGTCTTGCTGCTGCCGCCTTCAGGGATGCACAGATAAGTGCCCTCTACCGGTTTCCATGCCCGCTCCAGCTTATTGGCGTCGGCGATCTCACGCCATTTGAGCCCGAAGGTTTTCGAGATCTTTGGTGTGGTATCCCCTTCCTGAACGGTATAGTAAGCCACGCATTTCACTGCTGCCTGCGCATTTTGCGGAAAAGCTCCGGCAACGAGCGCCAGCGCGATCGTGAGGGCAAAGACAAATTTCAGGGTGTGGGTTTTCATGTTCAACTCCTTTCTCATTCGATAACCCGCCAGGCGCCCAACCCAAATTCAGCGCCTGCTACGCCCCACCTGCCCCCATTATACAGCAAACCGGGAGCGGGGTTATATGGCACGTCCTCTCCGGCTGACTGCTTGAATCCGGGATGCGACCCGTTCAGACTGCACCTTGCCAAACTGACGGTGTCAATATCGCTGAACAACAACACACCACAAACTGACGGTTGACAGGGGTGATGAATATGGTAAACTAGCCATTCAATATTTTGGAAAAATTGGATTATTTGGTATTTTTGGAGCAATGTATGAAGCTGACACGCCGCCAGGAAGAGTTTATCAACAATCTGATCGATCTGAGCCAGGAATTCGATGGACCCATCCACTACTCCATCCTGGCAGAACGATTGGGTGTCAGCCCGTTTACAGCCTACGACATGTTATGCCTGCTCGAAGAAAAGGGTCTGGTTACCTCAGAATACCAGCTGGCAGAGGATAAGCAAGGGCCGGGTCGCGCCGAACGCTTGTTTTACCCTGACCTTACATCCGAGAAGCGTAAAGAGATGCTGGCAAACCAGTTTGGCGGGCGCATTCCAGGTCAAGAAGAACACAAAAAACTGGTCCTTGCAAAAATCCAAAGCGGCGAATTCCTGGATAGCGAGCTGGCTGCGGAATTCCTGGCGCGCGTGCCGGATATCGAACAGGGTGAGATATCCTATTGTGTCGAACTTATGACGATCGTCGCCCTGCGCCTGCAGGCTGGCTGTGGGAGGAAAATCCTGCTGGATTATCTGCCCGGAATACTGCCAAACGGTGCGCCGACCCGTGAGAATTTGTCGATGTTAGGGGGATTTGCCTTTGGCATCGTGGCTCAAGAATGTGTGGAGGATGGTGAGTGGATCGAAAAGCTGTTTGTACACATCCAGCAATATCTCGGCATCGTCCTGCAGCTCGACCCACAGGAGCGCGACCAACTGGCGGGAGTATTATCCGGTGTGTTCGAAAGATTGATAGATGAAAGCAATGACCGATAATCACAAAGCACCCATTATACAAATGCGGGATGTGGTAAAAGTGTATGCCACCGGCAAAGAACCTTTTATCGCGCTTCAGGATATCAGCCTGGAAATCAACCGGGCTGAATTTCTAGGCATCACTGGCAAGTCGGGGGCGGGCAAGACTACCCTGCTGAACATGATCTCCGGCATCAGCGAGCTCACATCCGGAGAAGTACTGTTCAACGGTATGCTGAATGGGAACGGCAAAGCCAGGGGGCAGACCCTCTCGATCCACACCCTGAATGAGGATGCGCTGGCTCTCTGGCGCGGCGAAAATTTAGGCATTATTTATCAGTCTTTCGAGCTGATGCCAACTCTCAACCTGGTCCAGAATGTGATGCTGCCCCCGGATTTTGTTGGCAGCTACCGCCCGGTCGTCAGCAAAGAAAAAGCTCTGGAACTGCTGGACCTGGTAGATATCCTGGAACATGCCTATAAGATCCCCGCCCATATCTCGGGGGGTCAGAAGCAGCGCGTGGCCATCGCCAGAGCGCTGGTAAACGACCCGCCGCTGATCATCGCCGATGAGCCGACCGGAAACCTGGACAGCGTCACGGCGGAGAGGATTCTCCAGATATTCGAGAAACTGGTCGACCAGGGAAAAACGATTGTCATGGTCACGCATGACGAAAGCCTGGCGCCTCGATTCTCACGCCGCCTGCATATTGCTGATGGGGTTATAGAAAAACCAAACACAAATGGTAGACCTGTGCCGGTAAATCCATCCGGTCAGGATGGTAAGCCAGACCCGGAATCATCATTCCTGCCAGAATCGAATGGTGGATTCCCTCAACCGGCAGATGGACCGGCGCCACTCCGCCAATCCGGCTCAAAACGAAAGCCTGTGCAAAGCGACCACCCAGCGATCTTACTGCAAGGTGTTAACAAGGTCTATAAAAACGCGGCGGGGAAATTTGTGGCCCTGAAATCGATCGACATGCAGATCGATTACGGCCAGTTCATCTCGATTGTGGGCAAATCCGGGAGCGGTAAATCCACCCTGATCAATATGATCACCGGGATCGATTTTCCAACTGCCGGGGAAGTGGTCGTGGGCGGACAGCACATCTATAAAATGAGCGAGAGCAAGCGTGCATTATGGCGCGGGCGCAATATGGGCGTGGTGTTCCAGTTTTTCCAGCTGCTGCCCACATTGACGCTGCTGGAAAATACGATGCTTCCGATGGATTACTGCAAAGTGTATTCGATCCAAGAGCGCCCAAAACGCGCCATGGAACTGCTGTCGATGGTTGGGCTGGAAGAACAGGCTCACAAGCTGCCATCCTCAGTATCCAGCGGGCAGCAGCAGAGCGCCGCCATCGCCCGCTCGCTGGCTACGGACCCAGCCATCATCCTGGCGGATGAACCGACCGGAAACCTGGACTCACGCTCCGCAGAGATTATCCTTAACCTGTTCGAAGAGCTTGCCGCCAGCGGAAAGACCGTTATGATCGTCACCCACGATCCGTCCATCACCCAGAGGACGGATCAAACGGTGATCCTCTCGGATGGCGAGATCATCGATCAGGCTGTGGCGCGAGCGCTGCCATTGCTGACACACCCGCAAATGCTGGATGCCACCCACCAGGCGAAGAAAGCAGTCTACCCGCCGCTTACGACCATCATCCGCCAGGGAGAACCTGTAGATCATTTTTCCATGATCATAGAAGGGGAAGTGGAGATCGTGGTCAGCAACGACGGCTGCGGTGAGATGAGTCTGGCGTGCCTGGGTCCCGGCCAGTTCTTCGGCGAAGTGGAACTTACCAGCGGGCAGAATTCAATCGCCAGCGTACGTGCTTCCAAAAGCGGCACCGAGCTGGCTGAACTGCCCAAAGATGAATTTTATAATTTGATCGATGGTTCTCCCCTCACGCGCGACGCCTTAAGAAAGGTCGCTGATACTCGTCTGGCTGAGAACAGAAATAGAAGGAAAACAGATTGTTGACCAATAATACCCGACCTGATCTCATCCGACCCCGCTGGAGCAAAGTGCTCACCGATTTGTGGGACAGCAAGACGCGCACCCTGCTGGTGGTCGCTTCGATCGCGGTAGGCGTTTTCGCGATCGGCATGATCGCAACTGCCTATGCGATCCTGTCTGAAGATATCAATTACAGCTATTCATCCATAAACCCGGTAAATATCGAGGTCTGGACGGATCCATTCGACGAAGAATTTATCCGCATCATCGAACGCATCCCCGGCGTCGAGGATGTTGAAGGTCGTCGCATCTTAAGTGTACGCACCAGCCAGGATGGGGTGGACTGGCAAAGTCAAAGCATGGTGGCGGCCGAAGATTTCGAGAGCGCGAAGATCAGCCTGCTGCGTGCAAGTGAGGGCGAGCTGCACCCCAACAAGGGAGAGCTGATCGTCAGTAGGGACTTCATGAACGATACCGGCTACCATGTCGGCGATGAAATCTACGTAAAATTCTCGAATGGTGACACCCACATCCTGCCCCTGGTTGGCCTGATTGGCGACCAGGCCGGAGGTGGCGACCCTACCATGGGAGCCTCTGCCTACGCATCCTTAGACACCCTCGAGCAGTTCGGAGAGGGCGATTATTTCAACCGCCTGTACGTGACCATCCAGGGAGATGGGAGCGACATAAATGCGATCGAAGAACTGGCAGCACAGGTCGAAGACAAAGTCGAGAAGAACCGGCGCAATGTATATCGAATAGAAACCAATGTATCCGATAAGCATCCTCAGCTCTCCATGCTGCTGGCGATCTTCGGCGTGCTGGGCGCATTAGGCGCGCTGATCACGATCCTGAGCAGCACCCTGATCATCAACACCCTGAATGCCCTGCTCAACCAACACATGCGCCAGATCGGCGTGATGAAACTGGTAGGCGGGCGCAGCTTCCAGATCCTGGGCATGTATATGCTGCTGATCTTTGCATACGGTGTCATAGCGCTGATCATTGCCATCCCCAGCGGAGCTGCGGCGGGGAATGCATTAGCCGGCTTTATCGCCGGGATGATGAACGTTTCCCTGCAGGGGTTCAAGGTCATTCCCACGGCAATTGTCCTGCAGGTATTGATTGCTTTCCTGATCCCCCTGGGGGCCGGCTTTTTCCCGGTCAATAAAGGCTCAAAAATCAACGTTCGTAGGGCGATCAGCAATGACAGAACTGGGGGGCAGCCAGTCAGACTCGGTTGGTTGAACCAGATCGCCAGGTGGATCCCATGGATCTCGCGGCCGATCCTGCTCTCGATCCGCAATACCTTCCGCCAGCGAGGCCGCCTGCTGCTGACGATATTTACCCTCACCATCGCCGGGGCGGTCTTTATCGCCGTATTCAACGTGCGCGCCTCTATGACCGAGTTTATGGACCAGCTTGCACAGCACTTCATGGGCGATGTCACGATTAATTTCAGCCAGGCATACCCCGTCACCCGGGTAGAACGAGCATTAGAACCGGTCCCCGGAATCATTGATATGGAATATTGGGGAGGCTCAGGAGCTGAGATATGGGATGCCAATGGTGAGATCGTTGCCAATGCCAGCATCATCGCACCCCCGACCGATTCAGCCCTGCTCGACCCGGACATCGTCGCCGGGCGCTGGCTCAAACCTGGAGAGGAGAAAGCGTTGGTCGTCTCCGATTCGATCTACAATTATTATCCAGACCTGCAGCCAGGGGATACGATCATCATCAAACTGCCCGGAAGATTGGAGGACGAATGGGCGGTGGTCGGCGTGTTCCGATTTATCGATATGATCGGGGATACGCTCGCCTATGCAGACGCCAATTATCTCGCCAAGCTGCAGAACATGGAAAAACGATCCGCCTCCTTCCGGTTGATCACAGATGAACATACATCAGAAAGACAAAAAGAGATCGTCGAGCTCCTTGATACTTACCTGGAAGAGCGCGCTTTTTCGGTCGGCAGCATTGACGCCGGTCTATCGCTCCAGGAAAACTCAAGCAAGGCGATCACGATCCTGGTAAGCTTTTTGCTGGTCATGGCACTGCTGACCGCATTTGTCGGCAGCATCGGTCTGACAGGCACGATGGGCATGAATGTGCTGGAGCGCACGCGTGAGATCGGTGTGATGCGAGCGATTGGGGCGGTTGATTTTGAGATCATAAAGTCCGTGGTGATCGAAGGCGTTATGATCGGGCTGATCACCTGGGTGCTGGCCATCCTGTTCTCATTTCCTATCAGCCAGGTATTACTCCGGATCATCAGCGAATCGATGATGGGCTCAGCAATGAATGTGGCCTATACTACGCTGGGGATTTATATCTGGCTGGGTGTTGTGATTTTGCTCTCATTCTTCGCCAGCATACTGCCTGCACGCAACGCAGCCCGGCTGACGATCAATGAAGTCTTGGCATATGAATAGCCGAAGAACCTCAGCTCGAGGAAAATAGAACCTGATTCCATAAAAGAACAGGTAAGAAATGATTTGAAACAATGAATTACAAAATTTTTGGAGTACAGAAAATGAAATCGAGAAATATAGTACTGATAACGCTCTTCCTGCTAGGCGGAGCCCTGGTTGCAGCCTGCGATGCTCTCCCGATCCCGGGGCGGGCTGCCGAAGAAGCAAAAGCTACGGAAATCCCCATCGTGGTGACCGAATCGGAGGTCGTCTCTGAAGGTCGCCTGGTGCCGTATGAAAATATCAACCTGTCGTTCAAGACCGGCGGTCAGGTGCACGAAGTGCTGGTAAAAGAGGGCGACTCAGTCTCGAGCGGCGAGGTCATCGCCCGGCTCGGCAACCGCGAGCAGCTCGAAGTCGCCGTGGCGAATGCCGAACTGGAGCTGCTCAATGCCCAGCAAGTGCTGGACAGGCTGGATGATAACGCGGGTGTCAATTCCGCCGTCGCCCAGCAGGCCGTCACCGATGCCCAGGACGCCGTTCGGGATGCCGAGCGCTATATCAGCAACCTGGAGGCCGGTTCACGCCAGACCACCATCGACTCTGCCAAAGCCGACCTGGTCTTCCTCAAAGACCAGCTTGACAAGGCGCAGGATAAATACGATCCCTACCGGAACAAACCGGAGGACAACCTAAAAAGAGCCGAACTGCTCTCTAAATTAGCCGATGCGCAGGCAAAATATGATCACGCCTCCCGGCTGGTCAACAACCTGCAGGGTTCACCGAGCGACCTGGATATGGCTATCGCCGAGGCGAACCTGGCGGTCGCCCAGGCCCAACTGGCCTTTGCCGATGATAACTACGAAAAAGTAAAGGATGGCCCCGACCCCGATGCACTGGCTTCCGCCCGGGCGCGCCTGAGCGCAGCCGAAGCCGGCCTGACGGCTGCCAGGGCAGCCCTGGATGATATCCATCTGGTTGCCCCCTTTTCCGGCACCGTCGTCGACCTGAGCATCAAGGTGGGCGAGCAGGTTGGACCCGGAGCACCCATCGGGGTGCTGGCGGATTTCTCCCAATGGAGGGTCGAAACTGACGACCTGACCGAGATCGAAGTCCCGGATGTCTTCGTAGGTCAGAGTGCGACCGTCTCACCCGACGCATTGCCAGATCTGGATCTGAATGGCACGGTCGAATATATCAGCGGGCTTTATGAAGAGAAACGCGGCGACGTCACTTACACCGCCGGCATCCTGCTGGATGAAAGCGACCCGCGCCTGCGCTGGGGGATGACCGTCGTGGTAACTTTTGAAAAGTAGCCGACTGCAGGGTGATACGTACAATGATTTCTGAACCGAAAACAAAGACGCGGCTGCGCGGCCTGATCCTGCTGCTGTTGAGCGCCTGCTTGCTGCTCTCCGGAAGTGCCGCGGCACCGATGTCTCAGGCACCTCCCATACAGCCGGAGCCGGCCCGCCCGGCGCTGCAGATGGCGGATGCTCCCCTAACCGTAGAAGGACGCCTGCTGCCGCGCCAGTATGTGAGCCTCTCAACCGCCGCCAGCGGTCAGGTGATTGGGCTTGCCGTGCACGAAGGCGACCAGGTGCAGGCCGGCACGGTCCTTTTGCGCCTGGGCGACCAGGAACAGCTGGACGCCAGGCTAGCCGCATCCGAGTTCGAGCTGCTCTCCGCCCGGCAGGCGCTGGACCGGTTGGATGACAGCGCCGAAGTGGAGCTGGCCCTGGCAAAGAAGACTCTGGCTGAAGCCGAGAAAGAGCTGGCTTTCGCCGAGGACCGGGTCAAATCGCTGAAGAAACCCACCCCGCAGGAGCGCCTCGACCAGGCTCACGCCAACCTGATGCTGGCTGAGCGAAAACTGGAACGGCTCAATAAAGACTATGAAGGCTGGCAGAAGAAGTTTAATAACCGCAACAGCATCTTCTGGAGATTTCTCGACAACCGCCAGTTCAAGTTCTTGTTCACCGGTCTGGAGAAAGAGATCGCCATCGCCGAGCGAAGCTACTACGACGCGCTGGAGAAATATGAAGACCTGAAACAGCCCGTCGACCGGGTCGACCTGGCGATAGCCGAGTCTGATCTGGCGGTAGCCCAGGCGGACGTCGCCGAAGCCCAGCGGCAGGTCAGCCTCTTGAGCAATGGTCCCGACCCCGACCTGGTTGCAGCCGCTCAGGCGCGCCTGGCTCTGGCTGAGGCCGGCCAGCTCGCTACCCGGACGGCGATGGCGGACAGAGAGCTGGTCGCGCCGATCTCAGGCAAGGTTCTCGATCTGAATGTCAAGAACGGCGAGTGGGCTGAACGCGGCCGGCCGGTGATCGTGATTGCCGACGACTCGGCCTGGCTGGTAGAGACCGACGACCTGACCGAGGCGGATGTCCCCGGGGTGTATGTCGGCCAGCCAGTCACTGTGACGCCGGAGGCATTACCGGAGCTGGACTTAAGCGGCGTGGTCGAGTCGATCAAGGACCTCTCCCAGCAGAAGCGCGGCGATGTTACCTATACCGTCACCATCCGATTAAAGGAGAGCGACCCGCGCCTGCGCTGGGGTATGACGGTAGCGGTTGTCTTTGAGTGATGTCTCTGGTCCGAGCATTAGCCTGCGACCAGAGATTTCGATTTGCGGCCTCCCAAACACCAAACAGACAATAACCGCCTGACATCCCTACCAGGCGGTTAGGCTTCTTCAATTAACGATCCGAGCATCGATCTCCAATTGCCCCATCATCTTAGCTACCGAGATGCGGTGATGCCCGTCCCGCACAAAGTACTCATCCCCGACCTGCAGCAGTTCCACCGCGGGGAGTACGATCCCTGTTTGGCGGGCAGCAGCGACGCTGATCCAGCGTTCCCGGTTGTGCTGTTTTAGCGGGTTGAAATCCGCATCGAAATCTTCGCTCCGCCCCTCCGTACCGACTATCTTCGATAAAGGTACAACCACAGTCCCCATTGTCCGGCGGTCGGCTTTGGGTTGGCGAGGCAGGCCTGGCAGATTGTGCGACTTTCTGAATAGTTTCGCCCACAACCGGCTGCGCCGCCCCTGCCCGTACGCCCGGTCAAACATTTTCCCGACGATCCGGCGAGCCTGGGCATGCTTTTCCTTTCCTGATCCGAAATGTTCGAGTGTGGCGGCCTGTAGGGTAGTGAGCATCTTGATCTTCCTTCCGTCTGGTATGCATACAGTTTACAGACTGCCCGTTTCACAACCGTTCGCACCCGCGTTTCGTACCCGTTTCGGTTTCCGTTTCGAGAGATTCAGACACATTTTTTAAGGCTGCTCAAGACTTTCGCCTAAATCAAGAGAATTCGGCCAATCTCTATCCGAAACGATATATAATAGTCTTATGCCGCGGCTCGAAATTGCGCTACTCGGACCTCCCGAAATCAATATCGATGGCAGCCCGGTCAAAACTGAGCGCCGCAAAGCCATCGCCCTGCTTGCCTACCTGGCTGTCACCGGCAGACCCCAGCCGCGTGATCGCTTAGCTGCGCTGTTGTGGCCTGATTATGAACAGGACAGCGCCTATGCCTATCTTCGCCGTACTCTGTGGGAGCTGAATCAAATGTTGGGGAAAGGCTGGATTGAAGCAGACCGGGACCGCGCCGCTCTCATCCTGGCTGGCGACCTGTGGCTGGATATCCTGGAATTTCAGGAACTTATCCATGACCGGGAGGGCGGGGCCGAGGAATTGACCGGAGCAATCGCCCTTTACCGTGGTGACTTCCTGGCCGGTTTCACAGTCGCTGATACTGCACCATTTGAAGACTGGCAATTCCAGCAAGCTGAATATTTACGCCGAGCATTTGCTGAGGCGCTCGAAAAACTCGTGCATGCTCACGCCCAGGCCGGGGAACACGAAAGCGCCCTCCCTTATGCCCGCCGCTGGCTTGCTCTTGACCAGCTCAACGAATCCGCCCAGCGCGCGACCATGCGTTTGCTGGCCGGGATGGGGGATCGAACAGGGGCGATCCGCCAGTACGAAGCCTGCACCCAAAGCCTAAAAGCCGAACTCGGCATCGACCCGCAGCCCGAGACCGTGGAGCTTTACGAAGCTATTCTGCGCGGGGAAATATCCGGGGGGCGACACCCATCAGAGGTTGCTCCGCTCAAGGAACCCGGTCTGAGCGAAATCGAACAGTCTGCCCTCCGTTTACCGGTCATGCCTACCTCCTTTATCGGACGGCGCACCGAAGTGGAACAAGTTAAATCCTTGATAATGAATAACAACCATCGCCTGCTCACTCTGACCGGACCGGGGGGGACTGGGAAAACGCGCTTGTCCATCCAGGCTGCGTCCGAGGCTGGGGATGCTTTTCCCGATGGGGTGTGCTTTGCCCCACTTGCCGCAGTACAAACAGCAGACGCGCTCATCCCGGCAGTGGCGAAGGCACTTGACTTCTCGTTCTACCAGGAGGAGAACCCGCGCCAGCAGCTGTTGGATTATCTCCACGAGAGGCGGCTGTTGTTGATATTAGATAACTGCGAGCACCTGCTCGAAGCAGCTGGTCTGGTAGATGAAATCATTGCATCTGCACCGACTGTGAAACTCATAGTTACCTCACGAATACGGCTGAATGTACAGGGGGAGCAGCTGTATCCGGTGGGCGGGATGAGCATCCCGGATCCGGCCGAGGCTGCAGAATGGGACAACCCCGAAGAGCAGGCTAAACCCTTCAGCGCGGTGCAGCTCTTCATGGAGCGTGCTCGCCGCGTGCAACCTGATTTTACGCTTACCAAAGAGAACTCGCCATCAGTAATGGAGATCTGCCGATTGGTGCAGGGGATGCCTTTGGGTGTAGAACTGGCTGCCGCGTGGGTGGAGCTGCTCCCACCGGGAGAAATTGCAACCGAGATTACCCGCAGCCTGGATTTTCTAGAAACCGATCAGACCGGCGTGCCCTACCGCCAGCGCAGCCTCCGGGCAGTATTCGAGTCGTCGTGGAAGCTGTTGGGCGAGGGGGAACGAGAGGCATTCCTGCGATTGTGCGTATTTCTGGGCAGTTTCTCTCGCGAAGCAGCCCAGCAGGTCAGCGGTGCGTCTTTGCGGACGTTATTAGGGCTGGCTAACAAGTCCTGGCTGCAGCAAACGGACGGCGGTCGCTACCAACTCCACGAGCTGATGCGCCAGTACGGCGAGGAGAGGCTCAAGACGGATGAACGGGCCTGGCGGGAGGCGAGGAAGCGGCACGCTGAACATTACGCCGGATTCGTTAATGACCAATCCCGGATCATGCGCGATCCTGACCAGGTTGCCGGTCTGAAAGCGATGGCAGAGGAATTTGATGGGAACATCAAAAAAGCCTGGGATTGGCTGGTGTCCGAACGACGCTGGAGTGACCTCATCGATTTCATGGCCTTAGGCTTATTCCAGTTTGGCACGATACGTTGGCAGGTTGATGAATTGATCCCCTGGTTCAAGGCTGCACGGCTGTCTCTGGCATCCGATTTCACTTTCGAAGGAAAGCGGGCCTTCGCAATCTTCAGTACGCTGGAAATGTACTGCGAAGAGAGCTTCCTAATCATAGATGCCGATCAAGTTGAGCGGCTTAGCATGACCTGGCAGATGGTCAGCGAGTCTGACCTGGCGGAAGCAATGGGCATGTGGTTCGTAATCTTAGCCAGCCTGGTCCGCGCCCGCAACATTGTTCATGATGCAGATGACCAGATTGAGGCCAGTATTAACCGCCTGCGCGAACAAAAATTACTTTGGCAGCTTGGAATCAGCCTGTTATTTAATGCCAATTGGATGAGTGATTATGTGACAGATGAGGCAGGTCTTCAAGAAGCCGCAAATATTTTCGCGGATCTGGGCGTTATCTACGAGCAAGGACTGGTGGCTGAAAACCTGGGAAATTATGCTTTTAAGCATCGACAACCGCTGGCTGAAGTGACCCGCTATTACAACCAGGCCCGGCATTTTTATCAAAAATTAAAGGGCTATTCCCCCAACATTGGGATTAACCTGGAGGGGCTGGCGGATCTTTATTTTCAACAAGGAGATCATGAGCAAGGGTTTGCTCTTTTTGCGGAGGAACAAAGGGAGATGCTGCGGATAGGTCAAAGGCGTTTGTTGCGGTTCAGCAAACACTGGGAGAGCCTGTTCGCGGCGCGGTACAGCACGTATGAGCGCGCTTTACGCCTGCGGCAGCAAAGCCTTGATTTGACCAGAACGTATGGTTCCCAGGCAGATCTGGCCTGGCAGTTATATGAGATGGGTGAGGTCTACAGGATTTTCGGAGAACCGAAACAAGCCTTGATGTGGTATGAACAAGCCCAGCCCTTGTTCAAGAAGATGCATATAGTCCTGGGGCTGGGTTTTGACCAGCGTGCTCGGGGCGATCTTGCCCTGCGCGAGGAACGATTTTCGGATGCCCTGGCACATTACCAAAAATTTGACGCGTATGCCAGGGAGGATAACCATATCTGGGGCATGGCCCAGTCGCGTGGGAAAATCGCGCTGGCTAATGCATACCTGGGAAATATCGAACAGGCTCGCCTGAAGATACATCAAGCGCTGACAGAAATAGATAATTTTCCGTATGATGATCTGGCTTTGCAAACATTATTGGCTGAGGTAGTCTGCTGTGTACACGAAGGAAATATGGAAGCCGCGATTGAACTAGTGAGCTTTCTGCAGCACCATCCAGGCAGCTGGAACGAGACCAAACAGCATGCACAGGCCATCTTGGAAACTGCATCGCATGATCTACCCCAAGAAAAAGTGCACGCAGCCATCGAACGGGGGAAAGCGTTAGATTTGGACTCGGCTGTAGCAAATTTGACAGAGTTCGATAGAACAAGTGAGGTATGAACTTTCCAGCAGTCTTCAGGCAGAGCTGGCAGAACCTGTGGTACAATTGCTTTACGTTTATCAATCGATTGGGAGACGTAAAGGATGAATACAGTAACGATCTCGTCTAAATACCAGGTGGTTATCCCCCGCCCGATTCGCGAGCAGTTCAACCTCAAACCCGGGCAAAAAATCGTATTCATACCCTACAAGGACACGCTGCGGGTGGTAATCGTGCCGCCTATCGAGGAAGCCGAAGGGTTATTCGCAGGCATCGACAGCGATCCACATCGGGAAAAGGATGAGCGCGATCTATGAACCTGGTCGATTCATCGGGTTGGCTGGAGTACTTTTCCGGATGCACAAATTCCGTTGCCTTTGCCCCAATTATTCAGGCAACCGACGAACTGGTCGTGCCAACAGTTTGCATATACGAAGTGTTCAAGCGAATGTTAGCACTGCGGGGAGAAGAAGCAGCACTGCAAGCCATGGGGATCATGTCGCTGGGCATGATTGCCGATCTGACGCGCGATATTGCCGTCAATGCGGCGTTCATTTCATCCGAATCGAAGATGGCCATGGCAGACAGCATCATCCTGGCAACCGCGCGCGCTCATGATGCCAGCCTGTGGACGCAGGATGAGGATTTCGAGGGTATCAGCGAAGTGAAGTATATAAAGAAGAAGTGACGAGGAGCGCATTGACACAAAGGACTGCTCGACCGGCCGGTCGAGCAGTCCTTTGCTTAATAGTGCCCCCAGGGAGATTCGAACTCCCGTTTTAGCCTTGAAAGGGCTGCGTCCTGGTCCCCTAGACGATGGGGGCATTGCTGTTGCTGCGGGATTTTACCATTGCCTGCCCTGCGGGTCAAGCAATTTGCAGCCGGGTAAAATACCTGGATATTCTCTTTTCAAATCCCGACGGGCATGGTACAATCCTAGCCCACGCCGCCTCCGGCGGCTTTATATTGAGTGCTGAACAGGAAAGATAACGATGAGCGAACTGATGAAAGCCTTAGAGGCGCCGATTAACGAGAACGTGCCCCAGATCCGCCCCGGGGACATGGTGAGAGTCTTCATCCGGATTAAAGAGGGCAGCAGCGAGCGCGTGCAGGAATTCCGCGGCACGGTGATCCGCCAGCGCAACAGCGGCAACAATGCAAACTTCACCGTGCGCCGGATTGCCAGCAACGGCATTGGAGTGGAACGCACCTTCCTGATGCGGTCACCGCTTTTGGAAAAAGTGCAGGTCGAGCGCCACTCGCACGTGCGCCGCGCCCAGCTGTATTTCCTGCGCGAACGCACCGGCAAGCGCTCCCGGCTCAAACAAAAATTCTCCTGATAGCGGCGGTCCGTTGAGCCGCATAGTTCGCCCGCTCAGGGCGATCTAACCAAACGATCACCTCCCGCACAGACAGACCCATGTGTTTCAATCGAGGACAGCGCAGCCGTAGAACCTGCTGCGCTCTTTTCTTTTTAAATATCGTTGCCCAGTAGGTGGAAGGTATCCTTGAACAACGAGGAGTCTAGCTTGACCAGACCGCTGATCGGCATCACCACCCACCGCAGCCTGAGCCGCTACAGCTATCCGGTCATTAGCCTGACCGAGGCTTACATCCAGGCGCTATCCCGGGCGGGCGCGGACCCAGTGCTGATTCCGCCCGGTCTTCCGGATGAGGGGCTGGAAAGCCTGCTCTCCCGGTTGGATGGCATCCTGTTCTCCGGCGGCGGGGACGTCCACCCGCGGCGCTACGGCTCGCAGCCCCACCCGCTGGTGAACGAAGTCGACGAGGACCGCGACCGGGTCGAGATCGCACTGGTGCAGCAGGCGCTGGAGGACGGTACTCCCTTCCTGGGCATCTGCCGCGGCTTGCAGGTGGTCAATGTGGCATTGGGCGGCAGCCTGTACGAAGACCTGCTGGACCAGCACCCCAACGCCATCAAGCATGACCGCTTCCCTGATGAAGCGCGCGACTACCTGGCGCACAGCGTTAGCATCGAACCAGGCTCACAGCTGGCAGAGGTCCTGGGCACCCGGGAACTGCAGGTCAACAGCCTGCACCACCAGGGCATCCGCCAGGTTGCACGAGACCTGCGTTCAACAGCTTACGCGCCCGACGGGGTGATCGAGGCGGTTGAAGCGCAGGAGCACCCTTTCGGGCTGGCGGTGCAGTGGCACCCGGAATGGCTGCAGGCGCACCTGGTGATGCGCAGCCTGTTCGAAAGATTCGTGCAGGCGGCCGCGTGAAAGGTGGAGCATGAATCCAGCACCGATTGGCATCTTCGACTCCGGCGTGGGGGGGCTATCCGTGCTGCGCGAGGTGCGCAGGCTGCTGCCGCAGGAAACGCTGATCTTCCTTGCAGACCAGGCACACGTCCCCTACGGGCCGCGCCCGCTGCAGGAGGTGCGCGCCTTCGCCAATGCGATCACCGGCTACCTGCTATCCCAGGGTGCAAAGCTGGTGGTGGTGGCGTGCAACGCCGCCTCGGCAGCCGCCCTGCACCATTTACGGGACAGCTTCCCTAACGTGCCATTCGTGGGCATGGAGCCGGCGGTCAAACCGGCAGCAGAACACACCCGGAGCGGTGTAGTTGGCGTGCTGGGGACACCCGCCACCTTCCAGGGCGCGCTGTACGGGTCTGTGCTGGAGCGCTTCGCCCAGGGCGTGAAGGTGCTGCAGGATACCTGCCCGGGGTTGGTGGGGCAGATCGAGGCGGGTGAAATCCACTCCCCTGAGACACGCCGCATCCTGGAGGCTGCCCTACAGCCCATGCTGAGGCAGGGCATCGACACCGTGGTGCTGGGCTGCACCCACTACCCGTTCGTTATCCCGGTGATCGAGGAGATTGCCGGACCCGAGGTGCGGGTGATCGATCCCGCCCCTGCGGTTGCACGCCAAGTCGCCCGCGTGCTGGAGTTAGAGAGGCTCAGTAACTCTGAAGAGGGGGCAGGGACGGTGCGCTACTTGACCACAGGCAAGGCGGCTCACCTGGGTAGGCTGCTGCCCGCCCTGACCGGGGAGGCCGGGGTTGTAGAGCATATCGATTGGGGGTCAAACCTGCAAGCGGAGCTGTAATCCTGGCGACAGAGGGAACTCAGGCCTCTGTATGTGCCAGCAGATCGCCCTGGGTACCGTAGATTTCGAAGCTCACCCGCGGCTTCCCTTCCTCTGAGTAATCCACCCGAACCACGCCAAAATTATGTTCGGCAACGGTAAAGACCAGCTCCTGGCCTTTGATCACGCCTACGCGCGGCGCCATGTACGTGCGCCGGGTGAGCGTGCTGGGCTCCTGCTCGAAGGGGGTCGAACAGAATTCCCACAGCGGCAGGCTCCTTCCCTGGGGACCGTACAGCTCTGCTCGTATGGCGTGGGCAGAGTGCAGGTCGCCGGCCAGCAGGTAAACATCTTCGATCCCGTTCGCCGCCAGGAAGTTCAGCAGGCGGTCGCGCTCTTCGGGGAAACCCGACCAGCGATCGCGGGGGATATCCAGCCACATATTGAACAGCAGAGCGCAAGAAGTCACCAGAAACTTCACCGGATAAGCGTCTTTGACCCGCAGCAGCCATGCCTCCAGCGCCTTCCACTGCCCTTTTCCGAGCATTGACCGCTGCCTGCGGTTGCGCATGCGCATAGTGCGTGTGTCCAGCACAAAGAACGCAGCCGCCCCGTAATTAAACGTATAGGCTAGCGAGCCGGGATCGTTCTCCGGCAGCGCATACTGCCCGGCTACATCGACAGCCGGGGGCAGTTCGAAGTGCGGAGAGTGCATGCCCTGGTGCTCCCAGTAGGCTTGGAGCGCATCCTGGACCCGCTTCAAAGGGAGGTATCTCTCCTGCGGCGGGCGACCCGCCCGCCAGCGCTGCACCTGGTCCCACCAGGGGATATTTGCCCAGCGGCGGGCGTCATCCTGCCAGCGCCAGTCATCATCCACCTCGTGGTCATCCAGGGTCATGAACGCCGGCAGGTTAGCCAGCAGGCGGCGCAAGGGCGGCCGGGACCAGGTATAGGCATATACCCGGCGGTATTCGTCCAGGTCGCAGGCGATCTTGTCGATGCCGTTATACTGGTAGGCATCGGCATAGATCTGGTCGCCGGTCATCAGGATAAAGCGCAGGTTCTCGCTCTGGCGCAGCCTGTCCAGGGCGCGGAAGATCTGCCCGCCGTTCTCATCCTCCGGGCGGAAGCACGAGCCAAAGGCGAAGGCGAACGATTCCCGCTCCCGGCCGGGGGGGAAGGTCGTGAAGCGCGGGAAAGGCGCCTGGTCTGGCGTGGGAGGCTGGCTACTCAGGGTCAGGGCATAACGGTAATGGGTGCTGGGGGTCAGCCCGCTCAGCGGGGCAACACCGGCGAATCCACTCTCCGCCACCAGCGGCAGTGATGTGGCTGCAAGCTGCGCATCGCTCAGGTCTGGCTTGCTGCCCAGCCAGGCGTGCAGCGTGCCCGGACCATCAGCCCGCCCCCACAGGTATGCAGATTGTGAGGTCAGACCACCGACGATCGGACCCAGCAGAAGTTCTTCCATCGCATCCCTCCTCCGTACTCAATCGATCCACTCATCACCCAATGGCTGCCAATCTTCGCTCTGTTCGGCTTTCTCATGCCAGTTGCGCTTTCCGCTCCAGCTTTCGATCGCGATGGCATACACCGCGGTGCGCTTCAGCTCGCTCTCCACGATCGGGCGGTAGTGCCGCCCGGCTTCCATCCCGGGGAAATATTTCTCGATCAGACCATACAAGGCACGGCGCTTATCCCCTTCATCCTCCAGCACGCGGATAAGACCGAAAGCGACCACGCTCTCGTACTGGATGCTGAATTCGAGCGCCACATTGGAGGGCAGCAGCCTGCCCACATGGCTGACCTCGAAGCATACCTGGGGGTAGCGCCCGCTGTTGGCCCGCAGCCGCCCGCTGATATTAGAATGGAAATAGATCTCGTGATTCCCCTCATCATACCAGAAGGTGGTCGGCGTGATGAAGGGCTGCGCCTCCCAACGAGTGGCGATATGCCCGATATCGACGCGCTGCAAGAAAGCCCTGATCCAGGCATCATCCTGAGCCAGCTCCTGCCGCCGCATGCTGGCAGGCGGGTTCACTTCGAATTCATAGGATTTCGACATGCGCTCACTCCACAGGTGGCATTATGCGTCCGCCGGGCGGATACCAATCTCCGCCAGTGATACCGGCAGCCCGGAAAAATTCTCGAAACTAAGGTCGCGGAAGCTAAAACCGAGCGCAGCACGCAGCTGCTCGAAGATCGCCGTGTAGCTATCCAGCACACGCCCATCCCAGGAACACGCCAGGCGCTGCGCCACAGACTGGATGCTCTCCGGGGTTGGCCCTTCGATCTCGATAAAACCGCCATAAGGCATCTCGTCCAGGGTGACGTGGACGTCATCCAGATCGTAGACGGTTCGGTATTTCTCGTACATCATCGCCACGTCGTAGCCCAAGGCTTTGAACAGGCTGCGCGCCGCCTGATAGTCACTGACCACAAACTCGTACTCCTGGCGCACGCGCACACCGCCCTGGGTGGTGCCCGCTCCTTTATAAGTGACCCTGGCCTGGCTGTCCTGGCGCAGGCGCAGTACCTGCAGCGAGCTGGTCAGCGAGAGATCCTCGGTGTCCAGCCGCAGGTTAACTTCGTGCAGCCTTGGCTGCACCTGCTGCGCAGCGAATCCTGTCAGCCGGGCTTCCAGGGCAGGCAGATCGCGGATGTGAAATTTGACTTCAAGCTCTTGATCTTTCAAGACATTATCCCTTCCCATGCCATCATGACACGCTAAGCAGCGTCTGGCGCAGCTCCACCCTGTCACCGGGCTTCACCCGCACCCGGGCAACTTTGCCAGGACGGGGAGATTTCAGCTCGTTCTGCATCTTCATCGACTCCAGGAGCACCAGGACATCTCCAATCTCGACCTGCTGGCCCTCGACCACCGGAACGGAGATCACCAATCCCGGCATCGGCGCCCGCAGATAATATTCTTCTCTGTCCGCCACCCGGCTCCCCATGGAAGCCATCAGGCGCTTCTCACGCTCGTCCTCCACGGTGATCAGGTACAGCGATCCATACAGCAAGACCTGCCAGCCATCTTCATCCGGATACACATATGACTCGTATGAGTGCCCATCCAGGATCAGCGTGTAGACCGGCTGGTCACTGACCGAATCGAAATCGACCTGGTATGATTTGCCATCCACAATGATCTGATGGTCATCCACGATCTCGATCAGATATTCACGTTCTGCGATGGTTGTCACATACTTCATAATCTACCTCGCCTGCATATCGTCAGCGCTGCAGCCGCTCCCAGCGGCTGAGCCACTTCCAGTTGCTGGTATCCCGTTCGCCGCGCTGGATGATATGAGCGGCGCGTTGGGTCTGCTGGTGGGCGACCAGGGTTGCAATGATGGCGCTGATATCCGAGCGGTCGATTTTCCCCTCCTCGGCGGCTTCCATGGAAAAACGCTCTTCCACAAAACGGGTGTCGTACTGCCCGCCCATGAAGCGATGCGAATCCATCAGGTTTTGGTGAAAGGGAATGTTGGTGCGTACGCCGACGATCTTATACTCTTCCAGAGCTCGGCGCATGCGCAGGATCGCTTCGGCGCGCGTCTCACCCCATACGATCAGCTTGGAGATCAGTGAGTCGTAATAAGGCGAGACTTCGAAGCCGGGGTAGACGCCCGTATCGACGCGCACACCCGGCCCGGTAGGCAGCAGGCTGTGTGAGATGCGCCCGGTAGATGGCAGGAAATTGTTATACGGGTCCTCGGCGTTTATACGGCATTCGATCGCCCAGCCGTTGAGCCGGATATCCCTCTGGGAATAACGCATCTGCCGCCCGCGGGCGATGCGCAGCTGCTCCTTGACGATATCGACCCCGGTGATAATCTCGGTGACCGGGTGCTCGACCTGCAGGCGAGTGTTCATCTCCAGGAAGAAGAAATTCTTGTCCTTATCAACCAGGAATTCGATGGTACCGGCGTTGACATAGCCCACCGCCTGGGCAGCGCGCACGGCTACCGCCCCCATCTTCTGGCGCAGCTCGTCGTCATCGCTGATGAACGGTGAGGGCGACTCCTCGAGCAGCTTCTGGTGGCGGCGCTGCAGCGAACACTCACGCTCACCCAGGTGGATGACCGTGCCTTGGGTGTCCGCCAGTATCTGGAACTCGATATGGCGCGCCCCCTCCAACAGCTTCTCCAGGTATACATTGCCGTCTCCGAAGGAGGCTTCGGCCTCGCGGCGGGCCGAGAGCAGCAGGGCAGGCATCTCTTCGAGGCTGCGCACTTCGCGCATGCCTTTGCCGCCGCCGCCGGCAGTGGCTTTGACCAGCAGGGGGAAGCCGATCTGGGGTGCCAGAGCCAGCAGCTCTTCATCTCGCAGCGAGCCTTCACCTTCGGTGCCGGGCACCACTGGTACGCCGGCGCGTTTTACCGTGGAACGCGCCACGGCTTTATCGCCCATGGCAGCAATTGCGGACGGCTTGGGTCCCACAAAAGCCAGGCCCGCATCCAGGCAGGCCTGAGCGAAATCGGCCCGCTCGGCCAGAAACCCATAGCCAGGGTGGATGCCGCCGGCCTGGCTTCTCAGGGCGATCTCGATGATCTTATCCCCACGCAGGTACGATTCGCGGGAGGGCGCCGGGCCGAGCAGGTAGGCTTCATCGGCATAGCGCACGTGCAGCGCCTGGCGATCGGCTTCAGAATACACCGCTACCGTCTGCATACCAAGCTCCCGGCAGGCACGGATGATGCGCACTGCGATCTCGCCGCGGTTGGCAACCAATACTTTACTGAACATTTGCACTCTCCCGTTCTACCGCCTGGGCAAGGAAATCCAGCATCCGCCAGTTGAACTGCAGCGGGGCTTCCTGGGGCAGCATGTGCCGGGCGCCCGGCACCAGCCACAGTTCTGCAGAGCGGATCGCGGAGGCGATATCCATGGCGTGCTGCGGGGTGGCATGTTCATCCCGCTCACCCTGGAGCACCAAGGCAGGGCAGGTGATGCCGGTCAGCAGCGGGCGTATATCCCAGCCCAGGCTATCCGGCTTGACCCAGCCGTTGTACCAGTTCCAGAACACGCTCTCGGTCTTCTCGCCGTGCAGATGCCGCAGCCCCTTGCGGAAGCGCTCATCGCTCTCGAATGCACTGCGGAGGCTCTGGATGCCTGCTCCCATCTTCGGCTCGACATATATATGTGCCGCAGCCGTCACCAGGCAGCTCACCCGGTCGGGGCAGCGCGCCGCGTAGTAAAGGGCAATCGTGCCGCCGTCGCTGTGACCGACCAGCGCTGGAAGGGACAGTCCCAACTGCTCTATCAGGGTGTGCAGGTCCTGGATATCTTCTTCGAAGGTGGGCGCAGACAGAGCCGGGCGAGGGCTTGAACCCCCGTAACCCCAGCGATCGTAGGCGATCACCCGCCATCCAGCCGCAGCCAGGGCAGGCAGCTGCTCGTTCCAGGAGTGCTGCGAGCCCAATCCATGGTGCAGCAGCATCACCGGGAAACCATCCGCAGGCCCGCTTTCCAGGACCAGGATCTGATGAGCGTTGATCGACAATATGCTTTGGGTCATATCGACGTGGGTTGCAGGGATCACAGCGGTATGCAGCCGTGCTTCTTGGGCGGGTTGCTGTCGCGCTTGTTGGAGAGCATCTCCAGGGCATTGATCAGGCGCGGGCGCGTCTCGTGGGGCTCGATCACATCGTCGATATAGCCGCGCTCTGCGGCGATGTACGGGTTGGCGAATTTCTTGCGGTACTCCGCCACCAGCTCGGTCTTGCGCTCATCGGGATCCTCCGCCTGGGCTAGCTCTTTGCGGAAGATGATGTTCACCGCCCCATCCGGCCCCATCACGGCGATCTCCGCGCTGGGCCAAGCCAGGTTGACATCGCCGCGGATATGCTTGCTGCTCATCACGTCATACGCGCCGCCATACGCCTTGCGGGTCACCACGGTCAGCTTGGGTACGGTGGCCTCGCAGTAGGCATACAGCAGCTTGGAGCCGGAGCGGATGATGCCGCCATGCTCTTGACCGGTGCCGGGCAGGAAACCGGGAACATCTACGAAGGTCAGGATGGGGATATTGAAGGCGTCACAGAAGCGCACGAAACGGGCGGCTTTTTCGGAGGATTTGATATCCAGCACCCCCGCCAGCACGGCAGGCTGGTTGGCGATAATGCCGATGGCATGCCCGCCCAGGCGGGCAAATCCCACGACAATATTCTGGGCGTAAGCTTCATGCACCTCGAAGAAGACCCCATCATCCACGATTAGACGGATGGCATCCTTGATGTCGTACGGCTTGCCCGGATCATCCGGGACAATACTGTCCAGGGCCGGCTCCATGCGCAGCGGGTCGTCCCCGTTGGGCGCAAAAGGTGCATCCTCCATATTATTCTGCGGCAGGTAGGCGAGCAGCTTGCGGATCAGATACAAGGCATCCGCTTCGCTGTCGGCAGCCATATGGCAGACCCCGGACACCTCCGAATGCACGCCTGCCCCGCCCAGCTCCTCGAACGACACTTCTTCGTGCGTCACCGTCTTGACCACTTCCGGTCCGGTGACAAACATATAAGAAGAGTTGCGCACCATAATAATGAAGTCGGTCAGAGCCGGCGAATACACCGCCCCGCCCGCGCAAGGACCCATGATCACGCTGATCTGCGGGATGACCCCTGATGCGAGCGTATTGCGCAGGAAGATATCGGCATAGCCTCCCAGGGAGACAACGCCTTCCTGGATACGCGCCCCGCCCGAGTCGTTCAAGCCGATCACCGGGGCACCGTTCTTCATCGCCATATCCATGATCTTGCAGATCTTCTCGGCGTGCGCTTCACCCAGGCTGCCGCCGAAGACGGTAAAATCTTGCGAGAAGATATACACCAGGCGACCATCGATAGTGCCCCAGCCGGTCACGACACTGTCTCCCAGGTACTTTTGTTTTTCCAGTCCAAAATCGGTCGTGCGGTGGGTGACAAAAGCATCGATCTCGCGGAAGGAACCCTTATCCAGCACCAGGTCGATGCGCTGGCGGGCCGTCAGCCGGCCGCGGGCGTGCTGGGCTTTGATCCGTTCGGGGCCGCCCCCCTGGCGGCTTTCGGTCTTCAGCTTGCGTAGTTCGTGAATCTTACGCTCATCGGTCATTCATCGCTCCAAAGTAAGCCTTTGCTTTGCGGTTAGATAAAATCCAGAAAACGATCACCAACAGAGACAGGTTCACTGCCAGGGCGAACGGCCAGTTGCGCCCTGCTCCTTGGGCCAGAAAGATGCGGTCCAACCAGAAATACGTACTATAAACCAATACGGCGACCTGCGTCGCACGCACCGCCCAGCCTCGCCCTGACCACAACCCCCATACCAGCAGCAATCCGAGGAGTGCCCAGACCAGTCCGCTGATCGTCAGGTAAATCGGCTCGAGCGGCAGCAGGCTGGATAAAAAAGCCCTTTGCTGCAACGAGACCGCAAAGCGCAGTAAATTTATACCTGCTAGGATTAACACCCCCACTGCCAGCAGCGTTACGCTGAGCGGTCGCCGGGCATGCGCTGCGGGAGGGGCAGATTGGGATGTGGAATTCGAGACCATAAGGGATAGAGCGGCTACTCACCAATCGCCAGGGTAATTTTACCCTGCTGCTCGCCTCTCTCCAGACGCTCCTGGGCAGCAGCGGCTTGCTCCAGCGGGTAGGTCCGGTCAAGGACAGCTTTCAGGGCACCGGAGAACACCAGCTCGATGACGGTGGCGAAATCGTGGTGGGTGCCCATGGTCGACCCGATCAGGCTGAGCTGCTTGCCAAATATAAAACGGTTGTCGATCTCGAAGCGCGCCCCGCCGGTGCTGCCCACTGTCAGGATGCGCCCGCCTTTGCGGGCGGCGCGAAAGCTTTGTGTGAAGGTGGTGCCGACATTGTCAACCACCACGTCCACGCCGCGTCTGCCGGTCAGCCGGTACACCGTCCGCGACCAGGCCTCATCCTCAGTTCGGTCGATCAGGTAATCGGCGCCCAGCGACTCGGCCATGGAGAGCTTCTCCCGCCCCGACCCCACCACATATACAGTGTCACCGACCAGCTTCGCGATCTGGATGCAGGCAGTGTTGACCCCGCCTGAGGCACCCACCACCAGCACGCTCTCCGCCGGGCGCAGCTCCCCGCGGGTGACCAGCGAATGCCAGGCGGTGTGGAAGACCAACCCCGCCGCGGCAGCCTGGTGCTCGTCGAATCCCGGGGGCAGGCGGTATAGGTTGACAGCCGGGACGGCCACATACCCGGCATACGTGCCGCGACAGGTCTCGCCCAGCAGTTCCCAATGGTCGCATATATTGTCCTGACCCGCCAGGCAGGCCGGGCACCTGCCGCAGCTCAGGTTGGCATTGATCACCACCCGCTCGCCGAGCGACCACCCGCTGACCCCCGCACCCAGCGCAGCCACCTCCCCTGCACCGTCGGCGCCCGGGATGTGCGGGTATTCCAGCTTCAGCCCTGGCCAGCCCTGCCGGACGAAGATGTCCACCCGGTTCAGGGCAGCCGCTTTGAGACGCACCAGCACCTGCCCGGGTCCGGTCTCGGGTGACGGGAAATCTGCGACCTGGAGCACATCCAGCCCACCGTGTTCGTGGAACAGCACCGCTTTCATTTAACGGACTCCCGTCTATTCATCATCGAAAATTATTTCCCAGACGTGGATGTGCGCCGGCTCTGCCTGCTGCTCATCCCACACCTGGAGGCGCAGGCCCTGCATCTCGACTACCCTGCCGAAATCCAGGTGCACTTCAGGCTCGTCAACCGAACCCCGGTGCTTGACCGAAAATGCGTAGTTCTGCCCGTCCGCTGAACCCAAGGTCTGGGCAGTGACGGCGACCTCCGCGCTGCCGGTGATCAGCGACAGCCCGCGCAGGCGGCGTGCTTCAGGAAAGTCAATCTCGATCACCAGCGGGTTGGCTTCCAGGGTGCGCACGAAGGTGAAGGAGTCACCATCGAACACAAGATATATCTCGCCCATGTCCAGCATGGAGTGGCGCACCGTCACCGGCTGCCCATCCAATTGTACTTCAGCCTGCTGGAGCCGGCGGCGCTCCTCACGCTCGGCTTCGAAGATGGCCGGCGCCTGGTCGGAATAACGCAGCCGCAGGAAGTAGAAACCCGGGCTGCCATCCGGATAGGGCAAGCTGTCCAACACTTGCAGGCCGGCAAACTTGTCGCTCTCCCGGGCGATCTGGTACTCCTCCGGGGTGGTGATGAACAGTGTGTCCTCGTCCAGCGGCAGGGGGCGGTCGATATGCCCCTGGATGCTGCCGAGCTGCATAGGCAGCGGGTCGCCCAGGAAGAAGCGCGCCAGCACGTCTGCCCCGTTGGTCCAGGTGGGAGAGAGGATGATCTGCGTTCCCGGGTGCTGCTCCAGGTATTCACGGGCAGCGCTGAAGACCTGGTTAGCGCCGTACTGCATGCCGCCCATGCCGTAATCCGGGTACCAGGTGGGAGCGTCCAGCAGCACATCGCGCAGCATGGCGATGTTGGCAGCAGCCAGTACGGCGAACAAACTGACTGAAAGAACCGCTCGAGGCAGCCGCCAGCGCGTCAGCCATGCGGGGGGCGAAGCCAGACGTTTCAATGCATCCGCCGGACTCTCCAGGAAGAGCAGGACCGCGCCGACCCCCAGAGCTGCCAGCAGCGTGGCGGGGATGACCAGAACCAGCAGGCGGGTGATGCCCACCCCGACCAGGGCACTGCCGATGGGACCTGCCAGCAGGGCGATCAATACCACCCGGTACTCGCTACGGCGCAGGCGGCTCAAGGTGATCACCAGCCCCAGCAGGGTGAAAGGCAGGCTGAGCGGCGGCAGGTGCCCGTAGCCCTTCATCACATGGCGCGGCAGGTCGCGCAGGTGGTAGGTGTACCAGTAGCGCGGGCTGAGCCCGTCCAGGTAGGTAGCAATGAAACGGGAGAGCTTCTCCCCCAGCGGCAGCGGCTGGACCCAGTACGAGTCGAGCAGGCGTAGGTGGACAAATGCGGCTACCGGATGCTGGGCGCGGAAGCGCAGGTAGGGCAGCATCAGCAAAACGCCCAGCAGGACGCCTTTAAGCACCACCCTCCGGTTCTGCCAGTGATAGCTGGCGTCAGAGAGCAGGAGCAGCAGCCCTGTAGCCGCCACGATCACCTGACCCGGGCTGTATGCATAGAACGCCAAGGCAGCCAGCAGCAGGGTAAGGTATATAAAGCCGGGTGAACGCAGGCGGTAGAGCAGGTAGGCGTAAAGCATCCCGGCGTAGAACGAGACGAAAATCACCGTCTCGAAGGCAGTGCGCGAGTGCAGGAACCAGGCTGGAGCGATGGAGAGCAGCAGCGTGCCGCTCCACCAGTAAGGAGATTTTAAGAAGTCCTTCAAGATCAGCCCCACTGAGAGCGCTGCCAGCAGCGAGACGAAGACCGAGACGGCGCGTGTGACGAATACCGACCTGCCGAAGGCCAGGTAAGGCAGCACCTGCAGGTAGACGCTGGCGCTCAGGTTGTAGTAGCTGCCGTTCTTGAAGTAGGTGGGCAGGAAATCGCCTTCCCAGCCGTGCAGCCCATCGCGCACCAGGTCGGCTGCCAGCACGGTCTGGGCGGCTTCGTCGGTGAAGAAATAGATCGGGAAGTCTGCCAGGGCGACCAGGCGGGTGGCGAGGTAGACCA
>JAQBDA010000366.1:0-2922 GCA_032124675.1 Chloroflexota bacterium
GATGAATTCCAAATGGGTTGATTATCAGTTGAGTATCCGAGCTTTGACTCGCTAATTACCAAACTGTGCGCACGCAACTACTGCCTGATGTCTCAACGTCTTGGGCTGGTTCAACGGATTGCAGTCAGTGATGGGCATCAAATCGTGTCGCAGCTGAAGATCTTTGGCGAGGCTGATCCGCAGTACGGTCGCGGTGTGGCTGCCAAGGTAGGGGTAGATATGGATGCCTTTGCCGGTTGGGCAGATCTATCGCTGCAGGAGCTGATTCAAAAGACCAGTGAGGAGAATTTCAACCAGCCGAAAGAACCTGTGAAAGGTTAAACCTGGAGCTATGCAATAGTTGTGAAGCTATTCAAGAAAAGCGGAACGACCAATAGGCGCTAAGTAAATTTACTTCAAACTCCTACTCAGTGGCAGGCAAATCTTTAGTGAAAGCCTGCCACTGTTTTATTCGGAAATCACAAGTTCCCCGCCTCCCGCCAACTGCGTAAGCCCTATTATTATCCCTTGCGGGCTGCTTCGATGGCTTTGCTCATCTGATCCAGATGGACTCGATGATGATAGGGATCTTCAATGGTATTGTACGCGATTCGCCAGTAGCTGGCTTTATGCTGCTGAAAATCAGCCGGGAAGCTGGCAATCAAGGCGATTGTTTCCTTTCCGCTGCGTTTGTATTCTTCCCTGAGATCACCGAGCATAGGATACGCTGCCACGGTTGCATCAATAGGTGCCTGTAAATTGCCAGGCGAGTCATCCTGGTAGGACTCGCTCCGTGCTAGAAGCTCTGTCATCCATCTATGCCAGTAGCGTTCACCATGGATCAGGTGTGCCAATACTTCTTTTACGCTCCATTCATCTGGACCAGGTTTGAATGATGCCTCAGCATCGGTTACCCCGGTGAAGAAATCATCCAGCTCCTGCTGGATTTTGCTATAGCGGTCGGTTAAGAACTCGGCCAGAGCCTTGGTGGTGGGTGGGATCTCGGGGAGCGGCCTGCCGGAGAGCTCCATCATGATGGTGTGCTGCTCTGCACTGCGGTAGAAAACGACTTCTACTTTATCTCCGGCGCGACGACCTGAAAGTACGGCTGAAAGACTGTAGAATCCGGTAGTTGCCTTGCCATCCATGCTGACGATAACATCGCCACCCTGCAGGCCGGCAGCACTGGCCCCCATGCCGTCGATTGCACTGTCGATCCGAATTCCTTCACCAATTGGTATGCCCATTTGTTGGGCAATCTGCTCGTTGAAATCGCTGACTGTTATTCCCAGCATGGGTCGTTGGGTAAAGCGCAGGTCCTCGCCAGTGTCTAGGACAGATGCCAGGTTCTCGAGACTGGAATTCCAGCCCTTATCGATCTCTTCTGTCGTGGCTTCCCAATCCGGTCCGGTCCCTACTTCCTGATGCTCCAAGAGTATCTGGGTGCCATCATCAAGTTTTGTAAGCTGTATGACAACACGGGTAGAGACGGGCTCATCGCGGCCGTACCAGGTCAGGGCAACTTTTTCATTTTTCGCAACCTCAAGGTATTCACCTGCCGCGTAGAATCCAGAATTCCAGCCCAGGATAACACGACCGCCAGCTCGGGGATCAACCGAGGCGAAATCGCAGAACCATTCGCGCAGGCTTGTCGAGTTGGTAAAGGCTTCGTAAACGATATGTGGCGCAGCCTTTACCTGTTTTTCAAATGTTAAGGTTTGTGTGGACATACGCAACTCTCCAATCTCAAGTGTCCGGGTCGGTGGTTGTTCGCTTATTCCAGCACGCATGACCAGTGCTGGAGGACATCATACAATTTTCAGAAGTCTGAAGACTGCAAAATAGTGGCACAGGCTGCCAGCCAGCACAAAAACGTGCCAGATCGTGTGCCGGAAAGGGATACGACGCAGTAAGAGGAAGGTGATACCTGCTGTGTATATCACGCCGCCCGCCGCTATCCAGATGAGGATCTCCTTGGGTAAATTTGTAAGCAGCTGTCGGCCTGCAATCATGCACAGCCAGCCCATCAGCACATAACCCAGCGCGGAAAGCTTTTCGTAGTACTCTAAGAAAAGAAGCTTATAGGCGATCCCTATGATCGCCAGTCCCCAGATAACGACCAGAAAGGTCCATCCCCAGGCATTGCGCAGGCTGACCAGCAGAAATGGCGTGTAGGTGCCGGCGATGAGCAGGTATATTGCTGCGTGGTCGATGCGCCGCAGGATGCGTTTCGCGGTAGGATGCTGAATGCTGTGATATAGGGTTGAAGCCAGGTAGAGCAGCACCAGTGTTGCACCGTAGATGCTGAAGCTGACGATATGCCAGGAGCTGTTCTTGAAGGCGGCGAATATTACAAGCACGGTTAGCCCGACGATGCTGAACCCGGCACCTATCCCGTGAGTGACGCTGTTGCCGATTTCCTCCTCAATTGAATACAGGTTGACCGGATGCATCTTATCCGTCGGATTCCTTCCCATTTCACCTCCACTTTTCTCGCTGCGATTTAGAAAAGCGCTCGATAGATGAGTATCAACCCAAATATGACCAGAATTATGATGCTGATTAAAGTCAGGGCTCGGGTAGACTTTTGACCCAGCCGCCGTGCCTGGTTGAAAACCGCAACGATCACAAGCGTAATCCCGATAAAGGCCCCGTAAAAACCAACCAGGAATGCAGCCGCGTGCAGCCATGATTGGCGCAGGGCATCGATCAGAATTGGGCCATTGATCAGTGCCCAAAATGTATACGGTCCAGGGCTTAGAAGGTTCATTATAACCCCTCGCCAGAAACTATTACGACTTGAAATAGATTCGCTGGAGGTTGTTGGGATTGAACTCGCGCTGCGCCACTGCTGCCACAATCCCCATGCAAGATATAAAGCGAACAGCCCTCCTGCCAGGCTAATCCATTGCAGGAAGTTGGCAGGCATCCAGCTCAGCAGCA
>JAQBDA010000367.1:0-3845 GCA_032124675.1 Chloroflexota bacterium
ATACTGCTTGAATCTGATCTTGCCCCTGTGCGAAGCGAGATTCCAAAAAGCGACGATTTTCATCAGATATCGCATACAAATCCTTAATTTGGGCTATCAGCTCTTTATTCCCCAGAAGAAGGAGGCGTCTGCGGATATCTGACCACTGGGGTTTCTGTGTGTTTGGCATTACGTGATATATACTCGATCTTTGTACGTTTGATCGTCAACCATGCCTTCAGAACAGCTCAAAGAAATCATCGGTTCTCAATTTAGGGATCATCCGGCGAGCCAATTTTTCCAATTTTCCTGATTCCCCGGTATCGATCCAATCAGCAATATCGCCCATATAGCTCCAGCGTTCAGCTTTAAATATTCGTTCCTCCGGGTCAACTAGGATAAAGCGCAGGACGGGGCTGAAGCGCGCCATTTTGTCCAACTGTTCCTGGAGGCGCGCTTTCACTATATCCGATTGAAATTCACTAATCTTCCCGAATATGGCGCTCAGTGTATCAATGTCCGGTCCGAGCCGTTCATAGATAACCATCTGGTTTTTCTGCACGCCCACGCGATAATCACGGCCTTTGGGATGGCGAGCCAGAAACGCCTCCACACTTTCAATCTCCTGTGGCAAGATGAGTTGAGGTCGGTCTTTAACCAGTGATACGATCCCGTTGACGCTCTCACTGATCTTGTAGCCTTCCGGAATCTGGTCAGGGGACCTTTCTTTTGGTTTGCGGACAAAGTAGTAGCGCAACTTGCCAGTTTTCGTCAACCCCTGGCACAAGTAGTATGTGTGCCCCTTGCGGTTGGTGTAAGTGACAGGCATGTTTTAAGTCCCCGGCTGATTAAACCCAGCCGCGTTTTTTCCAGCGATCGATCAAGGACGGCCGCGAGGCGTATTTCTGGGCCAGTTGATGCAGACTCGCCTGAAAAACATCTTGCGTATCCTGGAATTCCGATAATTGTTTGAGCTTTTCCAGTAACGCCGTGGCTTCATCGTAAACCGAAGCAATCTTGCGCCCGGTGTCCAGTAGAACTTCTACGTGCTGCCAGACCCCTGCCTCACGCGCCGCCAAAGCCTTCATCTCGGCGATGTATTTCTGGCGGGCGGCTTCTGCCCGGTGCTTCTTCTCGTCGTTTTCGGGCTCTTCAGCGCGCTGGAGCAATTGCCGGATGGTTCGCCGTCCGGCTGGCTGAGGGCGTTCCTGGGGTAGAAATGCGCTCAAGCGTTTGCGCAGGGCTAATCCTACTCCGGGATCACCTTCTGCAAGGCGCGCCAAGAAGTCATCACATTCTTCCCGCGGCAGGCGCGCGATCAGCTCGCGGTAATCTACCTTCAGTGCTTTCTTAGGATCTGGGCTTTCTTCGGCGGCGGCCTGCACCAGGAAGGAATCGATCTCGAAGATCTGGACGAAGTTCTGCAAGGGCGGGGACAGTTTCTTCAATCCAGGTGGAACCGGCGGTTCGCGGTCGTAAGCGGCGACATTGGTATCATCGTTGTCGTACCCTTCATCAGCATACGGGTCGCCATACATCGTCATTGCCTTCAGCCAGGCAAGGTAGAGCAGGCGAAAGTCGCCTTCCAGCAGGTCGGCGCGCAGGCGGATAAAGTGCGAGAGGCCAGTGTCGGCTTCCATCCAGCCGCCGTCTTCGGGGTTGAAGTCCAGGTCGAGAACTTGATATTTGCCGATCATTTCAAAGGTGATGAACTCATCGGTGCAATAGGGGAGAATGTCAGCTTCGTCGAGCAGCCCTTTCGGGAAGCGAAACATCAGCCGCAGACTGCCCCAGTTCGCCAGATAGAAGTAGGCATCGAAGTATTTCAACAGCACCTGCTTGGGATCGTGGCGGAAGTCGCTCCAATGGTAGGTGACCACTGCCCGGCTGGAGCTGACCTCAATATGGCTAGAAAGATCGTTAACGGCATCCTGCTCTTCGTGGGTCAGCACCCGGTCAACCGCCTGCCATTCGTGGTACTGGGATTCGCTCATGGCTGGTCCGGCTTCATGGCACCATGGATCGCTTCCACCAATCCTTTGCCGAAGGGCGTGATCTGTAAGGTAGAAAGCTGAGGAAAGTCAGCACCAAGCGTCTTGTGCGGCTCGTATCCTGTTTGCAGAATTTCAAAATCAACCAGTGGATTGATCACCGTGCGCTCTATGATACTGCGCAGGATACGGCGGGCGCTGTCCTGATCTTGGATTGCCCAGACCATTTTGGAATCTTCTATCACCCGGTCGGCGAATTGTTCAAAGGAAGCCGATTCCCCTGATGGAATAGCCAGCAGATGTTTGAGCGCGAGCCTTGTAAATTCAGGCGGCATATAGCCATCCTCGAAACTATATGGAGCAGCAATCGCCCAATTGGTTTGCGTCCACCAGGTTGCCAGCAAGAGCCACACCTGCAAAGGAGCAGGCGCAGCCAGGAAGCGCTCCCCCAGTGGCGTAAGTCTCCAGCGCTGGCCCGGGCCGCCCGTGACCAGGCCACCAACCGCTGCCAGGATGTGTCGGAAGTGGAGCGGCCAGACTTCGGTTTCACTGCGGACGCGATAGACGTGCTCTCCAATGGTTTCGTCCAGTTGCGGAGGATCGGCAAACCGGGCGCAGATCTCGCGGACGGCCTTCAGCGGGAGGTTCCCGGTGGATTGGGTGCCGGTGACCTTGTGATCGCGCAGGTACGTTAGCAGGGCGACCACATCCCGACGCAGCGGAAGTTCTTCCGCAACCTGCCGTTGCTCCTCTGGAAGCGTTTTTGACCAGGGTGAATCCAGGTCAAACTTCACTGCGGTAAGATCATCCTCATATTTCGACCAGGGATTCAAGGCATCGGTGCTTCTGCCGCGTCCCATGCTGCGCAGCTGGGTATTAACTTCTTCCAGGTCGAAAGCTTCTGGGTCGAACTCCCCACCAATCCAGATCAGGTATTCCTGATGTTCGTCGTGGTCAGGGTTACCGATCGCCTCCAGGAAGTTTTCATAGCCCCACACGCCGCCTACGTCTTCGGGCGGGCAGGCGCGCTTGCCCTTCAGGCAAATTGGGTAACGAACACCTTCCTGTGTTGGGAGGATCTTCTCCACCAGCAGGGTATGATCCCAGCTATCGCCGAAATCATATTCGTAGCTGAGCCGCTGCCCCTCTCGAAATATCACCTGGTTTAGCTTAAATCTAGCTTCGTCAACAGTTCCAAGGTCGCCATATTCGTCATCCGCAGGATCCCCGTAGCTCGATCCTTCGATGGTGAACATGTGCAGGTGATAATCCTCCCAGCCCATTACGATCTGCAGGATGTCGTGCAGCTTGAGCAGGGTGGTATTTGATGACACCTGAATGCGCCGCCAGATGGGCGGATGGGTATCATCCAAGGTGACTTTGATCTGGTAAATCTGGTTGGATGGATTGGGCATATTTATTGATCCTTCTACTCGATGCTCATTGGAGAGGGGTTATCCCATGCGCCTCCAGCCAGTCGAGAATCCGTTTGTGCAAGCGCTCCTGCTTGAACTGGAACCAGCGCTCCCGTTCGGCGGGGTAATCCAGGAGCACATCTTTGAAATACCGGAAAGCGCCGCGCCCACTGATGGCGCGTTCCAGGCGCTCTTGCAAACGCCGGTTGCGCACGGTGGCAATGAAGGCTTCCATATCACGGTAACCCTCATGCGAACCTTCTGATGGAGTGGAGATAAAACGGTCGCCAAAGCCTGCCTCGACTCGATCAGCGTTTTGCAATTGATCGCGCTGCCAGTCAGGAACGTGCTCTTTTTCGAATGCATTTACCCAATCTACAGTCTCGGATTGATCATCGTAATAGGACTCGTAGATGCTCTCCAACAAGCCGCGCTTCTCGTCGCTGACGCTGATCACCTC
>JAQBDA010000368.1:0-26081 GCA_032124675.1 Chloroflexota bacterium
CAGGTTTTTATGCACCGGGTGATGGCCGTGTCAATCCCATCGACGTGACTATGGCGTTAGCTAAAGGGGCTCGCATGGGAGGGGTGCAAATCTTCGAAGATACCACGGTTACAGACATCATTACAGAAGGTCAGAGAGTGACTGGGGTCATCACTGATAAGGGCGATATCCAGGTTGAGTACGTTGTCAATTGTGCGGGAATGTGGGCCCGCGAAATCGGTAAATTAGCGGGTGTGAATGTTCCCTTACAGCCCGTCGAACATTACTATTTGATAACGGAAGGGATAGAGGGGGTCCACGCCAATTTGCCCGTTTTGGTAGATCTCGATAAATACGCTTACTATCGAGAAGAGGTAGGCGGCATCTTGTTCGGTTTATTCGAACCAGTCTCTGCTCCCTGGGCTTTGGATGGCATCCCAAAGGATTTTGCTTTTGGTGAAATTAACCCTGATTGGGACCGAATGATGCCGTACGTGGAAGAAGCTATGAAACGAATCCCAGCCCTGGAAAATGTGGGGATTCACAAATTCTTCTTCTGCGGACCGGAGAGCTTTACACCCGATTTAGGCCCCATGATGGGGCTTGCACCAGAACTGGACAATTTCTATGTGGCCGCGGGTTTCAATTCGTTGGGTATTCTAACGGGTGGCGGGGCTGGAAAAGTAATGGCCCAATGGATTGTGGATGGCGTGCCGGATGTCGATATCACCGAAATCGACATTGCCCGTATGCTGCCTTTCGAGAATACACCTAAATATCTCAAAGACCGCACGGTTGAAGTGCTTGGATTTTTGTTCGAAGATGGGTATCCCAATAAACAGTTCAAAACTGCTCGTAATGCGCGCAAATCCGCGTTCCATAACCGGCTGGCAGATGCGGGGGCATACTTTGGTGTGTATGCCGGGTGGGAATACCCCGATTGGTTCGCTCCCGAAGGCGTTAAACCAAAGGTCGAGTATTCCTGGGGGCGGCAGAACTGGTTTGAATACAGCGCCGCTGAACACAGGGCTGTTCGCGAAAATGTTGCTATGCTGGATTACTCAGTGATGGGAAAAGTATTGGTGCAGGGGCGCGATGCTGAAAAATATCTCAATCGTATCTGTGCCAATAATGTGGCCGTGCCTGTAGGCCGCATCGTCTACACCCAATGGTTGAACGAGACCGGCACAATCGAGGCTGATTTAACCGTCACCCGCCTGGCAGAAGATCAATTTCTGATCCTCACGAGCGATGGTACGGTCCCTGCCGTTCTAGCCTGGCTGAGACGCCATATCCCCGCGGATGCACACGCATTTGTGACCAATATTACCTCGGCTTACAGTATTCTGAACGTACAGGGGCCGAGATCGCGCGATTTTTTAAGCAGCGTAACACATGCCGATATGTCTAATGAAGCATTCCCATTCCTGACCATGCAAGAGATCGACATTGGCTATTCTCTGGTAAAGGCCTTCCGCGTGACGTATGTGGGTGAATTGGGTTGGGAGCTGTATATCCCCACGGAGTTTTCTCTGCATGTCTTCGATACCCTCGTTGAAGCGGGTGCCGATTTCGGGCTGAAACATATTGGATTACAAGCGTTGAATACACTGCGCCTGGAGAAGGCTTATCGTGATTACGGCGGCGATATCGACAATACCGATACTCCTCTGGAGGTCGGTTTGGGCTACTTTGTGAAATTCGATAAACCTGGCGGATTTATTGGCCGGGATGCGCTGCTGCGCCTGAAAGAAAGGGGTTATCGCTATCGAATGCCGCAATTCCTGCTCGAAGACCCCGAACCGTTACTGTATTACGGTGAAATCATCTATCGGAATGGGGTACCCGTTGGATATATCATGGCGGGTGGTTATGGGCATACTTTGGGCGCATCGGTGGGTGTTGGTCCGGTTGAGAATGAAGGGGGAACCGTGTCTGCTGAATATATCAAGAGTGGGTCTTATGAAATCGATATTGCGGGCGTGCGCTATCCCGCCAAAGTATCGCTGCGACCGATGTATGATCCCCAGCTAACAAGAGTGCGTAGCTGACCTGGTTCCCAGGAATACAATATAATCTGTCAATAAATAAATCTTGGGGATTCCTTCTTGCCTAAACGCCTAACTGGTCAGCCACCCAGCCCAAATCCAATTCATCCAGCTTGGTTCGGGTAGGGTTGCCTATTTTTACATCCCAACCACAAAACTCGAAATACTTGTCCAGAGCGGATTTCACCTCGTCGCGGTCAAGTTTCCAGCCATCACTTACGCCTCCTATTAATGGTTTAAACAGTTTTTCTGGCAGCACATCATTCTTACGGTCAAACCCTTCGCGGGCGTTGAAAACCCGCATCATATTGACCCGCCGCTCCCCTACTTTCTGTAGTTCATCAAAGGTCACATCTTCCCATCCGGTGACGGTTCGTACCAGTTCAACCATATCATTGGGGCCATAGAGCTGCCACGCTGGACCAAAGACGAACTGGCACAGGTTCAGGCTGTCCATGGTGCTGTACATGTGCTGTGAAGCCATTGTGAAGCGGATTTTTTCGTCGCTTAACGAGCGAGGTTCTTGTTCCTGATTGAAGCCGAGTACAGCCATGCGATCAGTATAGTACTCCAGATCGCCTTCGATAGCCGGGTCGTGCTCGTGGCTCTGATGATCCGCACCGAAGGGATTTGTGGTGTATATTATTGCTAACGAGCGTTTGACTTGTGGCATATGCGCCGGAGCTTCTTGGCCTTTGAAAGTGATCAAATAGGCTTCCGTGCCGCGCCCGATCTTCCTAGCAGCGCGCTCGGAACCTTCAGCCAGCAAGTCCCCGAAACCCTCGCGCTTGGCAATTTTCTCAGTCAATATCACCATCGACTCGGCATTTCCCCAAGTAAGATCGAGTCCATCCGTTTCCTCCAAAGTTAATTTCCCCTCATTGAAGGCTTCATATGCCCAGGAAATTGTGGCTCCGCACGAGATGGAGTCCATGCCATATTTATTGCATATCTCATTGGCTTTACTTATAGCTGGCAAATCGTCGATAGCGCAATAGTTACCAAAAGTTGAGGTCGTCTCGTATTCCGGTCCACCGTAATGCGGATCGACCTGATACGCCCCCTCGGTAATTTCAACCACGCGCTTGCAGCGCACGGTGCAAGCATAGCATGTGTCGCGCCCTAGACGGTCCTGCTTGCCTTCTGGCGCGCCTCTGAGGACAGTATCATACATAGTCGTGCCGTCGATAGCCTCCCACCCATCGAACACGCCGCTGTTGTAGTTGTAACAAGGCAGTGTGCCAGATGTTTGGTTCGAGCCAGTCGTCTCCGGGGTGCCATACTTTGCTAAACCAGCGATATCTGACTCTTCGAGATTGGCCGCACCCCATTTGGCAAGTTTGTTGAGCCCAGTTTTATCGGCCACACTCGGGCGTTTTTTACCGCGCACAGCAACCGCTTTTAGATTCTTGGAGCCCATCACGGCTCCCATCCCTGTGCGCCCATTTGCGCGGTTGGACATGCTGAATATACCAGCAAATCGCACACCTTTTTCGCCGGCAGGGCCGATCTGCAAGACTTCTATTTTATTGTCGCTTAGCTCTTCCTTGATGACAGATTCAGCTTCACCGGTGATCTTCCCCCACAAATGTGAGGCATCGCGCAGTTCGTAGCTGCCCTCGTTAATCCAGAGATAAACTGGCTTTTCGGACCTGCCCTTAATTACAATGGCATCGAAGCCGGCAAACTTGAGTTCGGCAGGAAAGAATCCACCCCCTTGGGAGTCACCGATCGCTCCTGTCAAAGGTGATTTGGCGGCGGCAGTCATGCGGCTCTGACCTGAGATGGCTACCCCGGTTGTCACGCTGAGTGCCAGCACCAACACGTTTTCAGGTCCAAGTGGGTCTGCGCCTGCAGGCATTTCTTTGAGTAAGTAGTGCATCGCCAACGCGCTGCCACCCATATATTTTCGATAGAACGCATCTCCTGGCTCTTCGACCCGAAACTTCCCACTCGTGAGGTCAACGTGTAAGATTTTCCCGTTATAGCCATGTGGCATGGTTATCTCTCCTTTACATCGGGGTTACTCGGTTCAGAAGTGATGTCATCCACCGCTGACCGATGAAAATATCTTCACTTCGTCGCCATCTTGCAACTGGCGTGACTTATTGGTTTCGTGTGTGTCATTCACGCTGATCACTACCTTGCGCTCAATACCAAGCTCATCGAGGAGATCGGCAAGCGTTGCGCCTTCGTCCAGCTGCAGCACTGCGCGCCCCTTTGCCTCGGGGGGCAGTTTGTCTCGTAATATTGAATAAAGTTTCAGATGAACTTCCAGTGTTTCCTCTGTAATTTCAGGCTGTGAGAAACATGGCGTCAGGAACGGACCCTGATCCCTTTGGGGTCATACATCGGACGTAGGGAAGCCGTAGCAGGGTAGCGATCACCGGCAATGTCAATCTGGTAAGTACCGCTGTTGATGAATTCCGCGCTTGCGCCATCTTCGTTCTCTACAAAGCCCATACCCATAGCGCCACCAAGTGTAAAACCATAGGCACCGGTTTGTAGATAACCCACGATCTCCCCATCCCGGTAAATAATCTCGTTACCGTACAGGAGGGGTTCGGGATCTTCGAGTAGGAATTGCACTATCCGATATTTTAGGGGGCCATTTTCTTTGTGACGAAGGAGTGCATCTCTGCCAATGAACCCCCCCGGCTTCTCGAATTTCACAGCCCAGCCAAGACCGGCCTCGAGAGGCGTATCCAAATTATCCATATCATGACCATATTCACGATAAGCCTTTTCAATCCGGAGGGAGTTTAGTGCCTGGAAGCCAGCGTGCCTCAGCCCCAGGTCCTGCCCGGCTTCAAGCACCGCCTCGTATACATGAGCAGAAAACTCAGTGGGGACATAAAGTTCGAAACCTAACTCACCCTCATAGGTGACCCGCGTGACTTGGACAAGTGCATAGTTTATATCGATTTCTTGGGCTGTCATGTATGGAAATGCTTCTTTCGATACATCTGCGGTTGTAATCCGCCGAACTAGTTCCCGGGATTTGGGTCCCTGGATATTCATGAGGGTGTACCCTGAGGTTACATCGGTGACAATTGCGTGAGCCTCATAAGGGATATTCTTTTTCAACCACAAGAGGTCATGGGTATAAAAATCACCAGCGCTGACGATGAAGTATTTATCCTCTGCCAGCCGGGTGACGGTTAGGTCCGCTTCCATCCCACCGCGCTCATTCAGCCATTGGGTGTAAACAACTTTGCCAACAGGAACAGCGATATCATTGGCGCAGATATTATTTAACACCTTTTCTGCATCTCGGCCATGAACGAGGAATTTCGACATTGAAGTGACATCCATAAGGATCACATCTTCACGGCAAGCTTTATGTTCCGCGGCCAGGTACTCAAACCAGTTCTGACGCCCCCAGGTGTACTTTTCGACTTTGGATTCAACGCCAGGAGGGGCATACCAATCAGGGATTTCCCAGCCCATCCCTTCGACAAAGAACGCTCCCGCTTTTGCCAACTGCTCATGGACAGCGGTTCTGCGGACACCTCGGGCGGTCTGCATCGATTTATTAGGGTAGTTAAGCTGATATTGCAGGCCCAAGGTTTCCACTGTGCGGTCAGTCAAGTAATTCTGCGCCCCCTGGAAGGGGAAACAGCGGGCAATGTCGATATGCAAGGATTCAACCGGGCAGTATCCATCGACTATCCACTGGGCCATGATTTTTCCAACCCCACCGCCTTGTAGAATGCCTAAGGAATTCAATCCAGCGGCGACGTAGAAATTTGCCAGTTCAGGTGCCTCGCCAAGCAAAGGGCCGCCATCAGGCGTAAAGCTCTCTGGGCCACAGAAAAACTTGTGAATGCCAGTATTTTTCAGGATGGGAACGCGCTCCATGGCAATATCAATATAAGGCATCATGCGGTCCCAATCAGGCTTTAACTCACCAAAAGAGAAACCCTTTGGAATGCCATCCATTCCCCAAGGGGCAGCGACTGGTTCAAAAAAGCCAACCAAAAGACCACCTACCTCTTCTCTGAAGTATGCGTAACGGCCAAAGTCTTCGATGATGGGTAAATCTGGTTGCACGCCTTCGATGGGTTCGGTGAGCAAATAATAATGCTCAGCAGCTTGCAAAGGCACGTTGACCCCAGCAAGTTTTCCCAACTCACGGCCCCACATTCCGGCACAATTGACCACATACTCAGCTTCAATATCTCCTTTTTCAGTGACTACACCAGTTACCCGTCCGTCTTTTTGGTTGATACCTGTAACCGCCGTCTCTTCGAAGATTTGCGCTCCACCCATCCGAGCACCTTTGGCCAGGGCCATCGTAAAATCAACAGGATTAGCCCGTCCATCTTCGGGGGTGAAAAATCCGGCTAAAATATCGCTAGTGTTTGCCAGCGGCCACAGTTCCTTTACTTCAGAAGGGGAGATTTCCAGATAATTGACACCCAGCCTTCGAGCTGCTACAGCCATCCTGCGTCTCTCTTCCAACCATTCCGGAGTGCATGCCAGTTGAAGATAACCAATTGGATTAAATCCCGTGGATTGACCAGTTTCCGCTTCAAGGGTTTTCATTAATTCAATGGTGTAGGTCGACATTTCGACGCTTAATTCATCTCCGCTGGGGGTTACAACCAAGCCAGCCGCGTGCCATGTAGTTCCGGCAGTTAATTGGCTGCGTTCTAACAACACCACATCCCGCCACCCAAGTTTTGTCAGATGATAGGCAACACTGCATCCAATCACCCCACCGCCAATAATGACAACCTGTGCATGGGAAGGTAAAGGTATGTTACTTGTTTCCGGTTGTTTTTCCTTGTTCAATTCATTCTCCTTGAGTATCACCCGGGTCATCAAATTATTTGTCTTTTTCTTCGAAAACGTGGGGCGGCATCCAGGTAGCAATCGTCTTAATATTGAGGGGGAGGAGATACGTTTCTGTGTGGCGAACACCAGAGACCTTACCCACCACTTCTATTACAATATTGTATAAATCTTCGATACTTGGCGCTCGTATCGAGCAGATGATATCCGTGTCTCCGGTGGCGCAGGCCAGGTAGCTGATCTGTGGTAACTTGGCAAGGTGGTCTGCCACGTCGCGTAAAGTACCCGGTTCGACTTCGATAAATACATCAGCGAGAACACCATACCCGACCATATCTGGGTTCACAATAGAGCGGATATTGATGATACCGTGCTCGGTCAAGACATCAATACGGTTAGTGACCGTGCGTGCTGACATATCCCCCAGCTGCCTGGAGATTTCAGCACTCGTCATGCGCCCATCCTGGTTGAGTAAGGCAATAATTTTCCAATCTATTCGATCTGGTTGATACATAAGCCCCGATTCCTTCTTAAAAAGATGACTGTCAGAGCCTTGGTTGCTGATATCAGGATAACGTATAGCTTCCGAAATGTCAATGGTTTGCTATAAATATTACCGAAACTGTCGTGAATACCAAAAATATCTGTAGTAAAACGAAATGCGCGTGTTATAATCCACTGGATAGCGATCAGTCATAGTATAGGGGAATTGTCGATGTGATAAGGAGTTTTTGATTTGAGAAGTGGTGATAAGGATTATCTCCTGGATAGGTTGACGGAATCGCATTCTGCCACCCAGAAAATCCTTGAAGGGATCGATTTAGAGCGGCGCGTTTACTCAGATACAGACTGGCGGATCAGAGATATTCTCGGGCACATTGCCACATGGGACCGTGAAGTGACAAAATCTCTCCGCTCGTTCCTGACCGGAATCGAATACGTTATTCCTGGTATAGATGGAGATGAAACCGATTACAACGAACATGCAGTCACAGAACAACGCGATTTGTCGAATCAACAGATCGTTGCAGAATGGGAACAGGCCCGTGAGGACTTCAAAGCTGCGCTCAGCGATATCCCGATAGATCGGTTTCCTGGTGATTTGCTCTACCCCTGGGGGGATGAGCGTGGCAGTATTGCCCAGTTGGTTGAATATATGATCGAACATGGAGAAGAACACAGAAATGAAATTATAAAAATTCTACAGGCACCACCAGTGGAATGATTCCATACCCCATTGCCTACTCAGAAACGCCGATTTTCCAAGGCAGTTGGAGAGAAAAATGGTGAATGTCCAGAGTGTGACGATTATCGGTAAAGAATTGGCGCAGCATGCCATGCAGATGGCGGAGGTCATCGCGGGTAGCAAAGAAAACCTTCGGGAACGGCCACCCATTTCTAGTCTGGTATGCACAATTGCCCCTCTCGGACAGGACACACATGGTATCGAAGGAGCAATGGTGTTTGCTGAAGCAGGAATCCCGGTGGGCTTTATGGTAATGCCCAATATTGGCTCCACCTCCCCAGCGACGATGGGTAATAGGCCTCAGTCTGATATCCGCGAACGAGCCAGACATCGTTTTGAAAAAATTCTCGTTGAACATCAGCCCGATCCTCTACCAGAGGATATCCAGATCGTATTGCAAAACATCTTGAAAGCAGCTGAGTCACAGGAAACAAATAAGGGGCTTAGAATCCAATGTGATTCAAGTATTTACTTAGGTAACATGCAACATAGATAACATCACGTCCAAGAGGAGGTTCTTCTATGATTGAAACTTTTCGGGATCTGGGCCGAGTTAAGTTGGTGCAGATCCAACCCGACGGATTGATCATCGAGACCCCATCGGGATACATATACGATGCTTCCCGGTTGGCTAAGGTGGATCGACTGCGCATCACACCGTTGGGTATCGAGGCCACCACCCCTCAAGGAGAGCGGGTTCTCGACATTCATCATGTAAACCATCCAGATAAAGCGTACGACGAGGATGATCTGATCAGCATCGGCTTCACATCCCACTACCAGGCGATGCGCGCTCGTTTCGGAGAACACATGGTGGATGGCATCGCTGGTGAAAACATCATTATTGAATATAATAAGGAAGTATGGACGGAAGATCTTGGGCCGCAAATTGCCATTGAGAACACAGAAACGGGTCAGATGACATTGCTGGATTTGGTATGTTTTGCAGCACCCTGTGATGAGTTCAGCCATTTTGCAGCTCAAAGCCAAGATAAACGGCTTCCAGCGGCGGACCTAAAATCAACGCTCAAATTCCTGAATAATGGGCGGCGCGGCTTTTTATTGGTACTGCGTGATGGACAGGAAGCGGCAGCAGTCCAGGTGGGAGATAGAGTATTTGTGGTTCGTAAGTGATGACCTCACATCCTATCTGACCCTGAAATCCTCCAGGTGACGGAAGCAGGATAAGGGTCTACATTCCCAACCCAGAAGATACAGCTTGAAACTGATATTGATGAGCAGAGAGGGATGGTTCATCTACCCCCGGATGGCCTGGCCTGGGGTTGCCTACAGTTAAAAGAACTGGATGAGTGAAGCATGCAGAAAAATAATTATACGACGATCAAGCTAGAAATGAATAACATTAATGAGCTATTTGTTGAGCCAGCCTATGACCCTTTCGCCCCGCAGAGCCGCTTTCAATCTGGTTTCGACGAATTAGTGGATCAGGTCCGTGAGTTATCCATGAAGGAACCGCTTAAGATATGCCTTACCTTAACCCATCCACCGGAGGATACAAATATTGAAGGAGTAACAAAGGATGCCTTATACCGCTTCTGCGCGGTCAAGATCCGTGAATGTGAGCAAGCAATCCATGAATTACGGAGTCAGGGGAAAAGAGACCTTGTTTCGGCATTCTTACTATCTTTCATATTAATCTTTGGAGAGTTCTTTATTGTACAACTGCGCTTCCTACCTGAATCTCTCACTTATCTCCTGGCTACTGGGTTCGGAATCATCGCCTGGGTCATTCTTTGGCCACCCCTCGACAAACTCCTTTACGAATGGAGACCCTGTCGACGTTCTCAACGGATTTATCAGTACATCCAATCGGCTGCTTTGGAAATCAACTCAATATAGCCGGAATCGTCAGGGTCTAAGATTTGGGGATGCTCATCGAGAAATTGACAGGTATGCTCTTTAGAGATTTCGTTAACGATCATATCTTGAAAGCGGCCAGTATGCACAATTCCGGTATTTATGCCATCAATGACTTACCTGAAAACACTGCAAACGGCTATCTCGAAGACCGAAGAACAACCAATATCTATCATCTTCCGCTGTCAGGCGGCGGAGATGGTGGGATGTACACCACGACAGCATGTTTTCGATCGCGGGTGGTGATGCCGGGGTTGGGTTTGATTCCAGGTACTTCGTGTAAGAAAAACTAACCACCAACATTCTTTCCAATATCACCAACGGGGAAAATGGCGTAAGAGACGTTGTCCCGGGATTTCTTCTAAGGCCTCATGACTTCAAGCCGACGCCATGTACGTGACAGGTACGCAGTAGCCGATATGGAGGATGCACAATCAAGGAAGAGTAGGAGTGTACCTGCAGGGGTAATATAGCAAGAACCCCCACATCTGGGGGCTCTCAAGTGACCCAGGAGGGAATCGAACCCCCAACCTAACGATTAAGAGTCGCTTGCTCTGCCAATTGAGCTACTGGGCCGGTATTATCTCCGCAAAATTATACCTCAAATGAAATCCGCTTTCCACCGCCTGCCTCACCTAATCCTCTCGCTTCATCTGGAGGTTATAGGTCGGGAAGGGTGTCTTGATGCCGGCCTCATCCAGCGCTTTTTGCAGAGCAGTATTGACCTTGTTGTTCATACGCCGCGTGTCTTCATAGGATTCGATCCACCAGCGGATGCGGAAGATCATAGCTTGCTCTGCCATTTTTACATACAGAGCCTCAACCGGTTTATCCTTCAGCACCCCTTCCACCGGCCTGACTGCATCGATGATCGTCCTGCGCACAGTTTCGACATCCTGCCCGTAGCCGATACCAACCTCTATTTCGATGCGATACTGTGGATCGGGAAAGGAGTAATTGATCACCTGATCCGAGCCGATCTTGGCATTAGGCACGATCACCATGCGGTTATCGCGCGTGCGGATGCGCGTCGACCGCAGGCCGATATCCACCACATCCCCCCAGGTGTCCAGGCTCTGGATCTGGATGCGGTCCCCGATACGGAACGGCTGGTCTAACAATATGATCACCCCGCTGATCATATTCGAGAGGGTATCCTGGGCTGCCAGTGATAGCGCCAGGCCAGCGATCCCCAGCGCCGCGATCAACGCGCCAACGTTGATGTTATACACGGACAGGAGCATGATGAGGCTGATACTGAGCAGGAGGGCATAAGCCGAGCGGCTGAGCAGTATAACCAGAGCATCCGTCTGGTGTTCCGGGTGTTTAGGCTCGACTTCTTCCCGATACCATTCAACAACTGTACCGATGAGCCGCCAGGCGATCACAGTAAGGATCACGATGTACAGTGCCGTATAACCGCGCTCGAGCCAGGCTTTCGATTCCGCACTCAAGAACGCCAGCCGGATCGTACCAAACTGCAGGCCGAGAAGCCCCACCAACCAGCGGATTTGCGGCCGGATACGCCGCAGAAAGACATCGTCATATTTGAGAGTTGTCGTGGCGGTGGCTTTTTCCAACAAAGCATAGATTAAGCGAGACACCAGCAGCCAGAGCACTAAAAATATGGCCAGTGAGATCGCCAGGTTCAGCCAGTCTTCCACGGACAGGCCAAATACGGTTACGTTTTCAGTGCCTGTTATGGCCGAGATTTCGCTGGCCAACCCCGACAGCGGCCCTGGAGTCGAGGTGGGAGCTGGTGTAGATGTTTCCAGAAATAGCTCAGAGATGTTCCTTTCCGTCGGAACTGCCTCTGGCTCCTGCGTACTGCTGGAGACAGGTGGGGTTGGAGTCGCTGTTTCGGTGGGTGTCACCGCCGGGGAAGGAGAAACCGTCCCTACGATCTCAATCGAGCTGCATGCGGCCAGCAATATCCCCACCAGCAGAAACACAGCTGTAAATATCCGCTTCGAATCCATAGGTGCTGCCTTATTTAAGTGAATAGTTTACTTGATTTCCCCACCCGCTTGATCATCAGGCAGGGTGTACTTGATATGAGCGCTGCCTTCACGCAGCGCATACAGTGCCGTCTGAGTGCGGTTGGATAGGCCGAGCTTCGCCAGGATGTTGGTGATATGCGGTCGTACCGTGCGTTCTCGCACCCATACCGCTCAGGGCTTCGGCTTGAGACAGGTCGAAACCAAGCCCATCGTCAGCCACATCCAGAGATACCTTGCTCCCCACGCTGCGCAGGGTGATCACCACCGAAGATGCTCCTGAATGGTTCAGGATATTGTTCAGCACTTCCATTGCTATGTAGTATATCGCAATCTCCGCGGCTTCATCCAGATCTGGCCGGCCATCTACCAGCAGTTGGGCGTTGATCTCCGAGCGTCACTCCACCGATAGCTGCTTTTTTAGACCCTCCAGGATGAATAGACCGCCTGCGCGGCCGCCCATCCAGAGAGCAGCTCAAAAATTGGGCTGGCGGAGCGGGAGCGGAATTCCTTCCGCAGGAGTTCATCGACTGGTTGGAGGGTCGGGACCAGGAGCAGGCAAACGATTTCACCGGCGCGCTGACCGACTACATGCACAGTCTGAGCTTCGGCCTGAAAGACCTGGTGGAGGGCAAGCTGGCAGACCAGCCAGAGCAGGTCAAGACCTACAGCGAGGCGGTCGCTGCATACAGCCAGACCTACAGGCAGGCGCACAGTGGATAATTTTAGGGGGGGGGATGGGGGTAAGGCAATGAGGGGATAAGGGACAAGGCAACAAGGGGATCAGGTGATTAGGTCGCCACAACAGGCGTGGTTCGGAATGAATTGTTGGGCCTCTTTTCCCCTAGCCCATTTCCCTTGATTTATGAGGGCAGCTGCACCCAAACCTGGGCGCTGACATTGAGCGTGTTCCACAGCACAAACAGGGTCACCACCAGCCCAGGGATGAACGCCAGCCCTCCCAAGCGGTCATGGCGCATGCGCAGTATGAAGACCACAAACAGGGTAGCAGCCAGCTTGCCCAGCAGCATGCCAGCCCAGCCGACCGTGTCGACAATCGGGTTGGTCTCGAAGCAGCCGACACCCAGACCGAACAGGGTGATGCAGATGTCGGCAATGGTGGCGATCAGCAGAAGGACGTTGGGCGTGACGTTCATCTCTCCCTCCTATCGTATCGGCAGTCCGGCGTGAGGCTGGTTTCCTCCCTTGGCCGAATACAAAAACCGGCCAATCGGCCGGTTTCGCCTGCTGCTCCTTGAAAACCCGGCTGCCATCTCCGGCAGACCAGCGACCAATTCGGGCTCTCAGATCATCGCATCCGATATGAGGGATCTGGTTGTCTTGTAAGGTGACGCTGAACAGTACTCCGTTTCCTATCCTTATTCTAGCATTGCAGGAGGAGTGAGTCAATTAAATATAACAAGAATAGTCTGGAATTAGTCCGGGGATGAGTCCGCGAATGGACGCGAATGAAGGCTGAAATGGAGCATAGAGATTAGAGAGTGGATTCAGCTCTTTCCAGGCACCGCACCCCGCACACGATCCGCTCTATGGATCGCAAGGATCGCCGCGGTCCGCCGTCAGCCGCCAGCGGTCCGCCCCCTCTTCCCATCTTCTCTATGACCGCGGTAGTAATAACCAAACGCCTACCATGAGAAATACCAGCCCCAGGATTCGTAGAGCAGTCAATGGTATTGCGTTACTACCACTGAGACCAAGGCTATCAACGATAATACCAAGAAATAATTGTCCAAAAATTAGCACGGATAACCCCGCTGCAATACCGCTTCGAGGCAAAGAAAAGGATACCCCCGCGATTATACCTATACCCAGTAGTCCTGAAATAAAGATGAGTGGAAATACCTTTCCGGTCACAATCTACCAATTTTGAATATATCGATTTCCAACCAACAAAAGAAGAAACCCGGCGATAATGCCACCGGTGAGATTTACCAATAAACCATTGCTTATGGAGCCTATCAACCTTCCCGCCCAGCTATTTAATGTGCCCTGGAGTCCGATAGCCAATCCGCTGGTCAATCCAATAACTAGCGCGAACAATAGGGATTTTTCCATTGCCGAATATTTCTCCTGTGCTCCTAAATCGTAAGAACCTATCCGAAGATTCCGAAGCCCATCGCCTATACGTAATATAATGGAGACTTCCCACGCCGTGACCAGATTATACACCGGCAGGCATCAAGTTCTGCTGGCCTTTACCACTCTCCCCTCTCCCTTTTCCACATATCCCCCGTTGCCTTATCCCCTATCCTCCATTCGCCATATTCGCGTATATTCGCGGACTCTCCTCCCGTGAAAAATTTCATTAATTTTTAATCGGATATTAATAGTCTATAATTCTCCTTGCGGGGCCATTCATCACGTATCATCGGGCAACCCAGATAACCCCAGGGCAGTGGCCGTTATCCACCTACACCTATAAGGAGATTCCCCCCATGGCAGAACAAGCTAATACAGCCAGCGTAGAGAAGATCTTTTCCGATTTAAACGCCAGAAACCTGACCGCCAACGATGACCTGTATGCCACCGGCTACCGGCAGGAATCACCGGGCGCTCCCGAACCGATGACCCTGGAGCAGTCCCGTGAGAACCTGCAAGGCTTTATCACCGCCTTCCCGGACCTGAGCTTCAAACTGAGGACAAAGGTCGCCCAGGGTGATTTCGTCGCCGTCTCCTGGGCATCTTCCGGAACGCACACCGGACCGCTGCGCACGCCGACCGGCGATTCGATCCCCCCGACCAATAAGAAAGCCAGCGTCAATGGCAGCTCTTTCTATGAGTTCAAGAACGGCAAGATCGTTAGCTCACAGATTTATTGGGATATGACTAGCCTGCTCGCTCAGATCGGGATGATGCCGGGTATGTAAGCTATTCACTCACCACCAGCGGCAGGTACATGTCCCTGCTCCGCAGGGTCACGAACAGCTCGTATTTCTCGTCCACTTCCTGGTCGGCGCGGTAGATCACTGCCCGGCTGTCCGGGGCGATCTTGATGCTGGCATAATACACGCCGCCGCCTGCCGTGAGGGTGCCGTTCAGCTTTTGTACCGCCCCCCCGAAGATGCTGGCGGCATACAATTCCGTCACTCCGTCCACTTCCTGGTCGGCGGTATAAACCACGCCCAGGCTGTTCTTCGCTACCAGGAAAAATCCACCCACATTACCACCTGAGACCAGGGTTGGGTTGAGTTTGTTTACCGTCCCGCCCCCGACCGGCACGCTATAGATCTCATACACATCATCCGTATCCTGGTCAGCCACGTACACCACCCCCAGGCTGTTGGGCGTGATGCGGTAGGATTCGAAAACATCTCCCCCGCCGACCATCGCCTCGTTCAGCCTGACTGCCGTCCCGCCCACAATGGGCACGCTGTACAGCTCATAGACCTCATCCGCATCCTGGTCTGCGCGGTACACCACCCGCCCGCCGTCCGGGCTGATGTCGAACCTGTCGACATCGCCCTCAAACACCAGGTCATCGTTCAGCCTGGTGGGTGTCCCGCCCACAAGCGGTACGCTGTAGATCTCACACACCTCATCCGTATCCTGGTCAGCCAGATAAACCACCTGCTGCCCATCGGCGCTGATATCGAATGTTAGAACACCCCCACCGCTCGCCAGGTCGTCATTCAGCCTGATCGGGCTGCCGCCGGTGACCGGCACACGGTACAGCTCGAACACATCGTTGAAATCCAGATCCAGAATGAAGACCACCACCTGGCTGTTGGGGGTGATCCTATAGAGGGCATTAAGGTCAGATAGCGCCCCCAAAGGCGAGTGCAGCTTGACCGGCGTGCCGCCGGTGATCCAGTTGCTATACAGTTCGTAGGTATTATCCAGGTCCTTGTCGGCGCGGAAGACCACCCCCAGGTTGTTGGGCGTGATCTTATAACTGGACACATCACCCCCGGGGACCAGCGTCCCACTCAAATTGAAAGGCGTGCCGCCGGTGATCCAGTTGCTGTACAGCTCGTCCCGGTCATTCTGGTCCTGGTCGGCGCGGTAGACTACTCCCTGGCTGTTGGGGGTGATCTGAAAATCGAGAACATCACCACCGCTGACCGGCGTCGTGTTCAGTTTGGTCGGGCTGCCACCACCTATCGGCACGCTGTACAGCTCATCCTTACCAACGGTATCCTGGTCTGCCAGGTACACCACCCATTGGCTGTCCGGGCTGATCAAGAATCTGTTCACACCGGCCCCATTTTTCAGGGCAGCGTTCAGGCGGGTCGGCTCGCCGCCCTCCAGCGGGACGCTGTACAGCTCGATCATCTCGTCGGTATCCCGGTCGGCCACGAAGACCACGTATCGCCCGTCCGGGCTGATCTGGCTCTCGCCCCCCGTCATATTGCGGACATCGCCATAATCCGGCATGCTCCCGCTCAGCTTGCGGTTGAAGTACACCGCCTGGCTGTCGGCCGGCAGCGCCAGGCTCAAGACAGCCAACAGCAGCAGGAGCGCGGTTATCTTTCTGACCCGCCGGTCGTTTAAGATTCGAGGTAGATCGCCTTGCAGTTTCATTGCCGCCTCCCCATTCACTGTTTGGTCCGTCGCTGGCTGGCTCACTGCTGCCCGCCCGGCTGTATTGACCCGCCCACACAAACCTCTAAGGAAAATATACAAGGATTCGGCCTCGAAGTCAATGAAATAAGCGCCCACACAAACCTCTAAGCACTTCATACGGGCGAAGCATTGACCCGGAGACCGTGCACTTCATCAGAAATATTGTGGTCAATGCTTCGCCCGTACGGTTTCTAACAAAATTCTAATACCCCACACCTTGACAGTCTGATTGCTCTGCCATAAACTTAAGCCAACTTAACCATTTAGTGACATTAACTAATCAGCAGTACTTGACCCATGACACCTGACACGCTTCCCACCAACCCCTTCACTACCGTGCTGCGCGACTGGGCCGGGACCTTTATGCGCCGCTCGATGCACGACCTGGTGCAGTTCTCACGCGACTCCGGCCTGTCCATGACGCAGCTCAGCACGCTGATGCACCTCTACCACCAGGGCGCGTGCGGCGTCTCGGATATCGGCAGCCATCTGGGGGTCAGCAATGCCGCGGCCAGCCAGATGATCGACCGCCTGGTCGGGCAGGGCTACCTGGAACGCGCCGAAGACCCCGGCGACCGCCGCGTGCGGCAGATCAGCGTCACCGGCAAAGGCCGCCGCCTGATCGAAAGCGCGATTGCCGCCCGCCACCGCTGGATGGAAGAGCTGACCGACAGCCTCTCCCCAGACCAGCAGCAGCTTATCATCGAAGCCCTGACCCTACTCACCCAGGCTGCCAACCAGCCCATAACATAAGGGCGAAGCATTTACCAGAAGATCGTTTCTCTTCGTCAGAAATTGTGTGGTAAATGCTCCGCCCCAACAGGAAACCCGTAACCCCTATGAATCCATCCCCCCGCAGCTCCCTGACCCGCGCAATTCGCTACCTGGGCAACTACCGCCGCCAGGCGCTGCTGCCCTACCTGTTTATGGTCATCGCCACCCTGGCCCAGCTTGCTGTACCGCGCCTGGTAGGCAATATCATCGACGCCATCACCCAGGGCTACATCGCCCAATCTGTGCTCAACGGCTTGAAACAGATCCCTGAGGCTTTTCTCTCCCAGGCCCTGCCTCAGATCATGTCGACCCTCAGCCTGCCTGCCGGTTGGACGGCAGAGCAGCTCACTTCTGCCATGAAGACCAGGTTGGACAACGCGCCGCGCGCCCTGGTCATGGCCGGGCTTGCCATCGTCATCTTTGCCCTGGTGCGCGGTCTGTTCGCCTTCCTGCAGGCCTACTGGGCTGAGCGCAACTCGCAGGACGTGGCTTTCGACTTTCGCAACGACCTGTTCGCCAAGATCCAGCGCCTGTCCTTCTCCTACCACGACCGCAACCAGACCGGTCAGCTGATGGTGCGCGCCACCGACGATGTCGAAAAGGTACGCCTGTTTATCGGTCAGGGGCTGCTGCAGCTGGTCGGGGCGCTGCTGCTGATCACCGGAACACTGATTATCCTCTTCACCACGAATGCCCGCCTGACCCTGATCGTGCTGCCCATCCTGCCACTGGCGCTGATCACTTTTATGGTTTTTGGCATCATCAGCCAGCCACTGTTCACGCGTGTCCAGCAGAAGCTCTCCGCACTGAACACCATCCTGCAGGAGAATCTGGCTGGAATCAAGGTGGTCAAAGCATTCACTCGCGAGCGCCAGGAGCAGGCCAAGTTTGATTTTTCCGCTAACGCTTTGGTGAATCAGGCTTTGGTTGTCGCTCGCCTGTTCTCATTCCTCTTCCCGGTCGTTTTCCTGATCGCCAACCTGGGACAGGCTGCCACGCTGTACTTCGGTGGGCAACAGATCATCGCCGGGAGCCTGACCATCGGCCAATGGCAGGAGTTCAGCCTGTACCTGGTTTACTTGTTCCTGCCAATCGCCCAGTTTGGCTTCATCATCACCCAGATGGGCCAGGCATCGGCCTCGGCCAGCCGGGTTTTCGAGATCCTGGACGCCCAATCAGACATCACTGATAAGCCTGGGGCTGTAGACCTGCCGCCCGTGCAGGGGCTGGTACGCTTCGAAGATGTCAGCTTCCGCTACTTCAGCAGCGGGGAGCCTGTGCTCTCGAAGGTCAACTTTGAAGCCCAACCCGGTCAGACGGTCGCTCTGCTGGGCGCCACCGGGTCGGGGAAAACCACCATCATCAACCTGCTGCCCCGCTTCTATGACCCCAGCCAGGGGCGTATCACCATCGATGGCTACGACCTGCGCGACCTGTGCCTAGATTCGCTCCGTTCGCAGATCGGCATCGTGCTCCAGGAGACCACCCTTTTCAGCGGCACTATCAGCGACAATATCGCTTTCGGCAAATCGGATGCCTCCATGGATCAGGTCATCGCCGCTGCGCAGGCTGCCGCCGCCCACGATTTCATCATGTCTTTCCCGGAAGGCTACGACACCCCGGTCGGGGAGCGCGGGGCGACCCTCAGCGGCGGGCAGAAACAGCGCATCGCTATCGCCCGCGCCCTGATGCTCGACCCGCATATCCTCATCCTGGATGACTCCACCAGCAGCGTCGACCTGACCACCGAGGCACTGATCCAGCAAGCCCTGGATAAACTGATGGTCGGTCGCACCAGCTTCGTCATCGCCCAACGGATCAGCACCGTGCTGCACGCAGACCTGATCCTGGTGCTGGATAAAGGTGAGATCGTCGCCAGCGGTTCGCACAGCCAGCTGATGGAAGACAGTCCGATCTACGCCGAGATCTACAACTCCCAGCTCGTCGAGGATACTGTCCTCGACCAGGTGGAGGCAGCCTCATGATTTATTCATACCCGACCCGCAGGGTCGCCGCGCCCTTCTCTGGTGGTCAGCCATCGGCAGTCAGCGGTCGGCTTTCATCTCTCATCCCTTCTCCTCTCCCTCCCTTACCCCTTTTGGAGTCCCCCCATGTTCGGTAGTTCTGAAGGCTTACGCCGTGTGATAGATCGTGATACCAGCAAGCCCACCAACGTATGGCGCACGCTGGCTCGCTTTGCTGCTTATTTCAAACCCTACTGGCCTTTGCTGCTGCTGGTCCTGGTATTGGTCGTCGCCTCCACCTGGGCCCAGGTCACAATCCCCGGGCTGATCGGCCAGGTTGTGGATTGCTACTTGGTGCCCGCTTCAGGCGGAACAACTGCAAACTTCCCGGGCGCGCCTGCCTTAAGCGCAGGCAGCACCTCCGCTTCGACCTGTTGGCTTGCGCAGGGTAGCCAGCCAGCAGGCATCACCCAGAATGTGATTAGCTCTCTGTATACCATCGGAGGCTTCCCCCAGCCTGCTGGCTCGGTACTCAGCATGGACACCTCACAGCGCATCGCCGGCATGGGACGTCTGGTGGCTATCATTGTTGGCCTGTTTATGCTCGGCGCTGTACTGACAGGTATGACGTTCTATGCCATGACCTGGTCCGGGCAGCACGTCATGCGCAATCTGCGCCAGAATGTCTTCCGCCAACTCCACCGCCTGTCGCTCAGCTACTATTCCGAGCATGAAGCCGGAGACCTGATGAGCCGCATCACCAACGACGCCGAGACCATCACCCAGGCGCTCAACTTCGGCCTGGTAAGTGTGCTCAGCGGGGTGCTGCTGCTGTTTTGGATCGGCTACAACATGCTCAGCCAGAGCCTGACTCTGGGGCTGCTCAGCCTGGCGGTTGTGCCGCTCATGGCACTGGCGACGATCTGGTTTTCAAGCCAGGCGCGCAAGGCTTTCCGCCGCACCCGCCTGGAGATGGGCAGCGTGAACGCCGAGCTGCAGGAGAGCATCTCCGCGGTACGCGAGGTGCAGGCCTTTAACCGCGCCGATGAGAACATCGAGAACTTCCGTATCGCCAACGCCTCCAATCGGGATGCCAACATCCGTGCCGTCGCCTACACCAGCGCCCTGGCTCCCAGCCTAGAGGCTCTCGGCTACGTCGCCCTGGCGATCGTCAGCGTGGTGGGTGGCCTGCTCTTGGTGGGACCGGGCGCCTTGTTCGGCGCCACGATCTCCCTGGGTCTGATCATCACCTTCCTGGGCTACGTGCAGCGCTTCAACCAACCCATCCAGCAGATTTCCGTGCTGTGGACCAACCTGCAAAGCGCTGTGGCTGGCGCCGAGCGCATTTTTGGCTTGCTGGACGAGTCTCCCGCGATCCAGGATGACCCCGGCGCGCCGCCCATGCCTCAGATTCTGGGTCAGGTGGAATTCAGCAATGTGACCGCCGAATATATCAAAGACCAAGCTGTCCTGGAAGGCGTCAGCTTCAGTGCCCAGCCTGGCCAGACAGTCGCCATCGTCGGCCCGACTGGCGCCGGTAAAACCACCATGATTAACCTCATCCCCCGCTTTTACGATGTCACCGGCGGTTCGGTGCTGATCGATGGTCGCGATGTGCGTTATGTGCAGGTCGAATCACTGCGCCAGCAGATCGGCATCGTCCTGCAGGATACCTTCATGTTCAGCACCTCGGTCATGGAGAACATCCGCTTCGGTCGTCCGGACGCTACAGATGACGAAGTCGTCGCCGCTGCAAAACTGGCGCATGCCGACTCGTTCATCGAGCGCCTGCCCGAAGGCTACCAGACCGTGCTCGGCGAGCGCGGCAGCGGTCTCAGCCAGGGGCAGCGCCAGCTGCTCGCCATCGCACGGGCTGCGCTTGCAGACCCGCGCATTCTCATCCTGGATGAAGCCACTTCCAGCGTCGACACCCGCACCGAGCGCCTGATCCAGGGTGCCCTGCAGCAGCTCCTGCATGGACGCACCAGCTTCGTGATCGCCCATCGCCTGAGCACCATCCGCAACGCAGATATCTTGCTGGTGCTGGACGAGGGCCAGATCGTCGAGCGCGGCACGCACACCGAGCTGCTTGAGCGCAAGGGCTTCTACTACGACCTGTATATGAGCCAGTTCCGCGGCGAAGAAACGGCCCCGGGCAGCCAGCCGGAAGTGACCGGCGGAAACGGGCGACCGGCCGGCGAGGTGGCCGGAAACTGAGTCGCATCGTCATCCTTCTGCGTCCGCAAACTGATACTAAGCCAACCCATGCCTGGCTGTGGCAGCCGGCTGGGATACTCGACAGCCCTGGCATGGGTTCGATCCGCGAGCTGCGCGGCAGGAGTTAATGCTGGTATACCTGGCTTAAAAACATTTGGACACGATTGAGCAAGATTCGGGTGGTTATCCGGCTGAGAATCGTTATACTGGATGCCAGAAGAACGATCACAGGAGGAACCACCCCATGTATACGAACATGACCGAATACACCAGCCTGGCAGAAGATTACCGCAGGATAGAACAGGCGATCCTGTATCTGGATGCCAACTACGACCGGCAGCCCAGCCTGAAAGAGACCGCGGCAAGCGTGCACCTGAGCGAATATCATTTCCAACGGCTTTTCACCCGTTGGGTCGGCGTCAGCCCCAAGCGCTTCCTGCAGTATCTGACCAAGGAACACGCCAAAAAGCTGCTCGAGCGCTCGGAAAACCTGCTGGATGTCACCTACCAATCGGGGCTGTCCAGCCCGGGCAGGCTGCACGACCTTTTCGTCACCTGGGAGGCGGTAACGCCGGGCGAGTATAAGAACCGCGGCGAAGGGGTGACGATATCCTACGGTTTCCACGATACCCCATTTGGCGAGTGTTTAACTGCGCTAAGCCCACGGGGGGTTTGCGGAATGTCATTCATCCAGGATGGAGACCGCCGGGCAGCACTTGACGAACTGGAGCGCCGCTGGCGCAAGGCTGAGTTTGTCAGCGATCCATCCGGCACCGCAGATATGACTGAGGAGGTCTTCTCGTTCTTCGACGAGCAGAAGGCTGACGGTCTGCGGCTGCACCTGTCGGGGTCAAGCTTCCAGCTCAAGGTATGGGAAGCGCTGCTGGGTGTGCCTAGCGGTATGCTGGTCAGCTATGAGGATATCGCAGTGCAAATCGGTCTGCCCAGAGCAGCCCGGGCGGTAGGTGCGGCGCTTGGACGCAATCCCATCCCGGTGCTGATCCCGTGCCACCGGGTGATTCGCAAGACCGGTGAGATCGGGGATTACCGCTGGGGTGCAGCGCGCAAGAAGGCGCTGCTCGGCTGGGAGATAGCCCACAGCCGGGATTATTCCGCCACAGGCGGCGCATTCGCCACCACCCTGGCAGGTTGAGGGCTGGAGAGACCGGGATGAAAATGCGCATGGGGCTGGCACTGTTCGCAATCTATGTCATCTGGGGATCGACCTATCTGGCGATCAGCCTGGCGGTCCAGACAATTCCACCATTCTTGATGGCCGGCACGCGCTTCTTGATTGCCGGGGCAATCCTGTACGCCTTGCAGCGGCTGCGCGGGGTGCCCCTTCCCAAGAGGGTTGAGTGGCGCTCGGCGGCGATTATCGGCGGGTTCATGCTGATCGGAGGCAACGGGCTGTTGAGCTGGGCGGAGCAGCGTGTGCCCTCCGGGGTTGCGTCCTTGATCATCGCTTCTGTCCCGCTGTGGATGGCACTGATCGACGCGCTGGTGATCCCCGGGGAGGGTCGACCATCGCGACTGCACTCCCTGCTGCAGAGCGCCGGCAAACCGCTGGTCGGGGGACCAGCCAGGCAGCGCCCCGGCGTTGTTATCTGGATCGGTCTGCTGGCTGGTTTCGCCGGCATCCTGCTGCTCATCCAACCATGGCAGCAAGACCCAGGAGCGCGGATCATCGAGCCGCTGGGGATGGTGATCCTTCTGCTGGCCAGCCTGTCCTGGTCGATCGGCTCTCTATACAGCCGCGGAGCACGGCTGCCGTCCGCCCCACTGATGGGCACTGGCATGGAGATGCTGGTTGCCAGTCTTGGCTTCGTCCTGCTTGGGACTCTTACCGGTGAATGGAGCCGCCTGGATATTTCAGCTATCTCCCCTGCTTCCTGGTGGAGCCTGGGATACCTGGTAGTCTTTGGCGGGCTGATCGGTTTCGTCGCCTATACCTGGCTGCTGCGGGTGGCACCGACGCCGCTGGTCTCGGCGCATGCCTATATCAACCCGCTGATCGCAGTCTTGCTGGGCAGCCTGGTTGTCCGGGAACCGCTCAGCCTGAACATCTTGATCGCCACCGCGATCATCACAGGCTCGGTAGCCGTGATCACGCTGGCTCGCTCCCGCTCCGGGCGCAAAACCAGAAGTGAACCGACAACAGAGCCGGTACAAGATCTGGCCAAAGCACCGGGCAACGACTGAGCAAATGAAACTTACCGGTGGTAGTGAGGTATGACGGACTCGTATGCTGAAGCGATACTGCGCTCTCGCAGCGGTCTACCAACTCTAGATCATGCGCGGCGGGCCGATGATGCCGCGGATAAGGGTCTGGTTCGATTCAGCGGTTGGAGGTGTGCCAGGTCTCCCAGATCGACCAGATGGCACGCTCTTTCCAGGCCTGCTCGAAGGCGGCTACAATATCCGGGTCGAACTGGACGCCTTTCATAGCCAGGATCTCTTTGTAGGCCTGCGCCGGGGTGCGGGCAGCGCGATAGGGACGGTCAATGGTCATCGCGTCGAATGCATCTGCGACCGCCACAATGCGGGCGGCTGCCGGTATGGCTTTGCCTTTTAAGCCATCCGGGTATCCGTTCCCATCCCACCGCTCGTGATGGTGGCGCACAACCGGCACAGCCCGGGCGAGGAAGGGCACATCCTTGATCATCTCTGAGCCGGCGATGGGGTGGCGCTTGATCTCGAACCAGTCCTTTGCGTCGAGCGGCAGGGATTTGAACAGCATAGCCTCGTGGATGAAAATCTTGCCGATATCGTGTAGGATCGCCCCAAAGCGCAGCAGTTCCAACTGGCTCTCAGGCCAGCCCAGATTACTTGCTAATACGAGCGAGTAAGCGGTGACACGCTCGACATGCCCGCGGGTATATGGATCGCGCAGATCGATGGCATTCGCCAGCATGGTAAGGCTGGCTTCGTATGCCTGCTGCAGCCGTACGGTCCGCAGCTCCTCAGAGCGAGCCAGACGAGTGCGCACGGCGGTGATCAGCTCGTCGCGGCTCAACGGCTTGACCAGATAATCCTCGGCTCCCAGGTTCTTGCCTTCCATTACATATTCACGGTCGTTGCGAGCGGTCAGGAAGACGAACGGGATGGTCAGCCAATCCGGCCTGGAGCGCACATTCTGGAAGAAAGAAAAACCGTCCATGACGGGCATGGCGATATCGGAGATAATCATATCCGGATTGACAGCTATCATCTGAGCCAGGGCTTCTTCCCCATTGCAGGCAGTCAGCACGTTGAAGCCTTCCATGCTCAGGATATCGCGCAAGCCTTCTAATAACGTCAGGTTGTCTTCAACGACCAGAAGCGTTTGTTTCATCTCCACACCTGTTGCGCTTCTCTGCACTATCCTGCTAATTCAGCACCGGCATTGCAGGCATGCAATGGGTCTTACAGGGGAAATAGGCCGGTAAGTATTCGCCGCCGTTCATAGACTTGAAACCGCGGGCAGCCCACCGGCCGGCGTCGCCTGGCGCACGGCACGCAGCACAGCCTGCGCAAAAGCTTCTGCAGCGTACGCCCCGACGATATTGACATCCGCCAGAACATTTCCGAGGGACAGGGCAAAAATCGTATCCCCATCCAGCATGGTGTGAGCCGGGCGCACGGTGCGCGCCAGCCCGTCATGGGCCATCTGGGCGACCTTGTTGATGTGTTCTTTATTCAGCTGGGCATTGGTGGCAACCACGCCGATCACAGTATTCTCCCGGCTGGCGAATCCCATCGCTGTGCGGCCGATCAGCGTTCGCATGACTTCCAAAGAATCAACAAATATACCCTGACCATCGCCCCCTTGCACGCCTGTTTTAGAGTCGGTTGGTGAGCGACGCCGCGCCCCAGCGATTATTTCCCCATTTACCGGATCTATTATATCACCAAATGCGTTAACTGCAACTACTGCACAGACGATAAGCCCGGCACCCACTTCCAGACGAGCGCAGCCAATGCCGGATTTCATGGCAAACTCTATCCCGTTGATCTTGCCGACCGTGGCACCGGTACCCGCACCGACGCAGCCTTCGGCGGGCCAGCCCGGATGGGCGTTCAGGCAGGCCTGGTATCCCATTTCCGGCCCCGGTCTGACGTTCCCAGTACCCAGACCTAAATCGAACAGGATTGCAGTAGGCAGGATTGGTATCCGCGCTACGCGCACATCCAGACCGACACCCTTCTCTTCCAGGTAGCGGACCGCGCCTGAGGCAGTATCCAGCCCGAATGCCGATCCCCCTGAAAGGACAATCCCGTGCACCTGCTCGACCAACCGCATGGGCTGCAGGGAATCGGTCTGGCGCGTGCCGGAGGCTCCGCCGCGCTGGTCCATCCCGGCTACTGCCCCATCTTCGCACAGCACGACCGTGCAGCCTGTCAGCGCCTCTCCATCCTGGGCGTGCCCGATGCGCAATCCGGGTAGAAATTCGATAGACTTATCCATATATTCAGGATGTACGCAGTTGGTGAGAGTGTCCGCAGGGCTACATACATCATCCATGTTGATTATATTATGAAAACACTGCTATAATTATTCGCTCCGCGTGAAGCCTGCCAGGATAAGGATAGACGTGGAATGGCTGTCATGCAGACC
>JAQBDA010000369.1:0-4089 GCA_032124675.1 Chloroflexota bacterium
GGGTCGAGCATGTTGAAATCCGGGTCTATATTGACCACACCAACGGTTTGAACCAGGTCATCTCCCTGCTCCAGGCGAAGCTTTGCCAGGCAGTCTAGCTCCACCTGCATATAGGCTATTGCTAGGTTTGCATCCCGGCGAAACGCACTGCCCATCGGCGTACCGCCTGAATGAGCAGCCTCTCCTATTATGATTACCCGATAGCGGGCAGCACCTCGAATGGAGGTTATGATGCCAATCCGCTTACGATCAGTCTGGAGTTGACTCGCCTGCTCGATATGCAGCTCAAAATGGGCTGTAATCGAGTCGATCTGCTGTTGGGAAAGCGTCGGTTTACGACCGCGGATGTAGGAGGGGTCAAATCCTTGTCGGGCGATCGCATCTTCCAGAGTTTGACCTTGGAATTTTTTGGTCAAGATATTGGGGTCGTTAAGCCCAAAGGCTGCCCTGCTGCCCTTACAGACCGAACCGAAAGTGGCCGATTCCTCACCCCGCCAGACGACCAGCTGCAGGTCACAATTCATTGATGACCAGTATTCACGCAGTGCCAGAATCGCTTCCAGCCCGGCGACAATACCAGCCCCACCGTCGTACTGCCCACCTTTAGGCACTGTGTCGAGGTGCGAACCCACCTGGATGACTTTGCCACCTTCCGTGGGTGTAGTCGAATAGAGATTACCGATACCATCATAAAATGCTAAAAGGCCCTTAGATTCTCCCTCCAATCGAATAAACTCCATCGCGGCACTTTCTTCATCCGACCAGGAAGACCGTAGGAACCCATCCTCAGGTGTAGGTCCCAGGTTGCCTATACGACCCAACTCAAAAAAATGCTTTTTGATGTTTTCGATTGGCACATCAATCGCTGGAATTGACCTCATCATGCGCCATCCATTAAATGAAAACTCCCGGAGGTTGGGTTGGCAGGAAAACCCCATCACCTGGAGAGGCCTGAATTTCACCGTCCCTAAGGACAGGATTCCCGCGCTGGAAAGTCATCTCCGGCCAGCCGAGCACAGTTCGCCCCTCATACAGGGTATAGCCGACGTTCGAGTGCTGGTTTGATGCTTCGATTGTGAAATTCTTGAACGGATCGTATACAACCAGGTCAGCATCCGCACCGACCTGAATTGTGCCCTTGCGCGGGTACAGTCCAAATATCCGGGCTGGGTTCTCACACAAGACCTGAGCCAGTCGTACCGGGCTGATGCGTCCTTTGCTGACACCTTCGTCATAAGTGATAGGTAAGAGTGTCTCGATTTGGGGAGAACCGAACCCCTGGGCGATGAAATCCGCCTGGGCGTCTTTCAGCTTGGCAGCGTGATCTGAAGCAAAAGTCTGGATGGTGCCATCCTGTACTGCCAACCATAATGCCTCCTGGTCGGCACTCGATCGGATTGGTGGTCCAACTTTCGCCAATGCGCCGCGCTGCTTCAATATATCTTCTGTCAGGGACAGGTAATGCGGGCAGCTTTCCGCATAAACAACCTGCCCGGCTTCTCTGGCAGCTTGGATCGGCCTCAATGAGCGTTGGGATGTGACATGAGGGATATAGAGCGGGCAGCCGGTCACCTCAGCCAGGCAGATCGCCCGAAAAATCGCTTCTTCTTCTAATACCGCCGGACGGCTGGCGTTGAAATACTCCGCCGACGCAGATGGTCCTGTGAGATATTTGTCCTCAAGATAATCGATCCCGCCGCCATTTTCAGCATGCACCATCGCCAAACCGCCGTGTGAAGCCAGGATATCCATGGCTTTCATCAACTGGTAATCATCGGTGTACCAGCCCTGTTTAATATAAGTCATAAAAAACTTGAAACTGTTTACACCCAACTTCATTGCTTCTGGAATTTGGGGAACCTGCTTCTGCGCTTCGAACAATCCACAATGCAGCCCATAGTCCAATCTGGAGGTCTCCCCTTCCTGTAAATATTTTTCAAGTGCATCAACCAATCCTTGCCCCGGGCGAGCATAGGCAAAGTGTATCAGCGTAGTAGTCCCGCCATAAGCGGCTGTTCGTGAACACTGTTCCATATTGTCCGTATAAACCGGATGGACATGTACATCTATCACCCCCGGAAATACCAGCCTGGACCTAACATCGAAGCGTTGTTTTGCCAGCTTTGATGCAAGGTCTGCTGCCATTGCAGCAACGCGCCCTTCGCGCACGCCTATATCCAGACGGCGCATCCCCTGCCCCGTTACTACCACACCTCCGGTCAATAATAAATCGAATGGCTCTGTCATATCGAGTTTAGTCTGGTAATGAGATTGTTAATTGGCGGTCAGCTCTGCGATCGGACCATATAATTCTGGTCTGCGCCCGGTCCAATGTAAAGCGCGGCGTCTGGCGGCAGGCACGTCATCCATGTCAATTGTCAGGATCAACATCCCTTCCTGATCGTCAAGTGTGGCAAGGACATGACCGCGCGGGTCCACCACCATGCTCTGGCCGATGAAATTCAGGTCCCCCTCCGCACCGACCCGGTTGACCCCGGCCACAAATGCCAGGCTGTCCAGTGCTCGCGCCTGCAGATGCACCGGCCAGATATCTTCATCTTCTTTGATCCAGGCTGATGGCGCGATCAGCAGTTCGGCCCCCTGCAATGAGAGGATGCGGGCAACCTCTGGATAGCCGATATCCATGCAGATCATCGGTCCTAGGGTACCCCAATTCGTCCTCAAGATTTCCAGCGATGCCCCTGGCCGGAAGTACAGGTTTTCGGCCGAAAACAGGTGCGACTTAGCATAGGTACGCATCACCGACCCATCCTGCCCGCAGATTACGATAGAGTTGTAGACTACCCCTGGAATGGCGCGCCGTTCGATGAAGCCAACCACCAGGTGCACCCGGTGTTCCCCGGCTGCACGAGCAAGTCGTTGTATGGGTTCATCGTTGGCCGTCCTGGCAAGCCGGACCAGGCGTTCTCCGAGCAGCCCGGGGTTATAGCCAGTCAACGCCAGCTCTGGAAAGATGATCAATCCAGCGCCCTTATTGGCAGCCTGTTCAGTCAACGCGAGTATCTGGTCCAGGTTTGCCGGGATGTCACCCAGGACAGGCTTCATCTGCACAAGCGCCAATGTCAACGGTCGTTCCATCTCATACCTCCAGTGCTTTGTCAGCACTCATTTCATCTCGAACCCTTGCATATTAAGAATTTCCATGATCCTGCGGCGACCACCCTGAGCAGGCGGTTTTGAAGTGGTGTGCGCCATGACATCACTCCAGCTATCTAATGTGCCATCTTTCCTGCGATAAACCTGTGACTGACGGATCACCTCATCGTATGCAGCCAGCCGTTCTATGCGACCTTGAGGTTGGTATTGCTCCCAGTGCAGGATTTCATCAACCGGCAGACGTGGGCTCTGGGCAGGGATCAGTTCTGGATAACCCAGGCACATCCCCGCAATGCCGAAGGTACCCACTGGCAGATTCAGCAACCGTATCGCTTCACCGGGATGATCGCGCAAGCCGCCGATCATCACCACTCCAAGACCAAGTGATTGGGCTGCCAGGGCTGCGTTCTGCATGAACAGAGCGGCATCCATGACTGACATCAACAGGGTTTCGGTATACTCCAGGTTAATTTGTTTGCCCTGCATCCGGCAAATATCGTCCAGCCGGCTCATATCCGCACAGAAAGCCAGGAATACCGGACTCTCTTCGACCCAGCGCTGGCCGCCGCACAACTTGCGCAGCTCACGCTTTTTGTCCCAATCTTTGACAGCAATCACACTGTACGACTGCCGGAAGCAGGACGAAGAAGCCCACTGCGCGGCCTCGACGATCACTTCAATCATTTCATCCGGCACCGGTTGCGAAGTAAAATCGCGTACCGAACGATGGGATCGCATCAAGTCGATGATGGAGCTGTTATATAATTGGAGGGTTTCTCTTCCTGCCATCTAAGCCGCTATTCTCCTTTTTTCCATATTCCTGGATGAGAGCGGTCAAAATCCCTCAACATGCTGATGCATTCCTCATCATTCAGCACAACGACTTCCACCCTGCGTGCTTTCAAATGATCCTCTGCACCCATGATATTGCGGTTCTCCGCGATGATCACCCTGGGAATCTTGAAAAATAGG
>JAQBDA010000370.1:0-9807 GCA_032124675.1 Chloroflexota bacterium
GGGGTACAAATCCCGGCAGGGCATGTGGGCCGCATTACTTCTGGCGGGTTCAGGTCTAGCCTTCTAAGCCTCGATGGGGGAGGGGGGAGCGTTTGTCTTGTGACTTTTTCTAAATTCGCCTACCGCTGATGTTACGAACACCACACCGGACATAAGTTGACAAACCTATAGTTTATGTCATAATAGATATGAATTCGAATATAAATCAATTAAATATAATTGTTCGCTCTGGAGGTGGGTAATGGAAGCTGTAAGCATGATCCTGACGGCTCTGGCAGCAGGCGCTGTTTCCGCGCTACAAGATACTGCGGCAACCGCCGTAAAAGACGCTTACCAGGGTCTGCGCACCCTCATCGAGAAGAAATTCGGTGACCAACCAAAAGGGGCTGAACTGGTTGAAGAGTACACCAACGATCCTGATACCTGGGAGAAACCTCTGGCAAAGGAGCTGGAGAAGGTTGGGGCTGAACAGGACGAGCAGATACTGCAAGCTGCCAAGCAGCTCCTCGAAATGCTCCAGACTCAGCCTGAGGGAGGAAAATATAATGTCCAGGTCAGCGATTCGCAAGGTGTGGTAGTGGGCGAACACGCTCAAGTGGAGATGAATTTCGCACAGCAGAAGAAGAAAAAAAGCTAGGTATGTCTCAAGAAGAGCTCCAGACGGGCGATGAATCCGGCACCCCACCAGCTGAACCTGCCGGAGAGCCGTCTGGAAATAACGCTCCCAATCCACAACACAGCCCACAACAAAGCCGCATAACCCCGCCCGAACCGCCCAAAATCGAGGTTAAGGGCGGCCGCGGCGTTGTCATTGGAAATTTCGCCCGGGTAGTCATCAATGGCATCGATGAGAGAGTCTTCCAGCGATTTGGTCTGGATGTTCGCCTGGGCTTTTCGATCATAGCCTTGCTTACAATTGCCTCAGCTGTGGTAATCATTTACCTGCTGCTGCCCAAAAGAGGCAATATGAAGGAAGACCTGGGATGTGAGTTCTGCGTTGCAGTGGCAGGATTTGCCGAAAGGCCGGGATCACAGGAGAGAGGCATTGGTGTAGAGTTCGGGTCTACTCTCAAGCGCCGTTTGGAAGAGAACCTGGCTGAGCTTCGCCAGGATACCGATGTGTCCATCGATGTCTGGGGTCCAGCCGAGGTAGGCAGCGTCAGCGGCAGAACATCCGCTGAATTGGACGGATCTGCTCAGATGCTTGCACAGGAGGTCGGAGCTGACTTGCTGGTATATGGCATGATCGAAGCAAATCAGCCCACCTGGCATATCACCCCGACCTTTTACATATCTCCCGATTATTTCTTCAGGGACGCCTACGAGGTCATCGGTCAAGACCGGTTAGGATCGCCATTTCCAGCGCCCGGACAGCCTAAAGCCGTGCGGGTAAAACTGATGAACGACGAAGCTTCCCCGAGGGGGCGAATGTTGGCTTCCCTGGCGTTGGGTATGACATATTATGTGACACATGATTTTGAAACGGCCCTCTCGATTTTCGAAGAGGCATTGTTAGATGCACAGCACTGGGGCGATCCGGCAGCTCAGAAGCTCTTATATTTACTCTTGGGAAATTCTGCTTTATCCATATTCAACAGCCAACCCGATCAATTCGAGCTTCTCGACGAAGCAGAACATCATTACAACAATGCAAAAAGCCTTGACCAAGACTACGCCCGAGCATACATCGGCTTGGGCAGTGTGGCATATCTGCATGCTCTGCGTCCAGCCAGGGAAAGCGCCAACCAAGCAGCGATGGACTTTGGCTTATTGGAAGCCAGCAGTGGCTACTACTTGAAAGCAGTGGATTACGCGTTGGAGCCAGATCTGGCACATGTGGAGGAAAAAGCAAGTATGTGGTTGGGTCAGAATTATTTTGCGGAAGCATTCGCAAAGAATTATCCTGATTTAACCGAGACGGTTTTCCTGCTGTCCGAAGAAAAATTTAACCAGGTGATCCAAGCATACAATGATCACCCAGATGAGGTCTTAAGAAGTTTGGCTGCGGAGGCGCACGCCAGAAAGGGATTGATCTACCGCCAGACCGGCAGAAAAGCAGAATGCATCGCTGAATATGGGGAAGCATTGAAATTATCCGACGACCCTACCCGCATCGAGATATACCAAAAGGTCCTGGCAGATCAATGTGAGTATTAGATTTGAAAGGTGGGTATTATGACGCGACCTGATAATATAAAGCTACTGCGACGCCGGTTCGTGAGCGCAGTAGTATTTCTGCTATCTTCATCAGCGCTGATCCTGATCAGCCTGTTGATGACGGAAGCAACGTTTGCTTCCCACACCAGCGCTCGCACGCCGACTCGTACACTCAGGCCTACCCGTACTCCTACACGAACGCCGACACCGATGACCGCTGATTTCTCCCTGACGAATGCCAGAAAGAACAATCCCGGAGATGTGCTGGATGAGATCTACTTCGGTGGGGTTGGTGGTGGTGGTTCGGTAGTTTGCACCCGTAGCTCTGATGCCAGGCCGTATCTTGCGTTTAATTCCGGTAATTCAGGTATCGAATTAATGCGTTCAATTCATGTTACTGCCTGTGGGTGGGACAAAGGTGAGCGTGTGCAGGTATTTGTGAGATATCCGAACGGTCGAACAACTCGCGAGCTTGCCAGGGTTGTCAAGGATTCGGAGGCCAGAGGAGATCACTACCTGGCGAGTTATTATTTCATACCAGATTGGCAGGATACACCAGGTACGTACAATATAACTTTTTCTGGGTCAAGTGGAATGGTCAGCGTGCCGTTTCGAGTCTATCGACCTAAAGATACCCGGGTCATCTGGTTTGGCAATGGGGAGTTATTGCTCCACGAATTCGCACCCCGGGAAAAGGTGCGCCTATTTGTGTATGACAAACCAATCGATAGCAGCGACGGCATGGGCCTCTCCGGTTGGCAGGAGTACCAGGTTGATTCACAGGGCAACCTGATGATCTGGTTACCAAAGGATCCTAAATTTTATATGATCGTGGTGGGTGTAAGGTCTGGGGAGAGCAGCAGGGCATATCTATCTACCTACCCGGTATCCTTAGGTGTCAGGCGGCTAGAACCAGGCAAGAGTTATGTTCTGCGCTCTTCTTGCCCGGGTGCACCAGCGCAAAGGCTGCGGATTGGCATCACCGCAGAAGTGTGTACCAAGCGCGACCGGGTGATCATCCGTGAGGGAGCCAGTCGATCGTCGAGAGAGATCGTCCGGCTGGAGCCAGGTACCTCCTTTAGAGTCGTAGATGGACCATCATGTGCTAATAATTGGTCGTGGTGGAAGATCAACTGGGGAGGAAGCAACACCGGCTGGGTTGCCGAGGGTGGTGATCGCGTCGATCCATATTTCATCTGTCCGGTATTTGATATCTCGGGTGCTTTCGGGGACAACTAAGAATACCCTTGGAGATAGTCTTGTGATCCATCCACCGCCCGACCTGTCAAGTATGGGTACTTGATCACGTCGGGCGGTGGAAAAATCGTGACGATCTGTCCTGATTTTCCTGACATTTGTCATTTGCTGAAATCAGGCGCTCTGGATAGAATACGACTAAACTTGTCAAGATTGTGCAAACCGCCGAAAATATCTTAAATGGTCTCAAATAGTACAGCGGTTTGCTGAAGGTATATTTACTGCTCACAATTTACAGGCCATGCAGCCGGGTTGAAGCGGCCGTACACAGCAGGTAAACGCAGCCTTCAATACAGCACATTCCATCTTCAACCCTCAAGGAGGTCCATCTATGCCTGGTTTTACACCTGGACGACGCTGGCAGCCAGCGTTTTATCCATTTAAAAAGGAACCCTTCGGCGCGCGCGCCCTGGCAACCGTGGAGCGGTGGGTCAAAGGACCGTTCTTCGGCTGCCGTATGTGTGGCAACTGTCTGCTGCAGGAGACGGCTTTCATCTGCCCGATGGAGTGCCCCAAGGGCATCCGCAACGGCCCGTGCGGTGGCTCCACCGCCGAGCGCTGCTATGTGGACGAGACGCGCCCCTGCATCTGGTACGAAATATACGACCGGGCCTTCGATATGGGCCGCGAGGAGATGCTGTTGGAGGTGCTGCCGCCGCTGGACTGGAACAAGGTGGGCGGCGAGACCTGGGGTGATGTCTACCGGCAGGTGCGGACGGTCGGCACAGGGAATGTGGTTGGCGGCATGCTCTCCCGTGACCCGGCAGTGCGCACAAAGACCTGGGACTCGGTCTTCCAGCCGGTACGCCAGCCGGACTGGTGGCAGGGCGATAAAGAGTACCATGCCCCGGCTTATGACGAGCCGGTCTCCGAGCTGGAGCGGCGCCTGAAGGCAGGTGAATTCGTGGTCACCAGTGAGGTTGCTCCCCCGATGACCGTCGCTACCAAGAAGCTGAACTCGAATATCAACATGATCAAGCCATACGTGGCGGCCATCAACTTCACCGACAGTCCATCTGCCACCCCGCGCATGTCGTCCTGGGCCTGCTCCGCAATCGCAATCGATAACGATGCCGAGCCGGTGATGCAGATCGCTGCCCGCGACCGCACACGCACCGGCTTGCAGGCGGAAGTGCTGGGTGCAGCCGCCCTGGGCGTGCGCAACATCCTGTGCCTGTCCGGCGACAGCATGCGCATGGCTCCCGAGCCGCGTGGCCGCATGGACATCGTCGATATCGACTCGGTACAGATGCTGTGGATCCTGCGCCGCATGCGCGACGAAGGCCGCTACCTGGATGGGCGCGCGATGAAATTCCCGCCTAAGTACTTCCTGGGTGCGGCTGCCTCCCCGTTTGCATCCGAACCGCGCTTCCAGGCCATCCGGGAGCACAAGAAGGTCAACGCCGGGGCGCAGTTCTTCCAGACCAACCTGGTTTACGACCCGGACGGGCTGGAGGTGTGGCTGAACTCCCTGGCGCAGCGCAATATCCTGGACAAGGTCTATATCCTGGTGGGGATTACCCCGCTCAAGAACCTCAAGATGGCGCAGTATATGCACAATGAGGTGCCGGGCGTGACCATCCCAGAGAAGCTGATGCAGCGTATGGAAGCGGCCGGCGATGGCGCCCAAGAAGAGGGCGTGCAGATTGCCTTCGAGCTGATCGAAGCCGTGCGGGATAAGCAGGGCGTGAGCGGCATCCACCTGATGGCGGTCGGCTGGGAGGAGATTGTGCCGCGCATCGTCACCGAGGCCGGGTTGCTGCCGGCAGATTTCTCTGCGACCAAGACCTCCGAGGCTATGCAGTTCGCTTAACGAAAATACTCTTGCAACATTCGAAAAGGGCTTGCGACTCCCCTCGCAAGCTCTTTCCTTTTATACTCTCTTTGTGCCATTTCAAGGTGTGCAACACGAAGCAATCCCGTTTACCCTCCTAATTCAGGAATATTAAGCCAATCTTTGTCCAATTTATCGTGAAATGGTGTATAATTAGAATCACAACAGCCACGGTCTTTTGAGATAATTGACAGGTATGCGGTTATCGAAGGGGGGGATATTTCATTGGTGGCGATCGCAGGTGTCGGCATTATGCTCCCGTTGGACTCTCACCCACCTCCTATTGCCGAATCAGGTGCGCTCTCGAAGATGCGCACAACCAGCCCCAAAGGAGTTTTTGATGAGCAGTAGAACAGATGTTGTTAGAATGTGGGAGGATGAGTCCTGGAGAAATCCTCCATCAAGCATGATCACTGCGAACGAGATGTATATCTCAGACGATTTCCATAATTTAGACAAAGATGGTAATGTTATGGGAGATAAAGCGGCATTTACCGCCGTGTCCCAACTTCTTTATAATGCATTTACAGGCTTCAAGGGGGTGGTGCATGACCTTCAAGAAGAAGAGGATGGCAGCGTCACAATGACCTTCCATTTCGAAGGGACGCATAGCGGCGATTTTGACCTGTCGGCAATGGGCATGGGAGTCATTCCTGCTACAGGTAAAAAGATCGTAACCCCGGAATCCAAAACCAGGTTTATGGTTGAAGGTGGTCAAATCGTAAGCTCCCAACCCATTTCAGGTGGATTCGAGGATCTCCTGGCAGGCATTGGGGTGACACTGCCATCAGCATAATCTGACGGTTCAATGCTTGGCGCTGCGTAAACAGAAGCGGGCTGAGAAAAGCGCTCTTCTCAGCCCGCTATATTTTTTATCAAGCTCTTTCAAGAATCTTCTGAAGTGCGTAACTCCTATTAATAAAATGCATCAGCTTGAACGGCGGTTTGCTTATATGGCTGCCCCCAATTACCTCCTTGCTGCGTTACGTCTATTCATAAGAAACACGAAGCGCCTTATACAGGTACTTCGTGTTTCTTTGTATATCCTTGGTGGTCTTTGTGGTGAAGAACTACTGCTTGAATACTACATCACTTCAAACGTCTCGAAGATCGATATTTGGGCGCCCCCTGCCAGCACCGGGCAGCCCTGCGCCATCCTGGCGGCTTCATCCAGTGAACCAGCTTCCAGGATAGTATAGCCGCTTGCCATGCCGTTGGCAGCGCCATCGCTGATCTTGCCAGCGCTGGAAACAGATTTCGCCATCGGCGAGAACGGGTTGCCCGCGTCGACGACCGCCGCTCCTAGCTTGCTATACCAGACTTCCCAGGCTTTCATAACCGCCGCGCCCTCTTCCTCGGTCTCGGGCATGCTGCCGCCATGATAGAGCAGTACGTATTTGGACATCTTGAGCTCCTTTGTTGGATTAATCGGATAGGAAACGTCTTCTTAGTGTTGATTGTACTATGCCTGCTTGCATTCTGATGGTAAATGTTTGATTAATGAGCTTGAATAGCAGCAAAAGAGCGGATTTCGGGCGAAAATTCCCACGTTTGAGCATTAAACCAGCCTAGTACAGAGTTCTTCTACCCATCATGCTGGCCTTCCAGGATGGGCTGGCGATGGGGTTAACCCATTGGCTCACCCCATGGTGGGATAGGGTGATTTTTGGGGGGATTTTTCCCAAAAAGGGCGATTTTGACTTGCGCCAGGTGGGATATTTCTGTACAATCCAGATATGAAACAAATGTTCTATAGTCTTTCGCAACTGACTTCCGCAGGCCTGGTCATCCTTCCTGTGGTCATTCTGGTAGACCAGCGGTTGTCTCCAGGCGCTCTGCACACCTGGTTGCTGCTCAAGAGCCTGGCTGGCAGCGCTTCCGCAACCCCGCCCTTCTCCAGGGCGTATTTTTGCAAGCTGGCAGGCATAAACCGCAGCACACTGTATAGCCACCTGCAGAAGCTGTCATCCCTCGGCTACCTGACCGCGCATAAAGTCACCCGCACCGAGCTGGTCGTCAGTTTTCCAGCTGAGCTGTTAGAGCTCCAAATGGCTGAAAAAAACGACATCGCTGCCTCTCTTAAAGACTCTGTTAATAACCATAAATCTGAGAATGAATCTATTTTGAGAGGCAATGATGTTCAAAAAAATGGACAATCAACAATCAGCAGGAACCCTGTCGACCTGTACCGTGAGCTGACCCACCTCACCCCGAACAGGACCCAGCGCCAGCAAATCGATGCCCACGCCACGGACCTGGACGCCTAGCGCTCTACCCTCCAGCACTGGCTGGGTCACGGCTGGAACCCGCGCAACATCCCCGGCATGCTGGATCTGTACCAGCGCGGTGGACCACCCGGCTGCCGCTACTGCTCCAGGTCAACGCCCCAGGAAGACAGCTTTGCCATCCTGGACCGCATCGCCCGTGAGGGTGGGAATGGCGAGCCGTAACGATATCCTCGAAACATTGAACATCCTGGTCAGCGCGTACCCGGACAAAAAGCTGCCGGAGGCTACCCTCCAGCTCTATCTCAGCTCGCTGGTGGATCTCCCGGCCGACCAGTTACGCCTGGCTGCCCACGAGCACATCCAGGTATCCCCCTGGTTCCCGCGCATCGCCGACCTGCGCCGCATCGCCGCCCGCGAGACCGGCAGCGCTGATACCGAGCAGGCGTCGCACGACCCACGCACGCTGTATGCCGCCGAGCGCGACCTGATGGCTGCCTTCGCCCGCGGCGAAGACCTGGACGAGGATGCCTGGATCTCCCTGATCAAGGCCTACGAGCTGATCGGATTCGAAGAGTGTGCCCAGCGCTCCCGCCAGCGGCTGGCTCATTACCGCGGGGTAGTCGAGCAGGAAATTAGGGATCAGGCAATAAGGGAATCAGGGGATATGGGGGGCGGGGAGTTAGGAGCTGCGAAACAGACTTCGAACTTGTCATAACAGTAAATCTAATATATTATTCAGATATACTCGAGTGCGACATCACCAAACGGTCGGGAGTGAATCATGGAATCACGCAACTACTGGCTTGATCTCTTCACCGGCACGACCTGGCAGGAATTTCTCGACGCAGGAGCCGACGTCCCCGGATTCAGGGAAAGTCGCTGGAAGACAGTTCAAAAGATCAAAGATGAATTTTCCGAAGTGTGTGTAATCGAGGATATCTAGGCCAAAATGCCACCATCCCTGACCCCCAATGAATTCGTATCCAAATGGCGTCACTCTGAGCTCAAAGAACGCTCATCCTATCAGGAACACTTCATCGATCTCTGCCGGCTGATCGGACACCAGACCCCCGCCGAGCTGGATCCCAAAGGCGAGTTCTTCACCTTCGAAGCCGGCGCCGGCAAGCTTGCCGGCGGGCAGGGCTGGGCGGATGTCTGGTACAAAAGACGCTTCGCCTGGGAGTATAAAGGCAAGCATGCCGACCTGGATAAAGCCTACCGGCAGCTGCAGCAGTACCGTGAATCGCTCTTAAATCCCCCTTTGCTGATCGTCTCCGATATCGAACAGATCCAGATCCACACCAACTTCACCAATACCGTCCATAAAGTCTACAAGCTCTCACTGGACGATCTGCTCGATCCATCCAACCTGGCGCTGTTACGCGCTGCCTTCCACCGTCCAGAGGAGCTGCGCGCCCCGCTGACCACCGAACAGGTCACCCAGGAAGCCGCAGCCCAATTTGCCCGTCTTTCCGCCATCCTGCTCGATAATGGCGAAGACCCATCCAGGATTGCACATTTCCTGATCCGCTTGCTCTTTTGCTTGTTTTCCGAGGATATCGGCCTGCTGCCATCCAGAGTATTTACCAATCTGGTCCAGCGCGCCCGCAACCGCCCGGAGGCCTTCAATGCCCAGCTCCGCCAGTTGTTTGCCGCCATGTCGACCGGCGGATGGTTCGGCTCGGAGGAGATCCGCCATTTTGACGGTCATCTCTTCGACGATGACACGGCGCTAGAACTGGACAGTGATGGAATCGATATCCTTGCCGTGGTATGCACCCTGGATTGGTCCAGCATCGAACCCTCCATCTTCGGCACGCTCTTCGAGCGCAGCCTTGACCCAAACAAGCGCGCCCAGCTTGGCGCCCATTACACCAGCAAAGCGGATATCCTGCTGATCGTCGAGCCGGTCCTGATGGCTCCTTACCGCCGTAAATGGTCAGAGATTCAGTCCCAGGCGCGGGAGCTTGCCGAGAAGATCGACCAGTCTAAAGGAGGGCAGCGTACCAGGCTGCAAGGGCAGTTGACCTCTCTCCTGATGAGCTTCGCCGGCGAGCTCGCCCAGGTGCAGGTGCTGGATCCTGCATGCGGCAGCGGCAATTTCCTGTATGTCGCCCTGCGCCAGCTGCTCGATCTGGAGAAGGAAGTCATCAACCTGGCTGGCAGCTTGAATGTCGGGCGCTTCTTCCCCAGCGTCAGCCCGGCCCAGCTCCACGGCATCGAGATCAACGAGTACGCCCACCAGCTCGCCCAGGCAACCATCTGGATGGGCTATATCCAGTGGATGAACGAGAACGGCTTTGGCTACCCGCCAGAGCCGATATTGAAACC
>JAQBDA010000371.1:0-5334 GCA_032124675.1 Chloroflexota bacterium
ATGTACGCAGTTGGTGAGAGTGTCCGCAGGGCTACATACATCATCCATGTTGATTATATTATGAAAACACTGCTATAATTATTCGCTCCGCGTGAAGCCTGCCAGGATAAGGATAGACGTGGAATGGCTGTCATGCAGACCTCTTCTGCACTCATCAGATTCTCATCGCCGGAGGCCAGAGTTATTTGGGGATGACGAGTATAATTTGCAGGTAGTGGCTGATCTGAGCCGGAGGGCATAACACCTGAAACATTGAAGCTCCAGGACAATACTGGAGAAAGGAAACCAAATGAACGAAGAAGATTTCGCCGAAGAATTTGAGGGGCCGGAATCCGAAACCGACCCTTCGATAGATTCTTCGACCGAAGACGAGGGTGAATACCAGGAACCAGAAGAAGAAAGTAAACAGCCAGCCCTGGTCATCAACGTGCAGACCTGGGCCACGCCAATCGTCGGGCTGTTGATGCTGGTGGTGGGTCTGCTGGCTGGATATGTAATCCGTCCATTGATCCCTTTGCCTGCCGATGCTGAGACACCAGTAGCAGCTGCCCCGGCAAACACGCCGCTTACGGAAAGCCCGGCACAGGCAGCGGCAGTCACGCAGCCGCCCGTCGATCTTCAGGAAGTGATGGAGAACCTGAAATCCCAGGTGCGGCACTACCGAGGTGACCCCAATGCCCCGGTCACGCTGATTGAGTTCAGCGATTTTCAGTGACCATTCTGCGGCAGATATGCCGCTGACGCGGGTCGTCAGATCGATGAGCAATATGTAAATGATGGGAAAGTACGCGTGGGATACTTCCACATGGCTTTCCTGGGACCAGAATCGCAGTGGGCAGCAGAGGCCAGCGAGTGTGCAGCCGACCAGGACGCCTTCTGGGAATATCACGATATCCTTTTCAGCTCCCAAAGTGGCGAAAACCAGGGCGCTTTCAACAAAGACAAGCTCAAGCAATTTGCCGCGGATATCGAACTGGATACGGAGGCATTCAACGAATGCCTAGACTCGGGCATACACACGCAGGCCATCCAGGATTCGACGCAAGTCGCCCAATCGATCGGGGTGCGCAGCACGCCCGCCTTCCTGATCAACGGCACGCCGATGCTGGGCGCACAGCCGTTCGAAGCCTTCCAGCAGGTCATCGACCAGGCACTGGCCGTTCAAACCCCGTAACATATCCCACACGAGATAACAACCGGGCGGTGAATTCTCACCGCCCGTTTTATTATTATTCCACCACTTCGATCTGAGTGCCGCCGGGCAGGGGAATAGTGACATCTCCCGGATCATAAGGCACGACCGGCTGCGTCCAGCGGAAGACCCATAAGGCATCCTGCGGGCGGGCGTTGACACAGCCGCGCGACATGGGCACACCGAAGTTGTTGTGCCAGAATGTGGAGTGGACTGCCACGCCGGTGCCAACGAACAGAGTCGTCCAGCCAATGCCGGGCAGGTCCCACCCGCCGCCCGTCGTACCGCCGCTCATGTGCAGCGAGACCATCTTGCGCCAGATGGGATGCACCCCGGCCGGCGTGGCCCAGGCATCCACGCGCTGACCATCGGCGTTATACAACGCACCGGTAGATACGCGCGCGTAATACACTTCGCTTGACCCTTCATAACACGACAGGGATTGGTGCGCCACATCGACGACGATGCGCTTGTTTTCGACCTGCGGGGAGAGCGGCGCAATCTCATCTGTGGTGAGCGGGCGGAACGCCTGCGCATCTGCCCAGAAGATATCCCCATAGCCGTAGCGCTCGTTTATCCGGTAGAGAGTCCCACCGGCCTCATCCCGCCTGAGCCTATCTACCCACACGATCTGGCTGTAATACAGGCGCGCCGGCATTCCGGCTTTCAAGCGGGCATCCAGCCAGGGGGCGCGCGGCGGCGGGTTATCCAGGATCAGGTCAACATACGGGGCGGTCACTTCTGCCCACATGCCCGCCCCCAGGCTGGTCTCGGGAAGCAATTCCAGGGGCTGGTTGGGCCGGTTGGCTACCGGCTGGAGGTGCGGCGACCAGATATAGCCCTCCGGTGTTTCCACCCAGCGCTGGCTGATTTCGCTGGGATGGCTGCCAACCACCTCACGGACCCAGGGGAAGATTTCATCTTCTATCAGCTTGCGCACCGCCGGGCTGTCCAGGCTGGGGCGCAGCTTGAGCTCGGTGCCCCACCAGACCACGCGACCGAGGCGGCTGGCATCCGGGAACTGCGGCAGCGCAAACAGGCGCTGCCATGGGCTCAGTCCAAGCGCGCCCAGGGTCAGTGCAGACAGCTTCAAGAAATCTCGGCGGGGGATCGTTTTCATATTCTGAGGGCATGGCAAATGTCGAGTCGTTTGCAAGCAAACCGCCGTTGATGCTGATTCCTATTGCTAAGATGTTTTCAGCGGTTTGCCATAGTTTATCAGGGATTGGTTAAGGGGAAATTAGGAATTAGGATATTAGGGATTAGGATATTAGGGGATAAGGGAAGAGAGAATAGAGAGTGGAGAATGGTGAATAGGGGAGGGCAGGTGAAAGCGGTTATAATCTCAATACCGAGATATGACGGATGCAAAACTAAATCGAATCGTTCTGAAGTCACAGGTTGGTGGTGGATTATCCTAAGCTCGACGACGAAGCACTGCTGCGGTTAATCACCCGCGCGGATGAGGCCGCACTGGGTGAACTGTACGATCGCTACTGCCGTCTGGTTTACAGCATGGCAATGAACACCGTGGGCGATCCGGCACTTGCCGAAGAGGTCACCCAGGATGTTTACCTGCGCATCTGGAACAAAGCCGCCAGCTACCAGCCAGGCCAGGGCAAGGTAACAACCTGGATCGCCAGCATCGCCCGCTACCGGGCAATCGACGTTTACCGCCGGTTGAGCGTGCGCCCGGAGGGCAACCGCGCCAGCTGGGTGGAGGGTGAAGCGTCCAACACCCCAGATCATACAAATGTCGAAGAGGAAGTCGAGAGCGCACAGCGCAAACAGCAGGTACGCCAGGCAATCGTCGGACTGCCTGAAGAACAGCGCATCGCACTCTCGCTGGCATTCTTCCAGGGTTATTCGCACAGCGAGATCGCAGAAATTCTGGACGAGCCGCTGGGGACGGTGAAGACGCGCATCCGCCTGGGGATGCAGAAGCTGCGCCAGGTGCTGGTTCATTGATAGCCAGTGGTACACCCCCCTGGCAGGCTGCTGGACCCGATAGAAAATTATGGGATAGATTCTAAATCTAAAATGAGTACATTTGCGTATTATTGCACAGAGGTAGTTTAGATGGCGGTAGAAGAACACGGTGCCAAAAAGCATGGCGTTGAAATCAACGGCGTTGATTTCAACGTTAGCGAGATGATTCCGGCCTACGCACTGGATATATTAGACCCGTCTGAAGCAGAACTGGTCGCCGGACACATGCAGACCTGCCCGCGCTGCCAGGACGAGCTGCGCGCCTACCGGCAGGTGGTGGACGACCTGCCGCTGGCAATGGTCGAAGCCGAGCCAGCTCCCCACCTGAAAACCAGGATCATGGGTCAGGCGAGAAGTACAAGGCACGCAGCACCGGTCGCTCAGGCGAACTGGTGGGAGAATCTCAAAGAGCGGCTGACCTTCAAGACACCAGCCTGGGGAATGGTCAGCCTGGTGCTGATCCTGGTGCTGGGCGCCAGCAATCTGTTCTTGTGGTCGCGGCTGAATCGAATCGAGCAGACTGCACCCACCACGCTGGCCAGCGTGCCTCTGACCGGCAGTGATTTCACCCCTAAAGCGACCGGCATGCTGGTGATCAGCCAGGACGGCGAACACGGGACCTTGATTGTGGACGGTCTTCCGGCGCTCGACAGTTCCCAACAGTATCAACTGTGGCTGATCCAGGATGGACAGCGCACCAGCGGGGGAGTGTTTTCGGTTGACTCGGAAGGGTATGGATCGTTATGGATTGAATCGCCAAGACCGCTGGTCAGCTACCAGGGTGTGGGTATCACCATCGAGCCTGCCGGGGGAAGCCCGGGACCGACGGGAGAGCGGGTGTTGGGCGGCGATCTATAGATTGGCCGATGTGTGTGCCCACAATTCCGACGGTAAGGGCTATAATTAAACCCCCTATGATTGAATCCAGGTGGAAAGGAAGGAGGCAGAAATGACGATTGAAAACATCCGTGCGAAAGTGGTCGCCAGCGTATGGCAGGCAGTCGCACAGAGCGGCGTCGACCTCTCAGCCGTGCCGCATGAAGAGCAGGAGAAGCTGGTGGGAAAAATTGCGGACAGTGTTATGCTCTCTGTCAACAGCATGCTGGACGAATCCCAGGCGGTGGAAGAGATCAAGGAAGAGACGGACGAGCACGGCGAGCACGTGCTGTGGGAGGGACGCCCGTTCCTCTCGCTGGTGGAGTATTACGTGCTGACCTCGGAGCGGCTCAAGATCCGCCAGGGGCTGCTGGGCAGGGAGATCGAAAATTTCGAGCTGATCCGCATCCAGGATATCGACCTGAAGCAAAGCATGACCGATCGCGTCTTCGGCATCGGCGACCTGGTCATCAAGGGGCACGATCCATCCGACCCGAAGATCGAGCTGCGCAACGTGTCCAAGCCAGAGGTGGTGTACGAGACGCTGCGCCGGGCATGGCTGGAGGCGCGCAAGCGCTACGGGCTGCAGTTCCGCGAGTATATGTAAGACGATCGAGAGTAGATAAACCGAGTAGGGGTGAAGAGGGGGAAGGAATAAACTACAAAGGCAACAAGGCGATTAGGCACCAAGGGGCGAAAGATTTAATAAATTGCCTTGGTGCTTCATGGTGAATATACGACATATAAACCAAACCCCCCATGGCAGCTTAGCCATAGGGACCTCAGTCGGCGTGGTGGGCGCTTCTCACTTCGAGATCCCCGACCTCGCCAGCCCCAACTACCTCGCCCTGTGGGATGCAGACGCCGAGAAGATAGCCGCCCGTCGCCAGCCCTGCCAGCACCTTGAACTGCGTCGCCGCGTCGGAGACCGTCCGCAAGCGTGCCTCGTGGTCCGCCACCTCAGCCTTCAGCTCCGCGATTGTCTCACTCAGGAACTTGTGCCGCTCGTTGTCCATCTCCTGGTGGTGCTTCATCATCAGCTCGATGTGATCAAACCGCGCCTCGATCCGGTCAATAAAGCGCTTCAACTGCTCGATGACAAGGTCATCGTTCATACATTATTGTATCTACTCACCGGGTTGCAAAAACCCGGCAAAGTTTGGTAAGATTCTCAGCCTATGGCCCGAGAAGAACTGGAAGCACTGACCAAAGAAGAGCTGATTGAACTTCTCCTGAAACAAGCCGAGCAAGTTGCCAAACTTCAGGCGGACTATGAA
>JAQBDA010000372.1:0-14292 GCA_032124675.1 Chloroflexota bacterium
ATTCGCCATTAAATTATTCAAAATGATCTTAATTTGATTGTAGTCAGATCTGAAAACATGACTTGGATCCGGTTGATATTCAAGTATAATCGCAGATGCGCCTTTGTTAAATCGTATATCAGCAATCGTTTCCTCAAGCAACCTGGCAAAGTCAAGTTCTTCAATTTTCAAATCGATTTTCTTGCTTCTTGACAGACTGAGGATATCGCTGATGACCAAATCCAATTTCTTGATGCGTTCTTCGATCATCAAATAAAATTCAATCTATTCACCCCTTAAAGCCACATGCCTCATCCGTAAATATTGGATGAGGCATGTTATTGGATCCTATGGGTTGACTGGCTGCTTAATCTGCGGCGGTAGGGTGGGTATCGAGGGGTGCATCGCCCTCTAAGATGGGCGGCGCGACCATCTCCACCTGCTCCTCAAGATCTTCTTCCTGCTCTTCCTCCTCCGTAAAGCGCCCATGTACGAATCCTGTACCGGCAGGGATCAGCTTGCCGATGATCACGTTTTCTTTCAAGCCGTACAACGGATCCTCAGTGGAGGCAATGGCCGCCTGAGCCAGCACCTTGATCGTGTGCTGGAAGGATGAAGCCGACAGGAACGATTCGGTGCTAAGCGATGCCTTGGTGATGCCCAGCAGCATTTCGATGAATTTTGCCGGCCGCTTCCCCTCGGAGAGCAGCTGTTCGTTGCCCTGTTTGAGTTCACGAAGGTCCACCAGGTCGCCTGGCAGGTATTCGGTGTCTCCCGGTCGAGAGAGCTGAACCTTGGACATCATCTTGCGGATGATGACCTCGAAATGCTTGTCGTTGATGTTCTGCCCCTGAGAGCGGTACACTTTCTGCACCTCAGATAGAAGGTACATCTGGCAGGTCTGGCGACCCTGGATTCTCAGTATGCGGTGAGGGTTCAGCGATCCTTCAGTGAGCGGTTTACCGGGCTCGACATGGTCACCATCACGTACCAGCAATCGCGCTGTGCTGGGTATGTCGTAATCTGCTTCCTGGCGGGACTCATATGAGACGATTACCTTGTTGTCCTCGATCCGTGCTCTGCCGGCGTTCTGTGCGACGATGGTCGCTTCTTCACCGTGAAAGGCCAGTACGTCTCCCTGGCTGATTTCATCTTCGTCCTGAACAGCAATCGTCCAGCCATCCGGCAGGTCATACTCGTCATTGATGAGCTCGCTGAAATCCACGTGCACAACGCGCAGGTCGCTGTAGCGGTCCGAGTGCATCACCTGGACCACCCCACCGATCTCCGACACGACAGCTTCACCTTTAGGCGTCTTGCGTGCCTCGAACAGCTCTTCTACACGCGGCAGACCGGTGGTGATATCACCACCTGCTGCGACACCACCGGTATGGAAGGTGCGTAAAGTCAGCTGGGTACCGGGTTCGCCGATCGATTGGGCAGCCACAATGCCAACAGCAGATCCGATGTCGACTAGTTTCCCACGACCCAGGTCCAGACCGTAGCATCTGGCGCATATCCCGTGGATCAGCTGACAGGTCAGCGGAGAGCGAGCCAACACCTCCTGCACCCCCGAGTTGCTGATCCGTCGGGCTACATCGTGATCCAGGGCGTCATCTCTTTCTGCCAGGATCTCGCCCGTGTCAGGGTCGACAACCCGGTCAGCTGCCAGACGACCGTACAGCCTCGACCCCAGGGATTGACCTGCCACATCATCTGCACGCCGGATGAGCACACCCTCTTCGGTCTCACAGTCCAGGTCGTTGATAATGACATCCTGGGCCACATCCACCAGGCGGCGAGTCAGGTAGCCGGCGTCTGCCGTGCGCAGGTCCGTATCCGCAAGACCCTTTCTAGCGCCGTGGGTAGAGATGAAATACTCCAGCGCGTTCAGCCCCTCACGGAAGTTCGAGCGGATGGGCAGTGGGATGATGCGTCCTGAAGGGTCAGCCATCAGGCCGCGCATACCCGCCAGCTGGGAGATGGGACCGAAACCACCCTTGGTGGCTCCGGAGATCGCCTGCGCCGCCAGGTTGCCGTTTGGATCCATGGCGCTCCTGACTGCTTCGGCGACGGTGTTGGTCGTTCGCTGCCAGATCTCGATAATGCGTTCGTTCTGTTCTTGTTCGGTCAGCAGACCGCGGCGATAATCCCTCTGTACAGCTTCCTGTTCCTGGAGCGCCTGCTGGAGAATTTCCTTCTTCTGGCTCGGGACGGTGATATCTGATACTGCCAGTGAATAACCGGAACGGGTGGCGTATGCAAAACCGATGTCTTTGATTGCATCGGCGATATCAGGAGTTTTATCCTCACCACAGACTTCATATAAGTCTGCAACCAGGTCCTTCAATCCGCCCTTATCCAGGACGAGGTTTACGAACTGCATCTCCTCAGGGAGGATGCGGTTGAAGATAACCCGTCCTACTGTGGTATCGATGATCCGCACTTCGGGCTGAAGCAGCCGGCTGCCGTTTTCGTCATTCCAGGTGGTGGTCTGCAGCTTGAGCGGTGTGTGGATTTCTACCTGCCCTAAGCTGAAAGCCAGCTCAACCTCATCCATGTTGGCGAAGATCCGTCCCATGCCCTTGTGCTTGAGATCATCCTGCTTGGTCAGGTAATATACACCCAACACCATGTCTTTGGAGGGGCTGATGATCGGCTCGCCATCTGCCGGTTTGAGCAGGTTCTTGGATGAAAGCATCAGCTGTCTCGCTTCCCAGACAGCCTTCTGTGACAGCGGTACGTGCACAGCCATCTGGTCGCCGTCGAAGTCAGCATTGAAGGCTGTAGTGACCAGAGGGTGCAGCTGGATTGCGCTGCCTTCGATCAAGACCGGCTCGAAAGCCTGAATACCTAAACGGTGCAGTGTGGGTGCACGGTTCAAAAGCACAGGTCGTTCTTTGATCACTTCTTCCAGGACTTCCCAGACCTCAGGGCGGTTGCGCTCAATCAGGCGTTTGGCACCTTTTACATTTGCTGCGTAGTTGTGAGACACCAGCCGTGAGATGACAAAGGGACGGTAAAGCTCCAGTGCCATCGTTTTGGGCAGCCCACACTGGTACAGCTTGAGTTGTGGTCCGACAACGATGACCGAGCGACCTGAATAGTCGACACGTTTACCAAGCAGGTTGCGGCGGAAGCGTCCTTTCTTGCCTTTGAGCATATCGCTCAGTGATTTTAGTTCGCGGCGCCCGCGTCGTGAGAGTGCCTTACCGCGCTGCGAGTTATCGATCAGTGAGTCAACCGCTTCCTGAAGCATACGCTTCTCATTGCGGACGATCACATCCGGGGCGCCTAATTCCAGCAGTCGCTTGAGGCGGTTGTTGCGGTTGATTACCCGGCGGTACAGGTCATTCAGGTCAGAGGTGGCAAACCGCCCGCCGTCCAGCTGGACCATGGGTCTCAGGTCTGGCGGGATGACCGGCAGTACAGTCAACACCATCCACTCCGGTCTGTTTCCAGAACGTCGGAAGGCTTCTACCACTTTCAATCGCTTGGTGGCTTTCTTGCGCTTCTGTTTGCTGCGCGAAGTGCGCAGTTCCAGCCACAGCTCCTCTGCAAGCTTGTCCAGGTCAACGCGGCGCAGGATATCATAGAAAGCTTCAGCGCCCATATCTGCACGGAATACCTGTCCCCAGCGTGATTTCAGCTCTCGGAAGCGGCTCTCGCCGAAGAATGCCAGCGGACGCAGGTCGAGCAGCTCATCGCGCAGGCGGGAGTTTTCGGATCGGGTAATACTGGCTTGTACATCCAGCTCACCGCGCAGGCCCTCCATTTTCAGGTCGGCTTCCGCACGGATTGTCTCGATCTCCAGCTTTGTCTGGTCGATTTCACGCTGCCGCTGGTCTTTGGCTTCACTTTCCAGCTCTTCCAGACGTTCTTTCACCACCCGTTGTACTGCAGAGAGGTGCTGGTTGCCGATCGTCTCACCCTTCTCTACGATTACGATTTCCGTGTCGGGGAAATGGATCGGGCTCATTGCGGCTTCATTAAGCTGTTCCTGCAGGGTGGTCTCCAGCCGCTGACCGGATTTGAGCACCGGGTCAAGCTGTTCAGCCAGCATTTCATCGAAGCGGGTTTCGATCTGGTTGATGCGCTGGTTCAGCTCACCTACCGAACGGTCGCGACGGGCTTTCGTTTCAGCGATCTGGGCATTGATCAGGGTCGCCTGTTCACGTTCGGCTACACTGATTTTCTCTTCCAGACGTTTGAGGGCTTTCTGGCGTGCATCTTCGTCCACATAGGTGACAACATACTGGGCGAAGTAGAGCACCCGGTCGAGATTGCGCCGCGAGATATCTAGCAGTAAGCCCAGATAAGATGGGATGCGGCGCGTATACCACACGTGTGCGACCGGCGCGGAGAGTTCAATATGCCCCATGCGCTCACGTCGAACCGATGAGCGGGTTACTTCCACCCCGCATTTATCACACACGATACCTTTATAGCGAATGTTCTTATATTTGCCGCAGTAGCACTGCCAATCTCGCTGCGGTCCGAAGATAGCTTCACAGAACAGGCCATCTTTTTCCGGGCGCAGCCGCCGGTAGTTAATCGTCTCGGGTTTCAAGACCTCCCCGTACGACCAGCTTCTGATCGTTTCCGGAGAAGCCAGACTGATGCGAAGTTTTGTCAGCCCCTTAGTTTCCACTCGGTCGCCTCCTATGTGCGTTGCTCCAATACTGCTCCATTATTCTCTCAGGCATGTCTCTACCTTCATAGTGCTGTCATCAGTACTTACCCCACAAATCTACGTGTGGGAATAGATATCTGTTGTTGTATTCTTGGGGGTAATCTACACAAAATAAATTTCGATGGATCTGCTGTAAAACGATCGGGCCAGTTCACGAAACCAGCTCCGTTAAATAAGACAAACAAAGACAAGCGCATTGAGCACTTCCGCTTCAAACGCTTATCTGGATGTGATTCAAGGTATCTTGGTTTTTATCGTATCGATATTATAGCGGTTGGCACACAAGTGGTCAAGGGTTAATGATGATTAAATTGTCAGATATTAACATTATTCATACGGTATAATTGCTGCGCTAACGTAATATGATAGGAGGTGAACGGCAAATTCTAGCCTGGGAAAGAGAGCGCAAGGCCTCACCGGACGTTTGGTGAGGTGACGAGGATAAGGGTTCCTCCTCTTCAATGGGAGGCTAACCGGTGTGCTGGCATATAGTTGTCGCCTGTTTCCGTTCAGAGTACCCTTCTGGACGACCGGGAAAATCGAACGATCAGCGGAAGCCCTGCGGGACTACCACAGCCCGAATTCTTTCCCTCCATAGATAGAAACTCCTCTACAACGCTGTTGGGGTGACCCGGCAGACAAATCGACGGAGAGTGGCATAAACAGAATACAGATCGCTCCAGCTGCAGGGACCTCCCTGCTTGACCTCGAAGTGTCGGGTTGCGGTTTGTAATTTCTCAAGAATATGGAGGGAACCTCATGTGTGGAATAGTTGGATATATAGGTCCGCAGGATGCAACACCGATCATCCTGAACGGACTACGGCGCTTGGAGTATCGCGGCTACGACTCAGCAGGGCTGGCGGTGCTGCAAAATCACCATATCGAAGTCCGGCGGGATGCCGGTAAGCTTTCGAAATTAGAAGCGTTGGTTGCTGACTCACCCGTGCACGGTCACATTGGGATCGGTCATACACGGTGGGCAACCCATGGCGCGCCGAGTGCCAGAAACGCCCATCCCCATTTGGGTATGACCGGGGACGTGGTCGTGGTCCATAATGGCATTGTCGAGAACTATATGGAACTGCGTGATGAGTTGGGTGCTGAGGGTGTTGTTTTCAATTCAGATACCGATACAGAAGTGATTGTTCACCTGGTTGAGAGATATATCTCGTCAGAAAATGGGCTTGTAGAAGCTGTCCGCAAGGCGATGAGCCATCTCAAAGGCGCTCACGGGATCGTAGTCATCTCTTCACGCGAGCCCGATAAGATCGTTGCAGCCCGGATAGGAAACGCTGGTGGGGTTGTGATCGGCATCGGAGAGGATGAGATGTTCGTTGCCTCCGACATGCCTGCCATCCTGGAGCATACCCGTCAAATGGTGTTCCTGGAGTCGCTCCAGATGGCGGTGGTTTCCCGGGATGACCTGGGCGTGTTCACCCTGGCTGGTGAGCCTGTCCCCTATGAAGTTCATAATGTCGCCTGGGACCCTATCTCTGCGGAAAAAGGTGAGTATCGCCATTTCATGCAGAAAGAGATACACGAGCAAGTTCGTTCGCTAACCGATACCATCGCCGGCCGGGTGGATTTCGAAGCGGGTCACATCCGCCTGCCAGAGCTGAACCTTACCCCTGAGCTGGCGAGGAAGATCCGCAAGATATTTATCACCGCTTGTGGTACAGCTTCTCATGCAGGGATGGTAGGGAAAATTCTGATCGAGGCGATAGCCCGGGTTCCCGTAGAAGTGGATATCGCCTCCGAGTTCCGCTACCGTGATCCGATCATCGATGAAGGCACGGTTGTCCTGGCAATCAGCCAGTCTGGAGAGACTGCCGACACTCTGGCAGCTATGGAAGAGGCCCGGCAGAAAGGTGCAACGCTGTGGTCGATTGTAAATGTAATCGGTTCACAGGCGATGCGAATATCAGATGGCTATATTTCCATGCAAACCGGGCCAGAGATCGGGGTAGCCTCTACTAAAGCCTATACTGCACCATTGGTAGATGTATATATGCTGGCGATTTTGCTGGGTGAGCTGAGAGGCACTCTCCCGGAAAAAAAGCGCAAGGCGCTGATAGCAGATCTGCGTCTAGTTCCGGCCCTGGCAGGTAAGTGCCTGGACCGAGAGCCCCAGGTAGAAAAGATAGCGCGTACATTGATGAACACCAGCCACTGCCTTTATCTGGGTCGTGGGATCAATATGCCAACTGCATACGAAGGCGCCCTCAAGCTGAAGGAGATATCATATATTCACGCTGAGGGTTATCCAGCGGGTGAGATGAAGCATGGTCCGATCGCGCTGATCGATCGCAGCATGCCGGTGATCGTGATTGCACCGCGGGATCCCTGGTATGACAAAATGTTCAGCCAGCTGGAGCAGGCGAAATCGCGTGGTGGCACTGTTGTCGCCCTGGCGACTGATGGGGACGAGCTAATCCCCGGGGTTGCAGACCATGTTTTGTGGCTGCCAGAAACCCCTTGGATGCTGACGCCGGTGACAAGTGTGATCCCCTTGCAGATGCTGGCGTATCACATTGCTGCTCTGCGCGGTCTAGATGTCGACCAGCCACGTAATCTGGCTAAAAGTGTAACAGTAGAATAAATAAAGGCGTTTTCATAATCCCAAACATGTGCAAGTCAGTGGATCTGCACGTTTTTCTATTTCGCAGAAATCGGTCTGTTTGGCGAATACGCGATCACCGTACGATAGGGAGAAAATATATTCGCCAGTCAGAAGGATGGTGTAGATTAGAAAATATTGCTTCTCAGCCTGTTTACGAATATTGCCAGGATAGCAATTACAGGCGTCATCATCAGTGGAACCCAGATCACATTACCAAACTCAAAGCGATCCGGTCTGGATGGAGTGCCTGCAGAGATCTGAGCATCTGATCGACCGGCTGGAGCGTCATCAGCAGGGCCGATGGTCGTGATCTCCCCGGCTGCGGCGACAACAGCAGGCTCTGGCTGGTCTTGAATTTCATACGCAGATGCTACCACCCCAATTGCTTGCGGAATTGGGCGGTCCGAGCTGACCAATGCCTCCCCAAGACAGGTTAGCTGGGTTGAACCACCACCATCGAGCATCATCACCTGGTCTGCACCAAAGCTGTGCAGCACACTGGCAGCATCCACTTGTCTTGAAATCTTGGAGTTGAAGATCAGCAATATTTCAGCAGTACCATCCTGATTGCGGTCATCCACACCGACGAACGTCCTCCCAACATAGCGGTCGGAACGTTTATTGGCAGTTTGGGTCAACCCTGCAATGATATCTGGAGCCTTAGATCCATATAAACTCTCATAAGTGAGGGGTGTGATCCTGGCTTTATCTGGCCAGAGCTCCAGAAGCAGTTTATTATCCGGGAACTCGTTCAGCCCATAACCATCGCTGAGGATATTGTTATCTACTTTCAACGGGAACGGGAGTCGTGTAGGGCTTTCCTGCATATAAAAGAATTGACCATTGAGAACGCAGAAGGCGTCTTCATAAGTGGTAGATAATTCTTTCCAGTATTTTTGCAGGCTCTGACTGGTGAACGCGGCATCATCCCCGCCATAAGATCCTTTTCCCTGCCGTCTTTGAATAATATCCCCATGCAAAGGGACCAATTGCGCTCCCTGGTTGAGGTTCAATACCTGGACAAAATCGGGGCTGCCGCCGGAATAATCTTTCCGGTAGAGATCCACCCCAGGGTTTGATGTAACCAGGTAGAAACCTTCTGGTACCGGATAATCAGAAGTCTGTGCAACACTTAGGTCTGGCAACGCGAGAACAAAAATAAGCAGTGCGATCAATACAAGCCAAAAGCGCAGTAATTTTTCTGCCATTTGATTTTATTATACGTTGATGTCTGTCATGGGTAAATCAACAGCTTTGGTAGACGCTGCTTACCCATCACCTGACGGGTAATATTAGCAAGCCAGGTTAAAGGAAAGGATATAATAGAACAATAGTTCTATTATATCCTTTTTGCTGTTTTTTGCAAGGGTTAATTTTAGGGAAAATGAGTTCTGCTTCAGCCAGGGTAGGTAACCACCACCGTTTTACGGAGTTACGGACCGCTGACCGTATCATAACCACTGGCACTCCATTGCTTCAAGCCACCGCTCATGCTGGTCACGCTGTTGTAACCGGCATTTAGCAGTATGTCTCTCCCGGACTGACTGCGGTTGCCAGATCTACAGACGACGACCACCTGCTGGTCTTTTGGTACTTCATTCAAACGAGATGGAAGATCGCCAAGTGGTATCAGCGTTGAATCTGGTATATGGAATTCTTGCCACTCATCAGGCTGCCGGACATCCAGGATGAACGCTCCCTGCTCCCTCTTTTGGGCTGCTTCGCTTACTGATATTTCAGCCGGCAGATTGGGTGCGGATACTGCTGGGGAAGCCCGATCCTTTTGCAGGAATAAGAAAGCTGAAATGGCAATCACTGCAAGAACAGCCAGCCCCAAGAACTGCCAATTATTATTGGGTTTATTTGACTTGGAGCTGGAAGCATTGTGTTTTGAACCTTTGGGATTGCTGCTCTTTTTCTTGCTCATCAAGTAATTTCCTCCTTTATTAGTAAGTTGGTGGGGAGTTAGTGGTGTTTGGGCGGGAGATAGACGCTCAAACACCACCTATTTACTCCTGAACAGCGTAATTTCTATTAATCTTTCTGCTTCGAGCGCTGACGCTTCAAATATAACTGGTGTGTATCAGACAAACCGTAGAGACGCTGACCGCTGCTCGCAGCAGCTATTTCCCAACCTTCTTGTGCCAACTGGTCGATATATTCATGGATCAGTGGAGCGTTCATCCAGTTTTGAATTTCGACTCCGTTTACAAACCTTGGACGAACCCCTTTGTAGTCCTGGAATGAAACCAGCTTATACTCCCAATTAATTCGGTTTGTTCTCTGGCTTGCGGATAATTTTGCGGTGTTTTTAGTTGTCCTAGTCAGCTTGCCAGCCTGGGGCTTCCCCACCTCAATTTGTTTGTTTGCTGGAGGAAGGGGAGGCCCGCTCATGATCTCAGATAAGATATCAGGCGTTTGTTTTCTGTCAGCCATCTTGCATAATCCTTTCAGTTAAAATGCGGTAATCTTCGGCTCCAGTTGAATTTGGTGAATATTCGTAGATCGTTTGTCCATAGCCTGGTGCTTCGGAGAGGCGTACGTTATAGCGAATTGGGGAGCAGAGCTGTGGGCTGAAATGCGCTGAAAGCTGATCAAGTATTTCCCTTGATTTGCGAACACGACGATCCATAAAAGTGGGTACCACATAGCGTAAAGTCAATTGTGGATGGTATTGTTGAATGCTCGAAATATTATGAGTGAAATCGAGTAAGCCGCGCAGTGTCAGTACTTCAAGAGAGACAGGAGCCAAGATCTCCTGCACGTAAAACAGCACATTAATTGTTAGTAAATCCCAACCGGGTGCAGTATCAATGATTACATAATCGTATCGGTCGTCAAGACCGGAAATCGTCTCACTCAGCGTTTGTTCTCCCCCGAACTCCTTTTTGCTTATTGCCATTTTTAACCCTGCCAAGGAAGGACCTCCGGAGAGTAGCCATAAGTTATCGCGCGCGCTGGAGATTGCTTCTTCAAAAGACACCTCGCCCAATGCCAGCTCCCCCAGTCCCAAAGGCGACTGAATTCCAAGGGAGCGAGCTGCCTGTCCCTGGGTATCGGCATCAATCAACAGCACGCGTTGGTTTTTGCCTGCCAATCCGGCCGCAAGATTGACTGCGCTGGTTGTCTTACCAACACCACCCTTGGCGAGTGCAATGGCAATCTTCCTCATTATGCGGCACCTCCTAATGTGTGAAAATCAAGCCTCGAATTAACAGGCAAACTGGCACAATTATCAGACAGGCAATTATCGCTGGCATGTGATGTAACAATGTAAAACAAACCGCCATTCCAACTGAGACCTTCAGGTACGATATTTTCAGCGGTTTGCCAAAAGACAGATATAGTATACATGAAACCAAGTACTAAGGATTAACGGCGATGGGGGAATTTTTTTATAGACCTTTATAGATTTCTAAACTATCTCTTCCCGATCAGGAACCTGCAATAAACCGCGCCTCTTTCATCTTTGGCGAGCTTATCGATTTGCTTGGTGGGTCTGGCGAGAAGTGTTTCGATCAGGTACGTATCCAGCATACATAACTCAGGGTGCTCAGGTAATATCTTGGCGTAAGGACAGAAACCAAAAATGAGGTAAGGGGCATCTGCACGAGCTTCCCAGCGGGCATCATAGTGCATCTCGTTCAATCTCAGGATTACTTTGTACAGCCGCTGGGTCAGACTGGAAGTGAAAGTAATGTCATCCAGGAATCTTTCCGCGACGCTATTCAGCACCTGAGCAACTTCACCGGGTGTTTTGCCAAACAGCAGCTCATCCAATAATGCACTTGATAGCTGATCCAGATTATGCTGCTGGGCATGACCGGATAAAGTGTACAGTATTGAAGGTCGACCACGACCCTTAGAGCGACGCTTTCCTATCTCTACGATTGCACCCTCATCCACCAGGATCGAGATATGGTGTCTGGCGTTGGCGGAGGTCATACTCATGGCGCGCGCGATCTCTGGGGCAGTACAGATCTGCTTGCTTTCAAGGAACTCCAAAATTAACTGTCTTGTGTTCGCCATCCACACGATTATACTCCCCCCGAGCTAATTTAGCAAATATATATTTTCCTTATTCCGGGTTGACAGGCGTATGATCGAGGGTATAATTGCAGCAGAACTGCGACCGTGGTATCTATATCGGATTGTCTGTGTGAAGTGATTTTGAGTGCACCATGATAGACGACTCTCTCAGCTGGGAAGACACTTATTCAATCGCTCAGGAGTTGATCCGGCTGCATCCAGACGTACTAGTTGAGAACGTTTCATTAGGGATGATCTATCGCTGGACGACAGAGCTACCGAATTTCTACGATGATAAAGAACTTGCCAATGATTCAATCCTATCGGCGATTTATCAAGAATGGTTAGAGGAGATATTAACCAATGAGTGAAGACGTAAACACCACTGGATATGATATCCCACCAGAATTACAAGCGCAGGTGGCGATAACTACCCTAGATAAGATCTACAATTGGGGTAGACGATCATCGATTTGGCCGATGATGTTCGGGCTGGCTTGCTGTGCAATCGAGATGATCTGCACCGCAGCAAGCCGGTACGATTTTGCCCGCTTCGGCATGGAAGTGATGCGACCCAGCCCGCGCCAGGCGGATTTGATGATTGTCTCCGGAACCGTTACAAAGAAAATGATCGTCCAAATTGTCCGTCTGTATAACCAGATGCCAGAGCCAAAATATGTGGTCGCAATGGGTGCTTGTGCATCCGGTGGCGGTCCATTCAAGGAAGGGTATAACGTGGTACCAGGGGTCGACCGTTATGTCCCGGTAGATGTTTATATTCCGGGTTGCCCACCTACACCCCAGGCTTTGCTGCATGGATTGATCACGCTGCAGAAAAGGATCGATGCCCAGTCGATCAAACAGGTGCGCTGGTACCAAAAGGATGGCAGTGAAACAATACCTGTACCGATACTTGGTCCTGATATCATCGATCCAAGACAGTATGATCTGATCAGGAAAGTGACCCAGGAGAAATTGCTCGAGGCGCAAGAGTCTCCTATTGGTGCAGAAGAATCTCCAGCGACAGAGCCTGCTTAAACGAGGTATACAATGAGTGAACAGACAGCTATAGAAGAAGTACAGGCGCAGGCAGACAGCCTGGTCACCCGATTTCCTGAGTATGTCAGCCTCGATGATCGCAAGGGATATGATGGATATATCGTTCAGGTTGGGCATTTGGTTGAGGTCGTTACCGCATTACGTGATGATTTCGGATATGACTATCTCTCATCTGTCACCGGGGTAGATTACCTGCAGGATGACTATATCGAGGTGGTATATCATCTGTATCGCAGCACCGGCGGATCGGCAATCGTTATCAAGACACGTGCCTCAAGAGAAGAGACTACGGTCCCATCGCTGGTGCCCGTTTACCCTGGAGCAGATTTTCAGGAGAGAGAAGCCTGGGATTTGATGGGCATCCGTTTCGAAGGGCATCCGGATTTGCGGCGGATATTGATGTGGGAAGGATTCCAGGGGCATCCCCTGCGAAAAGATTGGCAAGAACCCTTCTTCGAAGAGGAAAGCAAACCATTCAAAAGCCGCTGGCCAGACGGGCAGATCTGGCGTATTGAGGATAAGAACCCGTTTACCAACAATGTTGAGTATCCCGCCGGTTTTAACCCTGAGACATGGGTGCCAGATAATGACGCGGCGATGTACGCCGGTATTGGTATGGTCGAGAAGCAGGGGGATACCTCGAGTATAAAAACCGATCAAGTGATCGTGAACCTTGGTCCCCAGCACCCTTCTACCCATGGGGTATTCCGAATGGTGGTGGTGATAGATGGTGAGACAATCTTGGCACTCAAACCTGTCATGGGTTATCTGCACCGCAACCACGAGAAGATTGGCGAGCGGAATACTTTCCTGCAGAACATGCCCTTTACAGACCGGCTGGATTATCTCTCTTCAATGAGCAATAACTTTGGCTACGCTCTGGCAGTGGAAAAACTAATGGGTGTTAATCCACCTGAGCGTGCCGAATATCTGCGGGTCATCATGGCTGAACTTACACGTATCAGCAATCACATCTTCGCGATCGGGATGTTTCTCAATGATCTCGGTGCGTACTTCACTCCAGCCCTTTATGCCATAGAAGAACGCGAGTTGATCCTGGATGTGTTTGAAGCGGTCAGCGGGTCGAGGATGATGTGTAATTACTTCCGCTTTGGGGGCGTGGCACGCGACCTGCCTGAAGGCACGTACAAGAATATCAAAGCGCTGGTTAATGACCGCCTGCCGCGCAAAGTGGACGAGCTGGATCTTTACTTGACCAACAACGAGATTATACGCTCCCGCGGGGAGGGCGTAGGAGTATTGACCCCTGAACAGGCTATCGCCTACTCCGCTGCCGGTCCGGTCTTGCGTGCATCGGGCGTGCCTTATGATATCCGACGTGCAGACCCATACAGCATCTACGACCGCTTTGATTTTGATGTTGCAGTGCGGTACCACGGCGACGTTTATGATCGCTACCTGATCCGTATGGATGAGCTGCGCCAGAGCCTGCACATCCTGCAGCAGGCAGTTCGAGATATCCCAGAGGGTCCAATCCAGGAAGGCAAGCCGCAGTACCAGGTGCGCGTTCCCGCTGGGGAGGCCTACGGGCGGGTGGAAGGACCAAAAGGAGAATTGGGGTATTATGTGGTGGCTACTGGTAAACCAAACCCGTGGCGGTATCACGTTCGTGCCCCATCGTTTATCAATCTAACCGGTATGGAGACAATGTCTATCAACAACAAGATTGCTGATGCCGTGGCAATCCTCGGGTCGATTGATATCGTCCTTGGTGAGACAGATCGATAAGCTTAGGGAGCTATATACATATGGATGGACTAGGAATTGTCAAAGGGATGGGGGTCACGCTGAAACGGTTTGTTGAGACGTATCTCGACGATATTCGCTGGTTGGGGAAGCGATACTATACTGATGAAGGCGTCGCACATCGTCGCAGCCCTGAAACACGG
>JAQBDA010000373.1:0-6060 GCA_032124675.1 Chloroflexota bacterium
TATACTCTTGTTTATATTACCCCCTCATTCTTTTTTTTACCCGGCGTGGTGCTGTATTGTTCAACAATGCTGCTGCACGCCTGATTATTTAATCAGTTCCCACAAAGCGCGACGTTGCGCCAGTTGAGCACGGTGTCGTTGACGTTCTGAGTCCCGGTACTGCCGTAGCTCAGGGTGAGCTGGCGGTTGGCGATCTCGAGACATGCAGTGTCCTTTTCAACGTGTTCCCAATCACCCAACGTGTACTTATACTCGATCTGGGTCGTCTCCTTGCCGGTGAGCGTGATCGTCCACAGATTCAGTCCAACCTGGGTTAGCGACACCCCCCCCGGATCCCACTGCGGCAGGTTACCGTCCAGCCGGTCCAGGAAACCGGCGATGTACACCGACCTGCCGGTGACATCGGTGGCAGCCGGGACGGTCACATTGAAGACCAGGGTTACTGTGCGCAGTGCGGCAGTCGCCTCGACCTCGCCGGAATCCGGCGAGCGATTGAATGAGGTATCCACCGAACGCACCACATAGTAGTATGTTGCACCCTCTACCACGTCCAGATCAACGAAATTGGTCGTCCCTACCACCATCGCCAGCGTGGTGTACGGGCCGCCCATTACATCGCTGCGGCGTACCTCGTAGCCGTGCAGCGTCGGATCGCCGACCACGGCATCCCAGACCAGCTCGATCCCCGCCGGGGAAGCTGAGACGACCTGCAATCCGGTCGGCGTGTCCGGCAGTGTCGTATCCCCGCTGGAGTTCACCGTCAGAACCCCCGGGTTGGGCGGCAGCGCGCCAGCAGATACCGGCCCGTTGAGATCGGCATACAGCCAGTCACGCCCGTTGGTGGTGCTGTAGCGATAAACATAGTCGAAGACACCCGTCATCTCCAGCAGCAGGCTAGCGACGAACTCGTCATTGTTGCCGGCATCGAGATTGAAGCTGGCATCCACCCAGACCCAGCCTGGAGTCCCGTCCGGGTTGCTGCCCTGCGGGCCGAAGCCCAGCTGGGCCAGCAGAGCCGGGGTCGCACCCGGCTGGTTGGTGACGCCATCGATCCACACCTGCCCGTAGGCATTTCCGGTGCGGTTCAAAGTGCTGATCGTGTGTACCAGCGTCGGCGGCCACTGCAGGTTAGCCCAACCGATCTGGTAGTGCGGCAGCGCGCTGACCTGGTTGGAGTATCCACTCTCGTTGCCAGCGTTATCCAGGGAAGTGACGACATAATAGTAGCTGCGAGCGTTCTGCAAACCGGTATCCGTGAAGCTGGTGCCAGTCAGCAGCGCGGCGTTCACCTTCACCCAACCACCCCCGCTCAGCGGGCTGCGGTAGAGATTATAGCCTGTCGAACCACTCACACCTTCCCAGGCCAGGCTGACCATCCCATTACCTTCATCAGTGAGGCGCAAATTAGACGGCGCAGCGGTCGGCTGCAAGTCAACACTACCGCTGATAAAGACGATCGCACTCATCGCGCCCAGTGAACCACTGATCTCACCGTTCACAACCACAACCGAACCGGCGGTGCCGGTTCCGACAGCGTACGCCTGATCGAGCGTGATGCCGTCCGGCAGATAGCCCGCCACCGGTATGGTGCCAGATTGAGTTGAGTCACTGCGGTTGATGATGATCACTGCGGCTTGATCGTCCTTCTTGCGCCCATAAGCAACCACGCCAGAGGCATCGTCAGCCAGCAAGATCTTGAAATCGCCGCTGACCAGTACGCTGTTCATGCTGCGGAGCAGGTTTAGTGCCTGATAGTGGTTGAACATCGCCAGGTCGGGCGAACCTCCTTTGTCCGCCCAGGGATAGGTGCGGCGGTCGTCCGGGTCGTCATCACCCGTCATGCCCACCTCGTCGCCGTAGAACACGGTCGGCGCCCCAGGAACCGTGAACTGGATCAACGATGCGATCTGCTGGCGCAGCTTGCCTTCAGCCACATTGGCAACGTTGAATTCCTTCTCAGCGGTTGTTTCTTGCCCAGGGGTCAGCGTCCAGCGCAGGCGTTCGGTGTCATGGCTGTCGAGCAGGTTCATCAAAGAGTAATAAGCGGCATCCGGATAATCCTCACGGATGGACTCCATGCGGGAAGCAAATTCCAAGGGGGAAATGATGCGCCCGCTGTCGGCGAAGCCCTTCGAGTCAAAGCCTTGCGGTGCCAGCAGACCCAATACGGCATCGCGCAGGCGGTAGTTCATGGTCGTGTCGGCGCGGTCGCCGCGCAGCATGCGCAGCAGGGTGCTGTCCTTCTGCCAGGTCTCGCTGATGATCAGGGCGTCCGATTTGTTTCCCTTCACTTCCGCGCGGAAAGCCTCCCAATAACCGGGAGGGAAGGATGAGTCGCCCATCACATCCTGGCGCCAGCCGCTTGCGCCGTTATCCAGCCAGTAATTCGTCACGCTGTCTTGATTGGTGATGAAGTATGCCTGTACTTCAGGCAGTGTCTTGTTGATGACCGGGATGCTGTCGAAGCCAAACCAGCCGTCGTATGTTGCCCCGCTGGGGGTGCCGTCGCTGCCCACACATGTGCCGGTGCCTGGTGCCACGTCATGGAAATAGAACCATGAACGATAGGGTGAAGCAAGGCTCTCGCAGGCACCCAGCGCCGGGTAGTGGTGATAGCGGTCGAAGAACGGGCTGTCAGAGGACAGGTGGTTGAATACACCATCCAGGACGATGCGCATGCCGCGCTGCGTGGTGTGCTTAACCAGGTTTTCCCAATCCTTCTGGGTGCCGAAGTAAGGATCGATCTTATAGTAGTCTTGCGTATCATACGAGTGATTGGAGCCAGCGTCGAAGATCGGGTTGAAGTAAATCGTATTCACGCCCAGCGACTGCAAGTAATCCAGGTACTGGTCGACGCCTTTCAGATCACCGCCCATATAATCGCGGCCACGCGGGCTTTCCTTATTCGGATCGGCCCAGACCGGCGGGTTGGGGTCGAAGCGCCAGGGGCAGTTTGTAGCGCCATCCGCATAGTTGCGGCAGTAGCCCTCCGGCAGCGTACCCCAGGGCAGTTCCAGTACCGGGTCATCATAGCGTGTGTCCCCTGTATCTGGGTCGTTATTGCTCCGTCCGTTGCGGAACCGGTCCGGAAAGATCTGGTAGATGCTGGCGCTCTCAGCCCAGGCAGGCGCAGTGAAGGCAGGATCATAGACCATCAGAGCATAACTGTTGTCAACGACATCATCGGACATGCTGCCCAGCCCGCCGTCCAAGGCGCCGGTGTTATCGGCATAATAATCTGTGTCCGTGCCGTCGGTGACGATGAAGCGGTACCACAGGTTGTTGGGCACATCATTCGGCAGGGTGACCTCCCAGAAGTCACAGGTCCGTGGCTCGAGACTCGCCTGGTAGCAGGAGATATCGGCTGCCGCCACGCTCATGTTGTAAAAGCGCTGGCTGCTGTTATTCAGCTCATACACCCTCAAATTCACTGAGGTGACATCGTTGTGGAATGTGCGCAGGCGCAGCGTGACCGGAGTCCCGGCAGGCACAGCGCCACCCGGGGTGCGGTAGAGGGTATCGCGCGAGTCGTGCCGCACGCCGTCCCACTCCACATCATCTGGAGCGCTGACGGTCAAGATGTGGCTGAGCGGGTCATAGCTGAAGGTCATCTCGACCCCATCGGCAGGCACGACGAAGGGGATATTGGCACCGTTCGGAACGCTGCCCTGACCGTAGTTCTCGCTCCAGCTCTCGTTGATGGTCACCTTGGCTTCGTAGCTGCCTGCCGGGAGAGCCGTGGTGGAGAAGCCGTAGATACCGTCTCCGTCCGGATCCTGCAGCCAGGAGCGCAGGCAGCCCGGGTCCCAATCGCCATTGCAGCCGAGCTCGCTCTGGAAGCTGCCCGGAACTGTAGCGATAACCGCGTTCTGGTTATCGGTGATCCAGTGCGTTTTGTGGTCGTAGTAGAACTTGACATCAGTGTTCGCACCCAGAGCCAGGGGGATATTGGGGCCATCCCGGGTGGCGTTCTGCCCGTAGTTCTCGGTCCAACTGTTATCCAGGGCGGCTTTGTACTCCCATCCGCCAGCCGGGACGTTGAACACCTGCTGCCAGACGTCGTCTTCGAAGTCATACCCCAGGTCTGTCGCGGCACAGGCAGGGTCCCAATCACCAGGGCAGCCCAACTCGGACTGCAAACTGCCCACGATAGTCACGCTGGTAGGGCCAGGCGGCAAGGTTGGGGTTGTGCTGATGGTCAATAGGTTGGTGGCTGAAACGAACTCAAAGGTAACCGTCTCGTTCGACCCAACCGTAAACGGGATATTGGCACCGTTAGCGATTCCGCCAGCGCCGTAATTCTCTGACCATCCCTCATCGATTGCGACCTTAGCTTCATAGCTTCCGGCCGGGATGGCGGTGGTAGAAAAGCTGTATATTCCATCTCCGTCCGGGTCCTGCAGCCAGGAGCGAAGGCAGGACGGGTCCCAGTCGCCGGCACAGCCCAGTTCGCTCTGGAAGCTGCCCGGAGCGACAGCGATGCGAGCGTTTATATTGTCCGTGATCCAGTGCGTTTCATGGTCGTAATAGAACTTGACCGTGGTCTGCGCCCCCAGGTTGAGCGGGATGTTGGCGCCATCCTGTGTGGCATTCAGCCCGTAGTTCTCAGTCCAGCTGTCATTGAGGGCGGCCTTATATTCGTATGCTCCAGCAGGGAGACCCCAGATGGCCTGCCAGACGGCGTCTTGGGCGTCGAAAGCCAGGTGAGTGGTCGCGCAGTCCGGCTGCCAGTCGCCCGGGCAGCCCAGCTCGGACTGCAGGCTGCCGGCAATGGTCACACTTGCCGGGTCCTGCGTGTGGCTGGCGGCAGCCGGCACCGCCGGGAGGATGGGTGACAGCACACCCAGCGCCATTGCCAGCAGCCCCAGCCAGGATAACCATGATCTTCGTATTCTTGTGGTGTACATTTTCTCTCCCTTGTGATCCATCACAGATAAGTAGAATCCGACCAGAAACTGGTAAGTCATCACAGTTTACAACCCAATAACATAAAAACCGGCTGCCCGCCGGTTTCGCTACTGGCTCCACACTGACCTCCCCCATCCACCTGGACAGGATAAGCGACCAGATCTGGTCAGCGCTTCATCGCTCCAAGGGAACTTGTGGTAGCTCTAGTATAGACAGGTGTGGCACGATTGTCAATCAGGAATATGCGCCCACCGGCACCAATGATATAATGTACTTACTGCGTAAGTACACAACTGGAGTTAATGATGCTGCGAAAAGTATTCAAAACCGGGAACAGCCTGGTTGTTTCCCTGCCAAAAGATGCGCTGGATGCCCTTGGCATCCAGGAAGGCGCCGATGTATCCGTCGACCTGGATAAAGAAGGTCGCCAGATCGTCATCACCCCGCTGGAGATGCCGTTGGCCTCTGCCGGTGTGGACGAGACCTTCGCCCGCCAGGTGGCTGATTTCATCGAACAGTACCGCCCTGCACTGGAAGCTCTGGCCAGAGAATGAATTACCTCACGACCGAACAGGTGCTTTTCTTGCACGCGCGGCTGATCGAAGAGACAGGCGGCGCTCACGGCGTGCGAGATTTAGGTCTTTTGCTCTCAGCTCCGGGCAGACCTCAAGCAACCTTTGAAGACCGCGAATTGTACTCAGATATCTTCAGCAAAGCGGCTGCCTTGATGGATTCGCTCATCTGCAACCATCCATTTCTGGATGGAAACAAGCGTACCGGCGTGACGACTGCTGGTCTTTTCCTGCTCCGCAACGGGTTCCGGCTGACCGCCTCAAATGCCAGCCTGGAAACGCTGGCGTTAAATATCGCTCGATCGAAGCATACGATCGATGAAATCTCGACTTGGCTGAGGAAAAATTCGCAATCTTTAGGAGATCTGGGAACCTGAACATGCCCAATAAAGGTATTTGTTTTGGGCGATTATTTACGCCGGACGTGCTTCCCTAAGAAATTACCCGTTCCTTGACTTACCCATTGTGTTATGTTATCCTGTACATTAATGTACAGGATAAATAAACTAATCAAACTAGATCGCAAACTCTACCACACCAACGACCTGGCTGTTCTGTGGGATATCAGCAATAAGAATAC
>JAQBDA010000374.1:0-4592 GCA_032124675.1 Chloroflexota bacterium
CCCCAACACCAAGACCTTTCTTTTGCCTCTTTTCTGAAGGCATTGTTGACCTGCCGGAGAGCGTTTTCCGCACGTCCGAATGCTTATTTCGGTTTTTAAAGTGCTGTTATTGCAGTGCGATCACAGTTCAAAGTCGCGAGAGGGTTGAGCCCTCACGCTCTCTCCTTTTTTATGGAAAAGCGTCAGACCAGCGCCTATCGAAACCTGAAAGCCGGGGCGTGAGCCTGACTTTCGGTTTAGGCATCTAAATGTGCTGCATATCGGACTTTAAGAGTGAAGCCCAGCACCACAACGATAGGCTCCAACCGGGATCGGTGTCCTCATCAATGACACGGTTCTCAGTACCGAAGATGACAGTACTGGACTATGCGTGTCGGCAGGTTCACCGATCCTGGGAAGAGGGATCTTCCTGATAAGGTTCTTGACGCTTGAGCATGTAATAGACGACCGTCAACAAGCGGCGTGTGACAGCGACCTTGGCAGCCTTGCGACCAGAGCGTAGCGATATCTTCTCGTGCACTCGATACCACCGTTTGCTATAGCGGCTGGCGGTGGTTGCGGCCCGGGTCATGGTTGCCCGAACAAGAGCAGGACCTTGCTTGGATATTCGGCCGCGGCGGATAAAGATATCGCTGCTCTTCACTCTGGGTGTCAAGCCGGATGACCATCTTCTACGATAACTTCAGCTCATATGCACTACTTATGCACTACTTTTGAATACTGCCTACACTCTGGAAGAAAACATCCATCTTCTTCGCTGCATCCTGTGAACATTAATCAAGAAAAATCACACACTATCACATTAGAAACTCGACAACCTGGGCCTGTTCCAGATTATATTTAACCTCCAGAAGTCGCCTATCTTTGTAACGAAAAATCTACCACCTTGTACATTTAAACCGACCTTGTCGCCATCGTTGTATCAGAGGCAGTGGATGTTGACCTGCAGGCCTGGGCATGGGTGCTGGTCTACAAGGAGAACAAGAAGTGATCCGGAACTCAGCCAACCGAATGGCTTGACAGTGACCATGTCCCATTGTACAATCTAGACAGTCTGGATAGAATATTTGATTGCGATCTCAAGGAGCGTGAGTTATGAATAAATCCTGGCAGCTTCAAGAGGCGAAGAATAAGCTGAGCGAGCTGGTCGAGCGGACATTGAAAGATGGGGCACAGGTGATCACGCGGCGCGGGGAGAAGGTGGTGGTCGTCATCCCTTACCAGGAATATGAGCATTTGACTCGACCCACGAAAAATCTGGCCGAATTCTTGGCTGAATCGCCGTTAGCCGGGTCGCAGGTGCAGGTCGAGCGTGATAAAAGTGCGCCCCGAGACTTCAGGCTTGAGCTATGAACTACCTGCTCGACACCTGTGCCATATCCGAGTTTGCTAAACGCCAGCCGGAGCGGCAGATGGTCCAATGGCTGGCCTCTGCCGATGAGCTTTCGCTGCATTTGAGTGTTATTTCTGTGGGTGAGATCCAGAAAGGGGTCGCATGCCTGCCGGATTCGCCTCGCAAGGATGCGCTGGCACAATGGCTACAAGGGGAGCTGGTTCAGCGCTTTGGTGAGCGCTTGCTGCCTCTGGATGCGGACACGCTGCTTGTCTGGGGAAGCTTGATTGCCCGGCTGGAGAAGGTGGGGCAGGTGATGCCGGCAATCGATGGGCTCATCGCTGCTACAGCTTTGCATCATGACCTGACCCTGGTGACACGCAGCCAGTCTGACTTCGAGCACTCCGGCGTAGAGATCTTTAATCCCTGGTTGTGAATTACATGGGAGATAACCAAATATGCCCAAAAAGAAATCCTCACGCAGCCCCAGAAAGGCCACCCCGCCGCGGCGGGTGATCAACCGCCTGTACGAAGCGGAAGAGCTGCTGGAGGGTGGCCAGCCGGCGGAAGCGGCGCGCCTGCTCGAAGAATTTGACCGCCGCCACCCGGGTTTCGTGCCTGTCCTGGAAACGCTGGCAGATGCCTATTACGAGCTGCAGGACATGCACGGCTACGAATGGGCCTGCTACCGGCTCCTACAGGTAGACGACTCCAATGCAGACGCCGCTTTGGCTTTGGGCGGTGCCTATATTGCAAACTTTCGCCCGGCGCTGGCCATCCGCGTCCTGGAATACATCCTGCGTCGCTGGCCGGACCACGAACGGGCTGCTGAAGCTCGCCAGACCCTGGACCAGCTCTACATAGGGCTGCACAGCGAGATGGAAGAGCTGGGGTTGGCCGAGGCTGAAGCTCTCGAGCTGGCGGTGCTGAACGAGCAGGTGCGCCTGTTCCTGGAGCACGGTCGTTTGCCCCAAGGGAAGCAGGTCGCCGAAAAGCTGCTCAAAAGCTACCCGGATTTTGTCCCCGCCATAAACAACCTGAGCCAGATCTATGCCCAGCAGGGTGATACCAGGCGCGCCATCGAGCTGTGCCGCAGAGTGCTGGCAATCGAGCCAGACAACGTGCACGCCCTTTCCAACCTGACGCGGATGTCCTTCGTTTCCGGTCAGCCCGAGGAAGCTGCCGCCATGGCAGAGCGGCTCAAAGCCTCGCAAGCGCCCGCAATCGATTTCTGGACCAAAAAAGCGGAGGCGTTCAGCATCCTGGGCGACGACCGGGCCGTACTGGATCTGTACGAGCAGGCAAAAAAAGCTGGCGCGCTCAAACCGCCAGAGGCCAGCCCGCTTTTCCTGCACCTGGCCGCGGTGGCGCATTGGAATCAGGGTAAAGAGAAAGAAGCCCGCCGCCTGTGGCAGCGCGCGCTGGATCTGCAGCCGGGTTTCGAGCTGGCCCAGCAGCAGCTTGACGATCTAAAACAGCCTCCAGGTCATCGCTGCGGCCCCTGGGGAATGCCGCTGGCGGTCTGGATAACGGGGGGCACCATCCGCGAGCTTTCGAACACCCTCGAGAAAGCCGCCCGCCGCAAGCAGGATTCGGCGGTGCAGGCTGCGGCTGGGCAGTTCCTGGACCGGCATCCCGAGCTGATCTTCCTGGCACCGCACATGCTGGGGCGCAGCGACCCCCTGAGCATCGATTTCGCCATCAACCTGGCGGGGATGTCGCACCACCCCGACCTGCTGGCGGCGCTCGAGGAGTTTATCCGCGGCCAGCGCGGCCGGGATAAGCAGCGCATAAATGCTGCCCAGGCGCTCTCGGAAGCCGGGTTGCTGCCCAGCGGCACGACCCGCATGTGGATGGCTGGTGAGTGGCGCGATATCCTGTTCCTGAGTTTCGAGATCACCCCCGAGCCGGATAGTCCCCATTTCAGCCCCGAGGTGCAGCAGCTTTATGAAGAGGCGTATGATGCCTTACAGGATGACGAGCCTCAGAAGGCGCAGCGACTGCTAGAACAGGCGGTCGCCTTGGAGCCGGATTCGCCCTCCCTGCTCAACAACCTGGCCAAGGCATTCGATATGCAGGGCGAAGAAGAAAAAGCGCACGCTATGCTGCAGGATATCCACCGGCGTTTCCCCGATTACACCTTCGGCATCATCAGCATGGCGCACATGGCAATGCAGGTCGGCGATGTGGATAAAGCTCGCGATTTACTCAATGGATTGATGCAGCGCAAGCGGCTGCACTACAGCGAATATGAGGTGCTGTGCATGGCGCAGATCGAGCTGTGCCTGGCGGAGAAGAACAAAGACGCCGCCCGTTCCTGGTTCGAGACGTGGGAGCGGGTCGACCCCGAGAATCCCAAGCTGGAGATTTACCGCCTGCGGGTGGGGTTGGTAGACACAGCGGCGATGTTTGAGAAGCTAATGAGGCGCAAGAAGGGCCGCAAAGGCTGAGGCATGCCCGCTGCTGAATTTCCATCCGAAGTGATTACCGCGGAACTTCTGAGGAAGCTAAACGAAGACTACTGGCTGGATTGGGACGTGATCCACGGCTACACCCCAGTGAGTGCGCGTGCACGAATACGGGCTGCGCTTGGCAGATAAGACCGGAGCCAATACGGTCGTGGTCGAGTTGATCGCCTTTATCCATGGCATCGACATCTGCCGGCGCAACGATGCTGCCAACCTGGGTTACGGGCAGAGGGCGGCAGAATCTGCGTCAGAGCTTCCTTATGTTCGCGCCCTGCAGCTGACAAAGGATGTGCTGCGCTTGCTCAGCATGGAACAAAGTTTCGAGCCAGGCCAGTAGTATTACCGCGCCAGAGCCATCCTTAACGCCACCCGCCAAGGGAGCATATTGACAGCGATGTGTAAAGGTAGTAGCGCTCCGCCATATGGCTGATCATGGTACCTGTCTCAGCCTTTATTACTTGTTCGAATTTAAAAAAAGGGTGTCATTTTCCCTGAACAATGACACGGCGTTATGGCCTACCTCTTGGCACCGGTATCAAAGCTATGCTCCGGGCAGCCTGAATTATGTCCACGTCTCCCTTAAATAGCCATCTAATATCTTCAGGCAGATCACCTACATAGGTAAGGATTAATCGCTGGCCGGCACGGGTGATCGCCATGTAGATCCTTCGCGTATTATCAATGATAAGCTGCTCCCGCTCCTCATCAGAGATCCGCAGGCTTTGCTCCTCCTCGATCAACTGGTGCATTCCCACAAAAAATACAATCGGGCTCTCCAATCCAGTGCCACG
>JAQBDA010000375.1:0-6160 GCA_032124675.1 Chloroflexota bacterium
ATATCCTGCATGGAGGCCGCGTGAAACCCTTTCTGACTGAAGATCTGGGCAGCAGCACTGAGGATATCGTCTTTGGTCATCAAGCTCTCCCTACCGAACGGTCGGTAGATATAGATTACCAAAATTTGTGCTTGGTGTCAAGAATCCTGTGTGCCTGCACATCCGGAGGCAGGACTATAGAAAATATCCTGTGGTAAACTGAACGTTATAAAACCAATCTTACAGGGGCTCGCGGATATGGAGAAAAATATTAGCATCGGTCTGGCACGCATGCACAAAGAACCAGGAGAACGGCGAGATTTCCTGCCCAGTTTTGTCGCCCGCCTGGAGAGTTATGGCGCGCAGGTATATCTGGAATACGGCTACGGCTCTGGCATGGATTACCTGGAGGAAGATTACAGGAAAGCCGCACCTTCCGTGACCTTTACATCACGCGAGGAGACTTACCAGAAAGATTTCGTCCTCGTGCTGCGCTACCCGGAGGATGAGGATATTCGCCAGATGCAGCCGGGATCCTGTCTGATATCGATGCTGCATTACCCCACCCGTCCGATGCGTGTGGATTTCCTGCGCAGCCTTGGAATCGAAGCCGTCTCACTGGACTCGATAAAAGATGACACCGGGCGCAGACTGGTTGAGAACCTGCGCGCGGTTGCCTGGAACGGAGTCGAAGCCGGATTCCAAGTGCTGCGGTCAACATATCCTGCGCCCGGATTCGGCAGCCCAAACCGGCCACCGATCCAGGTCACTCTTGTGGGGGTAGGTGCAGTAGGCGTAAATGTGGTTCATGCAGCAATCCGCTATGGAGATGAACAACTCCGCAAGCGATTGTACGAAGCAGGTATCCCCGGTGTGAATGTGACTGCTATCGATTTCGACATCACTCCTTACGAGAATGTGATGAAGGAGCTGCTCTCACGGACTGATATGCTGGTGGATGCCACCCAGCGCCCTGACCCGGGCGTTCCGGTGATCCCCAACCGGTGGATCGGGTACCTGCCAGAACATGCCGTACTGGTCGATCTATCAGTTGATCCATATTTCTGCGATACAGACGTATTTTTAGTGAAGGGGATCGAAGGCATTCCCCAGGGCAATCTGGACCGGTATATCTTCCCGCCGGACGACCCGGCATTCGACAATCTTCCGGGATGCGTTTCTACGATTTATCGCCGCCATTCGGTCTCCTGTTATTCCTGGCCGGGGATCTATCCAAAACAGTGCATGGAGCTGTACGGGCGGCAGCTTCGACCTCTGATACATATCATGATCACGCGGGGAGAGCTGCACAACATCGATCCGGATGGGACGTTCTTCGAACGCGCAATATCCAGGGCAATCCTGTCGAGATGGCACCCCGAAGTGGAGAACAACCACGCCCGAATGAGAGAGAAGAAGACGGCTCAGGACGGCGCCTGAACTCAATATCATACGCTCAAAATAACGAAGGTGAATAAGGGGTAGGAGGTCGGCAGCAGTGGAGATGGGCAGTACAATGACAATCGGTTTTCCACGTATGATGAATGAAGCGGGTGAGAAGCGTGTATTCTTACCAGAGTTCATCCAGTTCCTTGCCTCTCAAGGAGCCTTCATCTATATCGAGGAGGGCTACGGCGCACGCTCTGGCTTCATGTTCGATGATTACCGGTGGGGCAACGAGAGAGTGCGCAGGTGCACCCGTTATGAAGCCTTCCTACAAGACCTGGTCGTTGTGCTGCGCTCGCCCAACCTGCAGGAATACCAACTGATCAAACCGGGTGGTTGTCTGGTCTCCATGCTCCATTTCCCGACCCGCCCGAAACGGGTCCAGGCTTTGAAGGACTTGGGCGTGAACGCTGTATCGCTGGACAGCATCGTGAATGACAACAACCTGCGTATGGTCGAAAACATGCGCGCCGTTGCCTGGAACGGGCTGGAGGTGGCATTCGATGTTCTGGAGGCAGACTGGCCTGACTTGCAACATCCTGATGGCAAACCGATCAAAGTGCTGGTACTGGGAACAGGGATGGTCGGCAAGCACGCAGTTGAAGCCGGCACCAAACTGGGGAATATCGAGCGCAACAACGAGCACATTGGCGTTGAAGGCCTTGGGGCAGTGGCAGTAAGCGTGGGACGAAATATCACCACCAACCCAGCGACCATGCAGAAACTGTTCCGAGACACGGACATCCTGGTCGATGCAACACAACGCAGGGATACAGCCAACCCGGTGGTGCCGAATGCCTGGATTGACTGGCTGCCTCGGCATGCTATCCTGGTCGATTTAGCCGTCGACCCGTATACGCTGGACAGCGACCCGCCGGTGGTGCGGGGTGTTGAAGGCATCCCCCAGGGCAACCTGGACAAATATATCTTTAAACCGGAAGATGTAGACTGGACGGATACGATCCCAGAATCGATCCCAACGGCATGCCGGCGAACCGCGGTGAGCTGCTATTCCTGGCCTGGCATACATCCAGAAGCCTGCATGCACCATTATGCCAGGCAGCTTAAACCGCTGATGGCTGTGCTGCTCAAATCGGGATATAGTGGGCTGAAAGAGGTGGATGATTTCTTCGAGCGGGCACTTTACCGGGGGAGCTTACACGCCTGGCTCGAGTCCGGCCGCTACGAACCACGCCCCAGATAGCTTCTAACCGGGGATTACACGTCTATTCCCGCCTCAATCACCATTAAATCCGGTAAGCACCAGCATGGGGTCGAAGTGCAGGAACTCGCCGCCGGTCCGCCAGCGAATATAATTGCTGCGCTCTTCTGCTGTATCATCCGCCTTATAGAAGCCCATACTGCTGAAACTTACGCCAGCAGGCCCGACGCGCATCTCAAGATGCAGGTGTGGCTCGGCAGCATTACCGCTCAGTCCTACCGTTCCCAGAAGCTGGCAGGCATCCACCCATTCATCGAGTTTTACCTCAGACGGCGCTTCCATGTGAGCGTACAGTGTATAGATCGATCCCCCAGAAGGGATCTCTAAGGACTCCATCCACCCGGCTGGCAGTGAGGCGAACGGAGTCTCGATGATAACCAGGTTGCCGTAGGGAAAAGTCTCTGCAAGAGCAGTGGATACCACGCCCGGCAGGACGGTCTGCACACCTACCCCCTGTATGGACAGGCGTTCACCGCGCCGGTAATAAGAGTAATCTACCCCATGGTGGCGCTGCTCCTTACCGGGTGGCGGCGGGCGGTAGGGGTCGGAGATGATCTCGGGCAGCTCTTCAAGAGGGTGGATAGTGAGGGGTGAGCAGATCCGGATGGCATTGGGCTGGGTAGGGACTGTAGCCGCGGGAATCACCTGGCTCGCCACGATAGCTGCGGTAGCGGACAGCGGCGTGTGACTTGGTAGCGGCAGTTCAGTGCTGGCGGGCAGTTGGTTAGGCGTCCCGGTTAAGATTTGGACCGATGTTGCCTCAACCGACACAACCGCGCTGGCAGACGGACTCAGTCCCACCGGGCTGCAGGATGTCAGGAAAATGACCAGCAGGGTCACAGAATATTTTTTCAATGCCTGCAATAGAAACCACTTGTATCCATAGGCTAATTGGGTCCTTGAATCCCCTTCGCAGTAGCGACAACTATTGATTATAACCGGATCGAAATGGGTATAATGCCTCCGGTTCTGATCCGCCGCAGCCACCCAGACTGATGAGGCTGCCGGGTACTGCCTTCATTGACAACTTCCTCCCCGTGATGTAGAATACCTTTCGCCAGGACGGGGCGTGGCGCAGTCCGGCTAGCGCGCTTGCATGGGGTGCAAGAGGCCCTGGGTTCAAATCCCAGCGCCCCGACAGCAGAATGAAATTGTCCCGAGTGATTTTTCATCCGGGGCAATACTTTTAAATGCGAACGCCCGGGTGAGGGGGGCACCCGGACGCTCGCACAATCATGTTACCACATAAATTTAAATTATGCAATATTGCTTAAAAAACACATAATATTGCCGATACTGGCGCCAACTCACACCCAGTTCGATTATAATCCCCTCACGTATGACTAAACATCTAACCCGGCGTGATTTTCTAAAAATAAGCGGACTGGGGCTTGGGGCACTGGCCTTTGGTCCCGATTTTCCGCGCCCCGGCGAAAAAGATAACGGCGTGATAGCCCGGGTGACAGTCGATGAGATCGACCTTTACAGCCTGCCGCGGGATGACAGCCAGATCGTCGGCAAGCGCTACCGCGACCAGATTATCCACATCTATTTCGAAACCGAATCGCAATATGGACCGGCCTATAACCCGCTTTGGTACCGTGTCTGGGGCGGCTACCTTCACAGCAGGTTTTTACAGATCGTAAAAATCAATCACAACCCGGTATTGAGCAGCGTCCCCGAAGCCGGGCAGCTTTGCGAAGTTACCGTACCATATACCACTGCTTTCCAGTACACCCCAAGGGAGGGCTGGCAACCGTGGAAGGGGGAGCGGCTGTACTACCAGACCACCCACTGGGCGACCAGCGTCGATGAGGGACCGGATGGCGAACCCTGGTACGAGGTGACTTCCGAGCTGGACTCCTATCTGAAATATTTCGTCCCCGCTTATCACCTGAGACCGATCGCAGATGATGAGCTGGCACCCATCTCCGCCAACGTACCTGATCATGAAAAGCGGATCGAGATCTCTATCCGGGAGCAGACATTCACTGCCTACGAGTACGATCAAGAAGTCTATAAAGCCAAGATCTCTTCAGGGATCCCCAGCCGCAGGCAATCGGCTGATGACCTGCCCTCCGCCACCCCTCCTGGACGGCACCGCATCTTCTCCAAGATGCCCAACAAACATATGGGCAGCGTCACCGGCAACCCGGATGCAGAAGGCGCGTTCTCCCTGCCGGGCGTCCCATGGACCTGTTTTTTCCTCAACCCGGGCGGCTATGCCCTGCACGGCACGTACTGGCATAACAACTTCGGCATACAGATGAGCCACGGCTGCGTCAACATGAAAAACGAGGATGCGAAGTGGCTGTTCCGCTGGTCGACGCCGGTGTTCAAGGTTCCCATCGAATCGCGAACCGATTGGGAGCGGCGGGGGAACGGTACCCTGGTAGAGATCACCTGAGATGATAAGACACACTCGCCGGCGTTTCATCAAATTCAGCACTGCAGCTATTGCAGGGCTCATTTCCACACCAGCTATCTCTTTAATTGCCAATAATGAGCTCAATCACCCGGTTGTTAAAACCATAAAAGTGCCGATCCGCGGCCTTCCGGATGCATTCCACGGCTACCGGATTGTCGCCATGACTGACTTTCATATATACCCTTATGCCCGACCAGAGCTGATGCGCAAATGTGTTGATCTGGCAAACGAACTTAGGCCTGATCTGGGTGTATATCTCGGAGATTATGTCTGGCAAGAGGAAGATGCCATATTCGAACTAGCTCCCATACTGGCGGGATTGAATACCAGGCATGGTATCTTCGCTGTGATAGGAAACCATGACATCTGGGCGGATGTCGAGATGGTCAAGCAAGGCCTGCGTGAATCACGGATCCCCGTCATGCTCAACCACGGCGTGCAGCTTACAGACGGCGGCTCATCCATCAACCTGGTTGGTCTGGATGACGGTTGGAGCGGGCATGCCGATCTGGGTGCAGCTTACCAGGGACTGCCGGACAATACGCCAACGGTCATGCTGCTGCACGAGCCCGACCTGGCTGACCAGTACGCTTATGACCCGCGGGTATCTCTGATGCTGGCCGGTCACACGCATGGTGGTCAGGTCCGTTTCAACGGTAAGCCGATCATCGCACCCTACCTGGGGAAAAAATATAATATGGGGTTGTTTCAGGTCGGGGATCTGTGGCTGTACACCAGCCCTGGTGTGGGTGTGATCAGCGTTCCAATCCGCTATAACTGCCCGCCAGAGGTGTCCGAAATCATCCTGGTCAAAGACAGCACCTGATGCTGTCAGAATAGCTGGGATCGCCTCACGGAATAAAATCGACAGGCAGCGATGAAATCCACAAAACTATCAAGGCGGGAATTTTTGAAGATGAGCAGTGTGGGAGCCTTGGCGCTGACCGCCGGACCATCCGGAATATTACCCCCACAAGATAAAGAAATCCTGCCAGCGCCCATAGGTCGGGGCCGAATAACCACATCTGCCATCTATGTTTACAACCAGCCGGATTTCAACAGCCCGCGGCTGGGGATGCTGAAGC
>JAQBDA010000376.1:0-3193 GCA_032124675.1 Chloroflexota bacterium
TCGGTTGGTCATCAGAATACCAACCCGGCTGTCCCTGCCCACACCGGAGTCAATCAAGGCCTTGGCGACCTCGACGGAACGATCCCAGAGATCCTGGTAGCTCCAGCGCAGCACGCCATCTGCCAGGTGAATGACCACCGCCTCGCGCTGCGGGTAACGGTTACATACTTCGCGCAGGTAACCGGGAATTGTCTGCGAGCCGATGCAGCCCTCTTCGCCCAGGGGAATACCCCGGACCAGGGAAACCGCCAAATCTTCTACCAACGCCATGCGGGGCGGCTCAAAATGGCAACTCAACCTCAGCAGTGGCGCTGAGAATAACGTCGCCATCCTGGGTAGTCTGCTTCACCTTGACCACAACCACCGGCATACCGTATGGCGACTGTTCTATTTTTTCGATGACTTCGCCGTCGATATAAGTGACGTCGCCCTCGAAGGCCGGGCTGCGGAAGTTCGATTTCGAGTGCCAGATAAAGCCATCGTGGCCCGCCCAGTAGGCGACATAGTCGTGGAACCAGGCACTCATGGAAGCCCCGTAGCCATAGGCACCACCCATGCCGATCTTTTCTGCCTTGTCGGCATTGATGTGACCGCTGGAGGGACCGTGATAGAGCCCGTCCTTCTGGCGTGGGTCAATCAGGCCGGCCTCATGGTCGTAGGTCATATTCGCATCGAAGCCGGCATCTTCCCTGGCCGGATCGTACACACCGTCTGGCGCATTCCAGCGCCAGGTACCCCAGATATTCTGGCGGTGTGCGCGACACTCCAGGGCGAAAGTGACAACCGAGTGCGGGCCGATTACCCGACGGGGCAGCTTATCGCCCACCTTGACCTCTTCATAGTGTGGCGACTTGCCCTCACGATTGGACAGAATCCAGTCCATGCGGATACGCCCCACCTCTTCCAGCTCGGCGCTTGTCCACTTCCTGGGTGCGCGTTGTTCCTTGTCATACATACCGCGCTTCTTCGCCTCTTCAATAAGATAGCGGATCGCGGTGGAGCGCTCCTTGGCCACCAGGGCGCCATTCTGGTTGCGATGAACGGTGTCACCGCGTGAAAACACCGTGGGGCCGGCAAATCGGGTATCGGCGATGGAATAACCGTCAAAGCGGCGCGTCTGGAATAGCTTGTCGCCGGGACGAACCACTGTGCCGTAGAACCACCACTCCTCGCCGCCGAAGATAAGGTGGGACCCTGGAATCTTGCCGACACAGGCCGGGTGGCAGCCATGACCATAGTCCATGGCCACCGTGAAGGACTGTGGCGCCACGATGCCACCGAATCTGGAATCCCTGGCGAATTCTTCATTCCAGTGGATCGGGTTGGCATAGTCCATTGCCTGCACCCAGCGGCGTATATCCGTCGCATTACAGGGGTCCCATAATTCCGCGAAAATCACGGGCTTGCCGATCCATTTATCGACGTCGCTCATGTCGAGTTGCACAGAACTTTCAGTCATCTCCGCAGACATCAGACTTCCTCTCTTGGCGTTATAGCGGGCATATCCCTTGGGTTGAGCCTTGAGTTGGGGCCCTGACCCCGACGAGCCCTACTTGTTGACGTCAACCACGATACGGCCGCGCACCTTGCCTCGCATAAGGTCAGCCGCAGCCGCCACCACGCCGTCCAGGCCGATTTCGGTGGCAATCATATCCAGCGCGCTGGCATCCAGATCCCTGGCCAGCCGCCCCCATGCTGCCAAACGTGGCGGCCTGGGTGCCATCACACTGTCGATGCCCAAGAGCGATACGCCGCGCAGGATGAAAGGAGCTACCGATGCCGGAAAATCCATGCCCTGGGCCAGGCCACAGGCAGCGACTGAACCACCGTAGCGGGTCTGCGCACAGGCATTGGCCAGGGTGTGGCTGCCCACGGAATCGATGACGCCAGCCCAACGCTCTTTCTGCATGGGTTTGCCCGCCGCGGACAACTCTGCCCGGTCAATAATCACGGAGGCTCCCAATTGCTTCAGGTAATCGCCTTCCGAGGCCTTGCCAGTGGCTGCCGCCACTGTGAAGCCGGCTTTGGCCAGCAGGGCGACAGCCACACTGCCCACACCACCGGTTGCACCGGTGACCAGCACTTCGCCCTGCCCGGGTCTTACCCCGTGTGCCAGCAGCGCTTCGACACAGAGGCTGGCGGTATAACCGGCGGTGCCGATAGCCATAGCCTGGCGACTGGTGAAGGCACTGGGCAACGGCACCAGCCAATCACCTTTCAGGCACGCTTTTTGTGCCAGTCCACCCCAATGGCTTTCACCAACACCCCAACCATTCAGCACAACCCGGTCGCCCTCCTTCCAATCTGCGTGGCTGCTCTTTCGAACGACCCCGGCCAGGTCGATACCGGGCACCATGGGGAACTTGCGAACCACCGGTGAACTCCCGGTAATGGCAAGCCCGTCCTTATAGTTAATGGTCGAGTACTCGACATCGACGGTGACATCACCCTCGGGAAGTTGGGTCTCATCGATCTGGGCGACTTCTACCGTCTGGCCAGAGTCGTCTTTGTTAATCAGGATTCCGGAAAACATAAGCACCTTCTGTTATTCAACAAGTGAAAAATATCCTCGTGTCGTTGCGCGCAGGGCAATGACAGCCAGGGTTCATAAAACATTAAAACACATACTGACCGCGAGCTTGCTCACGGCCTCGTGTATTTGCACGAATCAACTAACAATTCGCGCCTGTTGATAATCCCCGACCACCGGACAAATCATATTTGCACGGCATCAGGTACTACCCGTCAGACCCGCTGCCAGGTCCAGATAATAACTTTCATACCCCCGGCCCAGGTGTTCATTCAACATCGCGCGTTTCAGGAATAAATGGCAGACATGTTCCGAGGTCATACCAATACCGCCATGCAATTGCAGGGATTCCTCTGCCATGCTCGCGTAAGCGGCAGTCGCGAGCTGTTTGGCTCCCTTGCCCGCCAGTTCGGCCACAGGTTCAACTGCCACTGCAGTATCCAGACTTTCGCTTACCCTGCCAAGGCTGTCCATCAGCAGAGCTTCAGCGCCTTCGTTGAGTGCCTTGAGGTCTGCACAACGATGCTTCAGCGCCTGGAACATCGCCAGCGGACGGCCAAACTGCTGTCGGGTCCCCAGATACTCTACCGTGAGATCAAGCAGCGCAGCGGCGCCGCCGACTGCCTCCGCCGCCAGGGCAAAATCGCGGATCGCAGCCAGCCG
>JAQBDA010000377.1:0-7623 GCA_032124675.1 Chloroflexota bacterium
GGTGCGGGTTTATTACTATTTTCCGAAATATTTAACAAGCTTAGAAGTTACGCAGTTCAGGGGAAATTGGGGGTGTTTGGGCGGGCGATGCCCGCCCAAACACCCCAGCGCGAATTGCCCGATCAGCGTATATATCAGCCAGTATATCCACCACTCCTCGCATTACGTCTCCTGCCAGGACAGCAGATGTACTGCCTAAGACTGCTGCAGCACGCAGACCTGCGCGGGCATGGATCCACGCGGCTGTAACAGCAGCAGGAAATGCATGCACACCTTGTGCTAATAGTCCAACAACCAGACCTGCCAGCACATCACCTGTACCTGCTCGTGCGAGGGCGGGCGTAGCAACTGGCACAATGGCGGTCTGACCGTCTGGAGAAGCAATCACCGTAAATGCTCCCTTTAGAATTACAACATGCCCCCAGAGCCGGGCGTATTTTTCGGCGGTTCCTAAACGATCAGCCTGGATATCAGCCACCGGTATACCTGTCAGCGCTGCCATCTCGCCAGGATGTGGTGTCAATACGGAATTCGACGGCAATCTATCAGGCCAATCTGGCAACGAGGCGAGCAATCTGAGACCATCGGCATCAATAACCAATTTCTGTACTGCCGGGTGATCACCTACTCTGATCTCCCCGAAAGGTGCCCTATCAGGCAGATCCTGTTGATTTTCCACCAGCAATTGAGATAGAAATCGCCGTGTCGTCTCAGACAGCCCGAGCCCAGGTCCTACAAGAATAGCTGTCGGGCGATCCAGGTTTTGGAAGATCACATTGGCCGCTTCTTCGGAAATCGCTCCCGTTTCATGTGGTAAGGGCAGCCATGTCGCTTCCAGCAGATTGCCCGCCAGTATCCCATGTATTGCTTCCGGGACTGCTAGTATAACCAAACCCACTCCGACACGGTATGCAGATTCACCTGCCAGAATCACCGCTCCCGTATAATTGACCGAACCTGCAATGATCAGAGCGGTTCCAAACGTACCTTTATGGGAATCTAAGCTTCGAGGATGCAAATGATGGGACACATACGTATCATTTACGGCGAAGCGTTGAATCGACTCCCAGCTTCTCAATCCCTCTGGCAGCCCAATGCCTACCGGCTGCAGCACACCTACATAGTTATATGCCGGGAATTTAAGCAGACCCATTTTCACAGCCGCCATCGTAACCGTTAAATCGGCATGCAAACACTCCGCCGCTGTCTCCCCGGTATCACAATCCACGCCCGAGGGACAATCAACCGCGATGATTGTCGGCATTACGTCCATGTCTGCCGCTGTTTGTCCAACAGCAATCAGAATATCGGGGATCTTTCCGCGTAGTGGTAGCTTTATCCCGGTTCCAAGGATGCCGTCTAACAGGATGGATGAAGCTCGAAGGCTATGCTCCAATTGCTGATAGTCCGTATCAAATTCACCATCTATAAGCTCACCACCAGCCTCGATAAACCTGCTCAGGAGAGGGTCATCAGCCGCTCTTGGAAGTGCCAGGTATGCCATTGTCTGCCATCCCCAAACGGATAAATGTGCCAGAGCTACCAGCGTATCGCCTCCATTGTTGCCCGAGCCAATTAATCCTGCAATTGGTCCAGGCTGCAGATGCCGGTTGCGCTCATGGATTACCTGTGCCAGCCCCAGACCAGCATTCTCCATCATCCTGTCATAAGTGTGCCCACTGCGATCTGCTTCTTTTTCGATTGCAATCATTTCTGCAACACTGACATATTTCATACCAAAAAACTCCCGTACGATAAACTACCAGAGATCATCGATCGCCCAGCCTAAATCCAGCTCTTTCAATTTCTCACGGGATGGGAACCCTGTAACCGGATCCCAGCTCCTTGCCTGATAGTAAGCAGAAATCATTTCATTATATTGAGGGACAAAGTCTCGAGAGTCATCCGAATCTGGGTATGGGACAAGAAATGCCTTCGGTATAATGTCATGCTCTGCACGCAATCCCAGGCGATTGTTAATCACCCGCTTCAGGTTCCAACCCCTCTCACCCGCTTTCATCATCTCGCTCGCTTCCCACTTTACCGGGCAGGCAGCATTGATCAATTCCAGCAGCACTGATGGTGGCACGTTAGCAAACAGGCATATGACAAGGGAGTTGAATAATGTGCGCCAGTCCTGATGAAGGGCAACATTCGCGGCTTTCTCTCCGCCAGCAAAAGGGGAGAATCGCTCAAACCCCAAACCGGTTTCTACCTGCCCGAGCTCGACCATGAAATAATCGGACTGGTTATGGCATCCTCCCCTGGGTGATGTGGCATATACCAGTGCCATCCCAGATGCAGCCCTAGGGTCATGGTAAGCAACCTCCAGACCATTTACCTGGACAGCTTCATCCTCTACTCCAAACCGCCTGGCTAGATTTCTAGCACCTTCGGCAATCCAGGCTCCGAACCCTTCTCGCCTTACAGTTTGGTGGACCAGTTGTTCGACCACAGTCTTGTCCCCCCATCGGAGATGCAGCCCTCCGGTATCACGTTCGGTTATGATCTCTTTTTCGAAAAGTAATATCGCCAGGCCGAGTGTATTAGAGAGACTGATACTGTCCATCCCATAGCGGTCGCAAAGCTCACCCATCTGTGTTGCAAACACCTTATCGTTCAACCATAAATTCGGTCCAAAGCCAACCAACGTCTCATATTCCGGGCCCTTATGTTTCTCCCCATCTTCGAGTGTCACAACTCGCCCACATGCAATCACACATGCGTGGCATGCACTCTTACCAGTCAATATACTATCTTTTATCGCCGGGCCGGTCACTTCCAGCTCGTCAGGGAAGCTCGACGATTGGAAGTATCGCTTTGGCATCAGCCCCAGATAATCGAAGTAATCTGCAACACTGGCAGTGCCTAGCTCCCGGGCGATCCTTGAAATTGGATCATCTCTGAGATTTCGATTGGCTTCCGAGCGGAGTGGCAGATAACGCTCTAAATCATACACAGGAACGCTGCCATGGCCTTGAACCACGACTGCTTTCAGCCGTTTTGCCCCCATCACGGCTCCAACTCCGGTTCTACCAGCTACACGGCCATGGTCAACCAGGATCAGCGCGAACGGTATGCGTGCCTCGCCCGCAGGACCAATTGCAGCTATACGCACCTTACCGACTGCGAGATCATTCTCAATGGTCGATTGAGTAGTATAAGTGTCCAAACCCCACAGGTGGTCTGCGCTGCGAATTTCTATGTTCTTGTCTCTAATAACTATATAGACTGGACGATCACTGCAGCCTATAACCAACAATCCATCCAATCCCGCTCTGCGTAATTCAGGACCCCAAAATCCACCACAATTTGATTCTGCCCACAATCCGGTTGCCGGTGATCTGCTGCAAATCACGAACCGCCCAACTGCCGGGCCGGAGGTACCTGTCAATGGACCTGTCAGGAACAGTAATGGGGTGTGTTCATCAAAAGGACTATTTGCAGGTATCAGCCACTCGTACAGCATCCGCGCGGCAAGGGATGCGCCTCCTAAATAGCCCTCTTCCCAACTCTTCGGAATATCTAGAAGATCATGTAAGCCTGTCGACAGATCGATTCTCAGGACCGGCTGCATTTAGTCTCCTTCATACCATTATCCATTCCTGCAAGTTCACCTTACGACACGCAGAGTCTACCAGATATTGATCCAGCTTGCGTTCTCAAGCTGGCCTTTTTCATTCACCTCCTTGACGCATCCATATTTCCTAGTATGATTGCATTTGCAGTAAGGTTCATGAAGGGGTATATTGATACGCAAATACCTGGGACAACATCACTTCTATTAGAACAAGAGAGAGGTATCCATTCAATGCCGATCCGCATACATCCAACAGCAGACGTATCCGAACAGGCCCAGATTGGCGAAGCGACCAGTATCTGGCACCAGGCGCAGATTCGCGAAGGAGTTATTATTGGCAAACAATGTATCATCGGAAAGGGGGTTTATATCGATGCCGGAGTGATAATTGGCGACAACGTCAAAATCCAAAACTACGTATCTGTTTTCCATGGTGTTACGATTGAGGATGGCGTATTCGTCGGTCCGCATGTCTGTTTCACCAACGACCTGCATCCACGTGCGGTTAATCCAGATGGCAGCCTAAAAGCGGCGGACGACTGGGAGCTGGGCAGAACCTTGATCCGGAAAGGCGCCGCTTTGGGTGCAAACTCTACGATAGTGTGCGGGGCAACCATAGGTGCCTGGTCCATGGTGGGCGCAGGCAGTGTGGTCACTCAAAACGTGCCAGATCATGGCCTTGTTTGGGGGAATCCTGCCCGCTTGCATGGTTTCGTCTGTTCGTGCGGCACTCGCCTCGAACTGGACAAAAAAGTCAATCAGACGGCCTCCTTGCACTGTCCGAAATGCGGGAGGGTTGTTGAAATCGCTGTAATAGAATGGGGAAAAATCTCATGATCAACATTGCCAAACCATTAATCGACGAAGAAGAAAAACAGGCTGTACTTGAAGTGCTAGACTCGGGCATCCTGGCCCAAGGACCCCGAGTGAAGGCATTCGAAGAGGCATTTGCCGCGATGTGCGGGGTGAAACACGCTATTGCCACCACCTCCGGTACCACTGCCCTTCACACTGCGCTGCTGGCGAACGAGATCGGAGCAGGGGATGAGGTTATCACCGCACCATTTACATTTATCGCTTCTGCTAACAGCATTCTGTATGTAGGCGCCCGGCCTGTATTTGTAGATATAGATCCAGTTACGTTCAATATCGACCCGCAGGTCATTGAAAGAGCGATAACACCACAGACAAAAGCGATTATGCCTGTCCATCTGTTCGGTCTAAGCTGCGATATGGATCCTATAATGGACATCGCCTCCCGGCATGGTCTCAAAGTCATTGAAGACGCCTGCCAAAGCCACGGTGCCAGCTACCATGGACACAAGGTCGGCTCTTTTGGGACCGGGACGTTTTCACTCTACCCAACCAAGAACATCACCTCCGCCGAGGGCGGCATGATCACCACCGATGACGATGCTCTGGCAGAGAGCTGCCGGGTGATCCGCCAGCATGGTATGCGCCGCAGGTATTACCACGACGAACTTGGCTTCAACTTCCGTATGACCGATATCCATGCAGCGATCGGTCTGGCTCAGCTGAAGAAACTCCAGCATTTCAATAAAAGCCGCGTCGAAAACGCCCGGTATCTATCTGATAATCTGAAAAATGTTCATGTGCCGAGGGTACCGGAGGGATATGAGCATGTTTTCCACCAATACACAATTCGTGTGCAGGATGGCAGACGTGACGGTTTGATCGATCATTTGAGTCAGAAGGGCATTGGGTGTGGTGTATATTACCCGGTTCCGATCCACAAACAGACTTACTATGTCAATGAATTGGGGTACAATCAGACCTTGCCTGTTTCTGAACGGGCAACCGAGGAAGTGCTCTCCCTCCCTGTTCATCCAGGATTGAGTCAGACGGATTTGGAAACGATCGTCGCAGCAGTTAATGGGTATTTAGTATAGTCATGACCAAAACCACACAGGCAAGCTACCGATGATTAAAGCGGCAGTAATCGGTGTTGGGGCAATGGGCAGGAATCACGCCCGGATTTACAATGAGCTGCCAGATGTACACCTGGTCGCGATAGCAGATCCAGATGCAGAAACTGCTCGTTCGGTTGCTATACGGGAAGGAATACATGGCTACTCTAATCACCTTGAGCTGCTGGAGAAAGAGCAACCCGATGTAGTATCGATTGCTGTGCCAACTGCACTGCACGCCGCAGTGTCCTTGGACGCATTGGATGCCGGTGCGCACATCCTGGTAGAGAAGCCGATAGCGAGTACTCTGGATGAAGGCCGGCGGATCATGCAAAGAGCAGGCGAGCTGGACAGAAAGCTAATGGTTGGTCATATCGTCCGCTTCAACCCAGCCATTCAAGCACTCAAGGAAAAAATCTCCCAGGGGGAAGCGGGCAGGATATTCCAGATCGCCTGTCGAAGGGTGGGACCATTCCCTTCCCGGATCCGGGACGTCGGGGTCGTGATCGACCTGGCTCCCCACGACCTTGACCTGATGCGCTTCCTCACCGGATCGGATCCAATCCGATTGTATGCAGAGACCGAGCAGCGCATCCACACCGAGCACGAAGACCTGCTGCTTGGATTGCTGCGCTTCCCGGAAGGCATAACCGGGACATTGGAGATCAACTGGCTGACCCCAACAAAAGTTCGGGAAGTGCTGGTGCTTGCAGAACGAGGCCTGTACCAGGTGGACGATCTCACCCAAGACCTGTATTTTTACGAAAATGCACAGGCCAACCAGATGGTCTGGTCAACATTGCTAAATCTAAGAGGTGTCAGCGAAGGGAGCATGACTCGCTTTGCTATCGAGCGCTACGAGCCACTGAAAGCCGAATTACAGGCCTTCGTCAAGTCAGTTATGCAGGACACAACTGTACCGGTAGGTGGCGCGGATGGCCTGGCAGCGCTCAGCCTGGCATTAAGCCTGGTCGAGTCAGGGCAAAAACACAAGGTTATCGAGGTAGAGAGTGAATTTGAGTCTATTACAGGATAAGATCGAAGCCGGAGAAGCCAGTCTGGGAGCTATCGGTTTAGGGTATGTCGGCTTCCCGGTCGCCTGCCAGTTCGCTAGAGCAGGATTTGATGTCTTAGGTGTAGATATAAATAAGCATCGTATCGACCTGATCAATCAGGGGTTATCCCCGATCGATGGGAAGGAACCAGGTCTAGCTGAGCTTGTCACGGAGGTAACCTCTCAGGGAAGATTGCACGCAACAACAGATTATAAGGAGTTGAGTGATCGGGATGTGATCTTGATCACCGTTGAGACACCGGTGGATGAGAACAATATCCCCAGATACGAAGCACTGCGATCCGCACTCACAGGGCTTGGGAAGGTCATGAAAAAAGGCGCGCTGGTCATTGTGGAGTCAACCATATCACCCGGTACGATGGAGCACCTTGTCCAACCCGCCCTCGAAAAAAGTTCAGGCTGGTCACTAAACGAAGGATATTACCTTGGTCACTGCCCGGAGCGGGTTATGCCGGGAAAGCTTTTGGCGAATTTACGGTATGTAAGCCGGGTTGTCGGCGGAATGACACCAGAGATAGCCCAAACGATGGTCGTGCTGTACCGGCACATCGTCCAGGCAGACCTGGACCCCGCCGACTGCATCACCGCCGAGCTGGTGAAGACAACCGAGAACACATACCGCGACGTTCAAATTGCCTTTGCTAACGAGGTGGCGCTGATCTGCGAAGCGGTCGGCGGGGATGTGTGGAAAGTTCGCGAGCTGGTGAACAAAAGCCCCTACCGCCAGATGCACCTGCCCGGCGCCGGTGTCGGTGGGCACTGCATACCCAAGGACCCGTGGCTGCTGGTGCACAGCGTGGCAGACAAAGACGTGCCCCTGCGATTGATCCCAGCTGCCCGCCAGATCAACAATTCCATGCCGCAGCACATGGTCGATCTGCTGCAGGACGCCATGTGCTCTCAGGGGATGGAGATTAAAGGCTCAAGAATCCTGGTTTTGGGGTATGCTTACCTAGAAAACTCGGATGACATCCGCTACAGTCCCAGTGCGGTACTGGTGGACCTTCTCCGGGAGGCCGGCGCCGATATTGTGATTCATG
>JAQBDA010000378.1:0-3001 GCA_032124675.1 Chloroflexota bacterium
CGCGGGTGGCATTCAACCTGGATAATATTTTCAAGAAAACTGGTGCACACGGAAAACAATCACTTTCTATGATGATGGGATTCGGCTGCAATGCGGCTGGTATGGTAGCCACGCGCATCATCGACAGTCCCCGTGAACGCCTGATCGCCATGATCACAAACAATTTCGCGCTGTGCAATGGACGCTGGCCGACTCAGATCCTGGTTGCGACCCTCTTCATGGGTGCCCTGGTGCCGGTCTACCTGGCTGGGTTTGTATCAGCACTGGCCGTGGTGGGGATCGCGATGCTGGGAGTCCTATTAACCTTTGTGGTGTCCTGGTTCCTAACTCGCTCTGTGCTTAAAGGTGAGGTATCTTCCTTCAGCCTCGAACTGCCTCCTTATCGCCCACCCCGCATCCTGCAGACAATTTATACTTCGCTGATTGACCGCACGATGTACGTCCTTTGGCGGGCGATCGTATTTGCAGCCCCCGCCGGCGCTGTGATCTGGTTGGTCGCTAATATCACCATCAGCGGTCAGACCCTGGCCGAGTATATCGTCAATTTCCTTAATCCCCTGGGTATCTTGATCGGCCTCAACGGGGTGATCCTGCTGGCCTACATCATCGCTATTCCCGCCAACGAGATCGTCATTCCTACCGTGCTGATGCTGACTGTCTTGCTCACCGGCATCACCAGCCCGGGTGCTGGAGCCGGCGTGATGTTTGAAGCGGACCTGGAGAGCACAAAGGCTATCCTGGTCGCAGGCGGCTGGACCCTGCTCACCGCGGTCAACCTGATGATTTTCAGCCTGATTCACAACCCTTGCAGCACCACGCTTTACACGATGTACAAGGAAACCGGCAGCCGCAAGTGGACCGCGCTGGCAGCATTGCTTCCACTGGCAATGGGCTTCGCCATCACCTTTATCATTGCCCAGGTCTGGCGATTAATCGCCGGACTATTTTAATCAGAACAATTTTTGGGTTGTAATCCCATCATAGATTCCCCTTATTAACAGTCACTTTCTTTGGCGGTATAAATTGGCGTCCACAATCCCAGCCATATCCCTGAGTTCCAATACACCTCCCAAAAACTCGTTGACCTGGGCTGCATATTTTTCTGGGTCAGCCAGCATCTCGTTGTAATCCAGGTATAGAACCGAAAAATTGGCTTGAGCCGCCAGCCAACCATTGACCTTCGCCAGATGTTTCTCGTACATTTCAGCCAGCTGTTCATCCCCTACTTTATCGGTGGGTTGCCCGCTCCGGATCAGCATTTGCGTTTGAGACGCCAGGACCTCTTCCATCTTGCGCTGCATAAAAAGCACGCGATAACTGTATTGCATTGGGAGGTGCTCCAGGAGTGCGGAGATCACCTTGACAGCTTTCCCCTCTGCGTCTGGCAGCCAGGCGGTATCCCCTTCCGGCAGTTTTTTTACTCTCTCAAATTCATAATACCCTTTCGGGTTGTCATCATCAGGCGTCCTGATATGATCCGTGTAGGGTGGTATGCCCCCGGCTTCGAGCATCTTCATCATCATCGAGGTGCCTGAGCGCGGCAGGCCAGAGACAATCGTGATAAAACCTGGCTCGTTCTGTTTCCGAAAAGAACTTAGAAATTTCCTCATAAATAAACCTCAAACCGGCTGGCTCTATATTCTATCCAATCTATCGCTGTTCTCGGCTGGTCCACAGTACTGCATTTACCAGTAGCGGATCATAATCGATGAAATTACCCCTGTCAAAGAATTCACCCATGGTTGGAATATGCTCATTAAAGGGTATTAATCAGTCTGATTGGATAAATTTTATGTATGCTATAATCGCCAGACTGGAAAAAATAAACAAAAAGAGTGACTTAAACCAATATGCTCAACCGTATCGTGCGCGTTTTTGGGGGAGACCCTAACAAACGCCAAATAGAAGAATACTCTGGAATTGTAGACTACATCAACAGTTTGGAAGAGAAATACGAAGCGTACAGCGATGAAAAGCTGTACGGCATGACCACAGAATTTCGACGCCGCTTAGCCCATGGAGAGACTTTAGATGATTTGCTCCCGGATGCATTTGCTGTTGTAAAAGAGACCAGCAAAAGAACCCTCGGTCAGCGCCATTACGATGTCCAGTTGATCGGTGGTATCGCCCTGCACAAAGGGATCATCGCCGAAATGCGCACCGGTGAAGGGAAAACGCTGGTTTCCACCCTGCCGCTCTACCTGAATGCATTAAAGCTAAACAAGAAGTGGGTAATACAAGCCGAACAAAAATGGGGCGCAGATCCAAACAACTGGGATTTTATTCCCCTGGACGATATTCCCGTTGGTCAAGGAACCCACCTGGTCACCGTGAACGATTATCTCGCCCGTCGTGATGCCCGCTGGATGGGTGTGATTTACTCTGCCTTGGGTCTCAGCATCGGTGTCCTGCAGATGGCTGCCCGTACTGAGAATGGCAAGAAAGCGTTCCTGGTGGATTTCGAGCGCGAATCTCCCCATGAAGACCAGCATAATCTCATCCTGGTTCCACGGCGGGAGGCATATGCCGCTGATATCACCTACGGCACAAATAATGAATTTGGCTTCGATTACCTGCGCGATAACATGACCATGCGCCTGGAAGACCGGGTGCAGCGCGGACACACTTTTGCCATCATCGACGAGGTTGATAACGTGCTGATCGATGAAGCCCGCACTCCGTTGATAATTTCAGGTCCCGCCCATGATGATACGGAGTGGTACCTGCGAATGGCCCAGGTAGTTAAAAGCTTAAGATCCGAGGATTTCGAGCTCAATGAGCGCGATCGCAATGTGACCCTGACTGAAATTGGCGAATCCCACGTGGAAAGCCTGCTCAATATGCCCCTGCGTGATCCAGAACGGCCTGAGGATATCACCCCCGAACAAGCACGCCTGATGGGCTACCTGGAACAAGCACTGCGTGCGCAGACCCTCTTCCGCAGAAACAAGGATTACCTGGTCCAGGCTGGCAAAGTCGTGATCATCGACGAGTTCACCGG
>JAQBDA010000379.1:0-3744 GCA_032124675.1 Chloroflexota bacterium
GCATGGGGGAGTTCAGGCATCACGAGTACCCGGTGAACCCGATCATCACCGGCATCCAGTACCAGCTGGAGTATCTGTTTACCGACCTGCACCCGCTCGTTGCGCCGGACGACGCTGACGACTACCTCAGCCGCCTATCCCAGGTGGCAGTGAAGCTCGAGCAGCTGGTCGAGAACCTGCATATCAGCCAGGAGAAGGGCTTATACCCTCCCCAGGTAGCCATCCAGGCATCTTTGGGCGGCATCCAGGCGATCTCCGCCAGCTCGCCGGATGTGACGCCTTTCTACACCGCCTTCGAGGAGAAGCTGGGTGAGATGGATGGTCTGGATGAGGCGGAGCGCCAACGAATGCTGGAGGCTGCACGCGAGACCATCGGCAGCTCGGTGATCCCCGCCTACCGGATGCTGGCTGAGTATCTGGGTGGAATGCGGACGGTTGAGACCTCCCAGGGCGGAGTCTGGCAGCAGCCCGGTGGAGCAGACTACTACCAGGCCGCGCTGAAACACCACACAACCACCGATATGACCCCAGACGAGGTCCACCAGCTCGGGTTGGACGCCCTGCAGATCATCCAGGCAGAGATGCGCCAGCGCTTCGACAAGTTGGGCTACCCCCAGGATGAAGACCTGGAGCAGCTTTTTCAGCGGGCAGCGTTCGATGGCGGTTTTTCACAGGGGGGGCAGATCATACCCGGCTATAAGACCCTGATCGAGGAAGCCAACCAAAACCTGGATGAGGCGTTCGACATCCGGCCTGCCGCCGAGGTGGATGTGAAACCCGGCCCCGGGAGCACCGCATTCTACGTCTCTCCTGCAGTGGATGGATCACGCCCAGGGGTGTTCTACGCCCCGTTGGGCGGCAGTGAGCCGCACTTTGCCATGCCCACCCTGGCTTACCACGAAGGGGTGCCTGGGCATCACTTCCAGATCAGCCTGGCGCAAGAGATGGACATGCCGCTCTTCCGCAGTATGGCGGGCTTTACCGGCTATATCGAAGGCTGGGCGCTGTATGCCGAGCGGCTGGCAGCCGACCTGGGCTGGTATGAGGATGACCCGTATGGTGACCTGGGTCGCCTGCAGATGGAGGCCTTCCGCGCCGCCCGGCTGGTGGTGGATACCGGGCTGCACGACCGGCAGTGGACATTCGACCAGGCGGTGGATTTCCTGGTCGAGAATACCGGGTTAGAGCGCGGCTTCATCCGCAACGAAGTGGTGCGCTACCTGGTCTGGCCCGGTCAGGCTGCCTCCTATGCAGTCGGCTACTTCAAACTGCTCGAACTACGGGAGAGAGCGCAGGACGTCCTGGGTGAAGACTTCGACTTGAAAGCCTTCCATCATACCGTGCTGAGCAGCGGCAGCCTGCCACTGGAAGTGCTGGATGATGTAGTTGAAGATTACATCACACTGGCGAGCCTGCAGCAGGTCAGTGAATACCCGCTGTATGTCATGCACTACCAGGGTGATTACGGTTTCTCTGAATACCTGCAAACGGGTTTACAGCCCGCGGCGATGGACGCTGGCGTTGAGACCTATTCGATGCATGAACCTGCCTGGGCGTGCACCGGCTTCGCCGCACTCAGCTCCAGCGAGGACCGTCTGATGGGCAGGAATTTTGATTGGCTGGACCACCCGGCGCTGCTGCTCTTCACCGACCCGCCGGAGGGGTATGCCTCGGTCTCGATGGTGGACCTTTATTACCTGGGCTACGATGGTGTGATCCGAGACGACGATCGCCTGAACTTGCTGCGCGCCCCCTATCTGCCCTTCGATGGGATGAACGAAGAGGGTCTGGCGGTGGGCATGATGGCGGTCTCCGAGGCCGACAGCGGCTACGATCCAGACAGGGTGACGATCAGCGATTTGAATTTGATCCGCTTGGTCCTGGATGATGCTGCCGATGTAGACGAGGCGGTTGCTCTGATGGGAGAGTACAATATCGATTTTGGCGGTGGGCCTCCGATCCACTACTTCCTGGCGGACGCTTCCGGTAATTCGGCAGTGGTCGAGTTCTTAGACGGAGGTATGCAGGTGCTGCCGAACCAGGTTGACTGGCAGGTGTCGACTAATTTCCTGGTCTTCAAAGAGCAGCCTGAGGGAGCGAATTCAAGCTGCTGGCGCTACAACACGTCTTACCAGGCGCTGGAGAGTTCAGGGGGTGTGCTCGACCCGCAGGCGGCGATGGAGCTGCTGGCAGAGGTCTCCCAACCCGGCGACTATGCAACCCGCTGGTCGGTGGTTTATAACATGACGGTGAGTGAGATCTCGCTGGTCATGGGGCGTGAGTACGACCAGGTATACACCTTCAGCCTGGATGAGTAAGCCTCACCATAAGTAACTAATTACAGCCTGCTGCAGCAATCGATGCCGAAAAGAAGTTTCCTCTCCTTGCTGGTGATGTCCGTGGTCGGAATTTGCCTGCTGACAGGCGGCTGCAACACGTCTGAGACGCTTCCCGAGGCAGCCAGAGAAGCCGTTGAAGAAAGTGCGCAGGCAGATTCCTACAGCCCGGATTTCGGTTACGACCTGGTTACTGAGATCAAATTCTCTCGTGCCTGGCGTGTGGATGATTTGCCGCAAGGGATTGCCAATGATCGTGGAGATGCGCAGGTCTGGTGTGTGGAGCTGATTGTAAAAGGTCAACGTGAGGGCGCGGAGATATCTGAGAAGCCGATCTGGATTGCTGTCCAGGAAGGGTCAGGCAAAGAGTGGGTTGTACAGCCTCTGGTGAAGTTCTCCGCGATCTGGCCTTACGAGAGCTGCGGTCAGTCCCCCTGAGGTTGTGCTGCGATTAAGATATCCCCAACCATAGATCTGATACCAATCGCCCGGCTGGTGGTACACTTAGGCTATCCATTCGTGGTGCAGCTATGACGTTCTCATCGACCACACCAACTCGCTCTCTCGGTCGCACCGGCATCCAGGTCACACCCATCGGTCTGGGCATGATGGAGTTCTCCGGCGGCGGCGGACTGATGGGACCGATGTTCCCATTGATTCCCCAGCAGGAAAAAGACGCCATTGTCAAAGCCGCCCTGGAAGGGGGTATAAACTGGTTCGATACCGCCGAGCTGTACGGCGCCGGGGTATCCGAACGCTCCACCGCACAAGCGCTGAAGGCCGCCGGGGCACGCGATGAGGATGTGGTGATCGCCACCAAATGGTTCCCCATATTGCGCACGGCCGGGAACATCCCGCGCACGATCGACCGTCGCATCCACTATCTGGACGGTTACAGCATCGATAACTACATGGTCCACCAGCCGTGGAGCTTCTCATCGCCAGAGGCAGAGATGGATGCCATGGCCGACCTGGTCAAAGCCGGGAAGATCGCTTCGGTAGGGGTGAGCAATTTCAGCGCCGCTCAGGTGCGGCGCGCTCATGCCGCCCTGCAGAAGCGCGGCCTGCCGCTGGCAGTCAACCAGGTCTATTTCAGTCTGCTGCACAGGGAGATCGAGAGCAATGGCGTGTTAGAGACTGCCAGGGAATTTAGGATAACGATCATCGCATATACGCCGCTGGAGTCCGGGCTGCTGTCTGGTAAATACCACCAAGACCCATCCCGGCTGGAGACCAAACCCTTCTACCGCCGCTGGATGTTCAGGCGACAGATCGAGCGCACACGCCCGCTTGTCGATGCCCTGCAGGAGATAGGCGAGGGTTACGGTGCCACACCTGCGCAGGTTGCTTTGAACTGGGTGATCCATTTTCACGGCGAGATCATCGTGACCATCCCCGGTGCAACCCA
>JAQBDA010000380.1:0-3448 GCA_032124675.1 Chloroflexota bacterium
ACGCATTATTTGGGGTAATTTTGGGGGTTTTGGGGCGGCCGTGGCCCGCCAAAACACCCCCAATTTCCCCTCGATTTATGTAACATCAATTAAGATAATGAATATTTGGAGGTCAATGTCATGTCTCTCGACCAGTCACCCAAAACCGTCCGCGAACAGCGCAAGGAAAACCAGGCTGTCAGCCGCCGCAATCTCCTGATACTGATCGCGGTGTTGATCCTGGTTGGTGTCGCGGCAGGGCTGTTCTTTGCCTTGCGCGGCGGCTCTACGACACCAGAACCACAGACGGCCAGCAACCCCGCCGAACCCGTCGCTGGCATCCAGGTCATCACCACCGGCTCCGGATTGCAGTACCAGGAGCTGAAAGCCGGCAGCGGTCCTGCAGCACAGGCGGGCGAGACGGTCGCCGTGCATTACACCGGCTGGCTGACCGATGGAACCAAGTTCGATTCGTCGCTTGACCGCGGCACGCCCTTCGAATTCACCCTCGGTCGAGGAGGGGTTATTCAGGGCTGGGATGAGGGTGTGGCAGGCATGCAGGTCGGTGGTGTGCGCAAGCTGATCATCCCGGCAGCGTTGGCATACGGCGACCGGGGTATCGAAGGTGTGATCCCGGCAAACTCCATCCTGGTGTTCGATGTTGAATTAGTTGAGATCAAATAGAGGCATGACTATTAACCTACGGTCTGCTACCCGATCCCTACCGGAGCCCCAATGCGCTCCTGGATGACCTCCCCCAGCCGGCGGATGCCTTCGCTGATCTTATCCGGTGTGGCGTTGGAGAAATTGATGCGCATCGTATTATGCCCTCCACCGTTGGGGTGGAACGGCTCGCCGGGCACGAAGGCCACTTTACGCTCTACGGCTGCCTTGAGCACCTCGGCCGAGCTGAGATAGGACGGCAGCGTCCCCCACAAGAACAACCCGCCTTCTGGATGGGTCCAGTCCACCTCGGGCGGGAAAAAGCGGTCCATCGCCGCCAGCATCACATCTCTTCGCTCCCGGTATGTATCGCGGATCAGCCGGATATGCTCGTCCAGAAAACCACCCCGTGAGACCTCGTGGGCGACGATCTGGTTGAAGGTCGCGGTGTGCAGGTCAGCACCCTGCTTCGCCTGCACCAGTTTCTGGATCACCTCCCGGGGAGCGATCACCCATGCCAGGCGTATCCCAGGTGCCAATATCTTGGAAAATGTGCTCAGGTAGATGACGTTGCCGCTGAACGCGGCATTGGTGTTATCCCGGAAGCGGTGGTCCAGCAGGACCACAGATGGCAGGTGCTCACCTTCATAGCGCAGCTGCCCGTAGGGATCATCCTCGATGATCGGCACGCCGTACTGGTCTGCCAGGTCGATCAAGCGCTGGCGCCGGCTGAGGGAGAGAGTGACACCGCTAGGATTCTGGAAATTTGGCAGCACATAGATGAATTTCGGTCCTGTTCGCAGCGCTTCTTCCAGGGCATCGGTGTTCATGCCGCTTTTATCCACCGGCACGGAGATGTATTCGGCACCGTATGCATTCCAGGCCTGCAATGCGCCAAGATAGGTCGGTGATTCGACCAGGATACGGTCTCCTGGATTGATGAAGATTTTTCCGAGCAGGTCCAGCGCCTGCTGCGAGCCGGAGGTGATCAAGATATTATCCGGTGTCACCTCGATCCCATAGCGGGCAGAGTGCCTGGCGATCTGCTCACGCAGCGGAAGGTATCCTTCGGTCGTGCCGTACTGCAGTGCCTGAGCGCCGTAATCCTGCAAGACAGATTTGCACGCCTCCTGGAACTGCTCTACGGGGAACACTTCCGGTGCGGGAAGTCCCCCGGCAAAGGAGATGATATCCGGCTTTTCTGTCAGCTTGAGTAATTCACGAATCGCCGAACTGCCCATACGTTGGGTTCGCTGTGCGTAGCGATGATCCCAGGGTGTGTGCATGTATTTGCTCCCGTGTTCGTTTGGCTCTATTTTGGAAACCTGCTTACGATCACAGCCTGCGCCGGCAGGGTGGTTTTCTGCCCCCAGGCCAGGTCTGCCGGAGCTTTCCCGGTCTTGTCGGAGGCGCTCTGGTAGATGTATATTGGCGTACCCTGCTCGGCGGTCTTCAGGTCCAGGTACGCCTGCCCGGTAAGGGTGCCCGCGCTGTCGATAGCGCAGCTCGTCACCCATCCAATGACCTTGCCGCGTTTATCCAGCACCGGGTCACCCGCATGTGCCATTCGCATGCCTTTCTCAGGGAATGAGAAACGAACAACTTCTCCTTTTCTGGCTGCTTCCCGGGCAAGGTAAGCCTCCCGACCAATGAACCAAGGCTTATATGTCTTCACATAACTGCCAAATCCGCCCTCTGCAACCCCCAGATCTGACTCGCCCTGCTTCCCGGAGCCATCCCCCATCTCCTGCCCGTAGAGCGGCAATCCGGCTTCGGTGCGCAATGAATCACGCGCCCCCAATCCCACCGGCTTCAAGCCAGCCATCTGACCGACCTGGAGCAGGTTTTCGAAGAGAGCAGCTGCCTGATCCGGGTGAACGAATAGCTCGAAAGCCATCTTCTCACCGGTGTACCCGGTGCGTGAGACGATCAGATCGAAACCCCCGACCTGGGCATCGCAGAGCTGTGTGCGCTTTAGACCCATGATTCGCTGGCGTGTCTGCTGGTCGCAGCCCAGGGCAAGCAGGATCTCACGCGATTTCGGGCCCTGCAAGGCGATATCTACACGCATATCTTCGCCGGCATCAGCGTGCCGCAAGTTGCGCAGGATCGCCTGTCTGCCATAGGCTTTCGCCCACGGACGGCGGTTATCCACCCTGACTGAGCCGTCCCGAGCTGCATTCAGCCAGGTCCAATCTTTATCTTCATTGGAGGCGTTCACCACCACCAGAAATTTCTCCGATCCGCGGCGGTATACCAATGTATCGTCGATCACCTGTGCATCTGGAGTGAGGAAATGCGTATAGCACGATTCGCCTACAGCCAGACCGCCGATATCGTTGCCGCAGACGCTGTCGAGGAAGGCTGCAGCCTGTGCCCCTTCGACCTGGTAGACGCCCATATGCGCCACATCGAAAAGCCCGGCAGCCTGGCGGGTCGCCAGGTGCTCTTCCATCACCGATGTATACCAGACTGGCATCTCCCAGCCTGCGAACGGGATCATCTTGGCACCCAGCTTCTTATGCAAATCATACAGAGGGGTACGCCGCAGCGGCTGCTCGTCAGGCTGCCATTCAAAATTGGGCAACGGCTGCCCAACGCTTTCAGGCATGCCAATATAATATGGCTTCTCCCCACCCCGCACCTCAAGCTGGGGTGCATCATCGCATTTTTTAATCACCGGTTGGGCAGTGCTCTCCTTCACCGTCACCGGACCGGGCAGCTTGCTTAGCAGTGACTGACTCATGCTGTCATCCTGGTCGAAGACGACATAGCCATCGGATAAATCGCGCAGCCATGCTGCCAC
>JAQBDA010000381.1:0-2966 GCA_032124675.1 Chloroflexota bacterium
CCGACTTATGTTGATATGCGATATTTCTTATCGTATAATGAATACACTTCAGGAAAGTGCATGCAACCATGGGTATGAGACTGGGATTGGTCATCGGCAACAGCGTGTACAACGACCGCAACCTGTCGCGCCTGCTGGCGCCCGACGCGGATGTCGGTTCGCTGGCTGAAATCCTGCTCGACCCCGAGATCGGCGGCTTCGACGACGTCAATATCCTGGTCAATCTGTCCTCTGCCACGGTCCGCCGGGCGATCTCCGAATTCTTTTCACGTAAAAAGCGCGACGACCTGCTGCTGCTGTATTTCTCCGGGCATGGCATCCTCGACGACCAGGGGCGGCTGTACCTGGCGGTTAAGGACTCCGACCGTAAGCTGATACGAGGGACAGCCATCCCAGCCTCCTTCTTAACTGACGAGATGGATAACAGCATGTCCAGGCGGCAAGTGCTGATCCTGGACTGCTGCCACAGCGGGGCGTTCGCCAGAGGCTCAAAAGGCGCACCCGGCGGCACCGTCGGCACAGCAGCCGCCTTCGAAGGCACTGGCTTCGGCAGGGTGGTGCTGACCGCTTCCGACGCCACCCAGTATGCCTGGGAAGGGGACCAGGTGATCGGCCAGGCGGAAAACTCCGTATTCACACACTATATGGCACAGGGCCTTAGAACCGGTGAGGCGGACAGCGATGGCGACGGGAAGATCACCGTGGACGAGCTGTACGATTATGTCTACGCCCAGGTTGTCAGGCAGACAGCCAAACAGACACCCGCCAAATGGTCTTACAAGGAACAGGGCAATATCATCCTGGCGCATACCCCCCTCAAGGATGTTGCCCCAGTAGAGCCGGTGGCCCTGTCGGATGTTGAAGACGAAGAGCAGGTCCGCCTGGAAGAGTATTACACCAAAGGTCTCAGTGCATTCTGGCTCGAAGAGTGGGATAAGTCAGCCCGCTACTTCCAGGCTATCGTGGATGTCAAACCCGATTATGAAGAAGCGTCTGCCAAGCTGAGCCAGGCAAGACGCCAAATAAAACTCAATGCGCTGTATGATAAAGCCTCCGCCGCTCTGAAGAGTCAGAACTGGCAAGAAGCGCTGACCACATTCGAATACCTGGCAGTAGAAGCGCCAGATTTCAAGGACGTCGGGGACAGGCTGGAGTATGCGAGAAAGCACAAGCAGCTGGCAGATCTGTACCAGGAAGCGCAGCAGCTCGCCAAAGCCGCTCACTGGAAGGCAGTCATCAATGTCTTCACCCGCATCAGGGAGCTGGACCCGGAGTACCCAGACCCGGATGGATTGGTCCCCAAAGCTGAAGCTGAAGCCGCCGAGCTGCAGCGCCAGGAGGCCCTGAGCGCCCTGTTCAGCCGCTCGGTGCGCGAGATGGATGCCGGCAATTGGGAGCAGGCGCGCCAGATGTTAGCCCAGGTCCAGGAGCTGCAGCCGGGCTATATGCAGTCCGAGGCGCTGCTGGAAAGGGCGGAAATAGAGATTGCTCGCCAGGAAGCTGAACGCCAGCGCAAAACGAAGATCGCCGAGCTCTACGAACAGGCGCAGGGCCTCGCTCAAGCCCGGCAGTGGCGCCAGGCGAGCGAGGTGATGGTCGAGGTTCTTGCTATCGACCCGGATTTCCCAGACCCGGAAGGAATTGCCGAGACCGCGAGGCAGGCACAGGAAAAAGAAGAGCAGGAGTCTCGCCGCCAGACCGAGCTGGCTGCGCTGTATGCCGAAGCCGTCCAGCTGCTGGAAGCCGGACAATACCAGGCTGCCCTGCAACAGTGGGGGGAGGTGCGTAACCTGGACCCGGGCTACCCGGACACCAAAGGGGTGCAGAATACTGCCAGGAAGAAGCTCGAGAGCCTTGCCAGGACGGAGCCTGCGGATGGGATACGGCCTGGGGTCAAGGGATGGATGATCGCGGCAGCGGTAATCGGGGTATTGGTCATAGTCGGGATTGGGTATGCAATTATTAAGGGGTTGGGACCTGCCACAAGTGTAGATTCAACCTTCATCTATGATGATTTCAACGATCCGTACTACGATGGTCTTTATAACAGCAAGTTATGGCGCGGCTCTGGTGACTGCGGCAACGTGCAAAGTCAGGGTATGCTGACGATATACGATGCTACCTGCGACCTGACCGTGAAAAATCCTGAAACAGTGAAGGGCAAGGATGCCGGCACAATCGGAGCCAGAAGGATGAAGACTACCAGGGACGGCAACGGCAAACCGATCACCAGCTACCTTACTCTGGAAGCCCGGATTTCAATGAGTTATGGCATTTGGGAAGCCCGCTGTGACCAGGCAGCAGACGGGGAGCAGTTCGGTCATATATTTACCGTTAAACGGCACAGCGGGGACCAGGAGGAGCAGTTCTACCAGACCAGCGCACCGGGGTGGTTCAATAACTGGTATACGCTCGAGCTGGTCTTCGATCCAGAAACGATGGAAGCCGCCTGTCTGGTCAATGGGAAATCAATCGGCAGCTATAAGATGGAAAACGCATCATTTTTGAGGGACGCGGAATTCACCCGGACACTGGTAAACCTGCGAGAGGAAGGTGCCACCGGCACCGTCCAGATCGATGACGTGTTCATCAAACAACCATAAAAATGGACAATTTCCCAAACCAGGGGGTAAATAAACGCACTACATCCCCAAAAGGAATCGCTCATGTGCCGCAATATCAAACAACTCCGCCAACCCGAGCGCCCGCCGACAGATGAGGAGCTCTACCTGGCCGCGCTGCAGTTCGTCCGCAAGGTCAGCGGCTATCGCAAGCCATCCCGTAAGAACCAGGCCGCCTTCGAGGACGCCGTGCAGGGTGTTGCTGAGGTGACCCGCGAGTTGTTCGCACGGTTATCCTACGCCCCTACTGGAAGAATCGGGGATGATCTACGAATAAACCGCCCCTTCCCGGAGGAATGATATGGACAACCCAAACAACGAGCTGAAGAACACCACTTACGAAGT
>JAQBDA010000382.1:0-39992 GCA_032124675.1 Chloroflexota bacterium
CTGCCCGCGGGGCGGTAGTCGATCAGGAGGCGCTGTACCATGCCCTGAAAAACCGCGTCATCCGGGCTGCGGCAGTGGACGTAACCGATCCGGAACCGCTCCCGCCGGACCACCCGCTGCTCAGCCTGGATAATCTGATCATCACGCCGCATATTGCCAGTGCGACGGTCAAGACGCGCAATAATATGGTCCAGATCGCCATCGACAATCTGCTGGCAGGACTGAGCGGCGAAAAGCTGCCGCACTGCATCAACCCTGAGGTGTATGCTTAGGGACACAGAACTGTACAGTTTGTAAATCATAGGAGCTTGCTATGACCCTTGACCTACCGACCATCCGAGGACAGTTCCCTGCCCTGGAACGACCGGCGATCTTTCTGGACAACCCGGCCGGCACCCAAGTGGCCAAACCCTGCCTGCAGCGAGTGGGCGCCTATCTGGTGGAGCACAATGCCAATCACGATGGAGCCTTTGCCACCAGCCGTGCATCAGACGCGGTGGTGGATGAAGCCCGCGCCGCCGCCGCCGATTTCCTGAACGCATCCCGCCCGGAGGAGATCGTCTTCGGTCCCAACATGACCTCGCTGACCTTCAATTTCAGCCGCGCCCTTGGGCGCTGGTTGGAGCCGGGCGATGAGATCGTGGTCACGCGCCTCGATCACGACGCAAACATCACCCCCTGGGTTATGCTGGCCGAGGACCGAGGCCTGCGAGTGCGTTGGGTCGATTTTCAGACTGAAGACGGCACCCTGGATATGGAAGATATGCAGCGCGCTCTGCAGGACAGGCCTCGTCTTGTGGCGGTGGGCTATGCTTCCAATGCCCTGGGGACGATTAACCCTGTAGCGAAGATCGTCGAGATGGCAAAGCAGGCTGGTGCTTTAACCTTCATCGACGCAGTGCAGTATGCCCCCCACGGGCCGGTAGACGTGCAGCGCCTGGGCTGCGATTTCCTGGTTTGTTCGGCGTACAAGTACTTCGGCCCGCATGTCGGCGTGTTGTACGGCAGGTATGAGCTGCTGGACGAATTGACAGCTTATAAAGTGCGCCCCGCGCCAGCTGACCCGCCGGGTAAGTTCGAGACCGGCACCGGCAATTTCGAGGGCTACGCCGGGGTGCTGGGATCGCTGGAATATCTGACCTGGGTAGGGGAGAGCTACGGCGGGATTTATGCTGAAAAATATGCCGGTATGGACACGCCAGGGATCTTAAATGGCGCCGTTCAGGATAGCTCTGGCGTGCCCCTACGGGCTCGCCGCCTGTATCTAAAACAGGCCATGAGCGCCATCCGGGCTTACGAGTTCGAGCTATCGCGCGTTTTATTGGACGTACTGGAGGAGACGCCCGGGGTAACCGTCTACGGTCCCACCGACCGGCGCAGGTTAGAGGAGCGCGTGCCGACGGTCAGCTTCACGCTGAAAGGACTGCACCCGCGCCTGGTGGCGGAGGAATTGGACAAAGCCGGGATCTATGTTTGGGATGGCAACTACTACGCCTTGGCGGTCACCGAGCGGCTAGGGCTGGAAGGCAGCGGCGGGATGGTGCGCGTGGGTCCGGTGCACTACAACACGGTGGAGGAGATACACAGGTTTGGGGAGGCGCTGGGGAAGATTGCGCAGATCTAACTGCTCGGATCAGTCCGGTGTCGGAAACGGGCGCCGCCAATTCAATCCTTGGAAACGCCCGAAATCACCATCTGTTGTGATCCACTCGCTACCCGACTCAATCGCCAGAGCTGCCAGGTAGGCGTCTGGGATTAAATTTCCTTTGACATTAGCCGCTTCACACAGACCCTTGAATATTCCCCAATGCCTCGAACCGGGTGCAATAGGCACAGCATTAGGCTGACCCCGGATTGTCTCGGTGAACGCAAGCGCACTGGATAAGCTGCTTGGAGGATTGAAGACGCGTGGGTGCGTGACGACTCTGAGAAATCCGCTGAGGACAAGACCGGAATACCCGTAAGCCTGGTCGCTGTTAATCAGTTCTTCTAACCATTCCAGATAAGCAGAGTGACCAGGTGCATCTGCCCGATGTGCGTAAACGAGCACGTTGATATCAGTCAGGATCACCGGATGATTCCATTAGATCTAAAAGGGCTGCGGAGTCATCCAAATCAACACCGGGAAGTATTCCATTACCACCGAATGTTTCCAACCGGGCTGGATCGCGTCGCTGAGAATCGTGCTTGTGCGCTAAAGATTCTCGCAAAGCATCTTCAATAAGGGCTGTTAAGGTTGTTCCCCGGCGAGCAGCCAGCAGTTTGGCTTCTTTTAGGAGCCTGTCGTCAATACGAATGGTGGTTCTCATGCATCAAATCATACAGTAATGTCATCAATATGTCAAGGAAGCGATTAACCCAGTTCCGTGTATTCGCATTCATCCTTCACTATCGCAGTGGACGATGTCACTCCGGACCCCACCCAGTATGGAAATATCCCCAACTGGAGATTAATGGTATGATTAGTTTTATAAATCCACAGAATGTGTACATGAATGAATTGAGCGCCTTTTCCACGCCATCTGCGGGGGGTCATGACTGAGTACGCTGATCTCGAGATCGGTCTTCACCGCGGCGAGGCGGGCACATACGCCATCGATTTCCGCTTCAGCCAGCCTGACAGCGAGGCCGATATCCGCATCAGCCGGGACCAGGCGGACTACGCATCTATCGACCTGGATGAGCTCGACCAGCTGGTCCACACGCCGGTCGAATACGGTCGCAGGCTGACCGAGTCCTTGTTTGCCAGCCCTGCCCTGCAGACCGCTTTTGCCCAAGCTCGCACCAGCGCCCAATCCTTGAATGCTCCCATCCGGCTGCGCTTGCTGATCGGTCCGAGCGCGCCAGAACTGCACAGTGTGCGCTGGGAGACGCTCAACGATCCCCAGGATGGCAGCCCGCTCTCGACCAGCGAGAACCTACTGTTCTCGCGCTATCTGAGCAGCCTAGATTGGCGCCCGGTGAGCCTGAGCGCACAGAGTGAAATGCGGGCTTTGGTGGTGGTCGCAAACCCGGCCGATCTGGCGGATTACAACCTGGCTGAGGTGGATGTAGCAGGTGAGATCGAACGGGCGAAGGCCGGGCTGGGGCAGATCCCAGTTGCCGAGCTGCCCGGTGCTGAGGATGCACAGCGGGTTACTGTGAACAACATCATCGACCGCCTGCGCAACGGCGATCACGATATTCTGTATCTGGTCTGTCATGGCGCGCTGGTTAAGGAAGAAGCCTGGCTGTGGCTTGAAGATGAAGGTGGTAAAGCAGCGCGGCTGTCTGGAAAAGAGTTGGTCCTCCGCATAAAAGAACTGCAGCAGCGACCGAGACTGGTGGTGCTGGCTTCCTGTGAGAGCGCCGGCGATGGCTCTGGCAGTGCAATGGCTGCTCTGGGGCCGCGCCTGGCAGAGGCTGGCGTACCCGCCGTTCTGGCGATGCAGGGCAAGGTCAGCATGCAGACCGTCGCCGAGTTCATGCCTGTGTTTTTCGGGGAGTTGGGGCGAGATGGGCATATCGACCGGGCGGTGGCAGCAGCCCGGAGTGCCGTGCGGGGCCGTCCGGATTATTGGATGCCGGCTTTGTTCATGCGGCTCAAAAGCGGGCGTATATGGTATGTCCCCGGTTTCGGTGATGATCAGGATGCATTCGAGAAGTGGCAGAGTCTGGCGAGCTTCATCCAGGAGAAAACCTGCACGCCGATCCTGGGTCCTGGCTTACTTGAGAGTGTTCTCGGCTCGCGCAGTGAGATCGCCATCGACTGGGCTGAGCAGCACGGCTTTCCGATGGAGCGATACTACCGCGACGCACTGCCGCAGGTAGCACAGTACATTACCACCCAGCAGTCGCCGGCATATCTGCCGGTTGCCTATCGCGGCGCGCTGCGGGAGGGCATCTTGGAACGCTACCGGGAGGGATTGCCGGCCGAGCTGCTCGCATCGAAATCCTGGTCCATCTCACAGCTTCAGACAGCGCTCAAACTGGTGTCAGAGATCTTCGCCTCTACCCATCCCGAGAACCCATTCAAGATCCTTGCTGAACTGCGCTTGCCGATCTATATCACTACCTGGACTCTGGATTTTATGACCCAGGCGCTGATCGACGCAGGGGCTGAGCCGGTGGTGCGCATCTGCCCATGGAACAAGTGGGTCCCCAAAGAGAAGGCTTTGTACGAGGAAGTGCCCACGCCGGAAAAACCGCTGGTCTATCACCTGTTCGGTCATACAAGCGTCCCGAACTCGCTGGTGTTCTCTGAGGACAAGTTCTTCGATTACCTGATCGGGGTGACGCAGAATAAGAGCCTGATACCCAGCGCGGTGGGCGCTGTGCTGAGCAACACATCTTTACTGTTCCTGGGATTCCAGATGCAGGATTGGGAGTTCAGGGTTTTCTTCCGCTACTTGATGGCTCAGGAGGGGCGTGAGATGCTCAAGTTCTTCAGCCATGCCGCAGCGCAGATCGAGCCGGAGGAAGACCGTATTGTGGATGTCACCCGCGCACGCCGCTACCTGGAAGAATATTTCGAGAGCGAGAATATCGAGATCTATTGGGGAAACAGCGAGGAGTTCCTCAAGGAACTGAGCAAGTATTTATGATTGTATTCCTGGGTTCAGAGATTTACTGCGCTGGAGCTGCACAGCAGCCCATCCCTCTTACGGCTGCAGAGTAAGGGTCGAGGTTTGGCATGTCCTCAACGTCTCAGATTCTGACCAACCCGTATATCGGCCCGCGTGCGTTCCAGAGCGGCGAGCGGATCTATGGCCGCGACCGGGAAGCCAGCCAGCTGGCAAACCTGTTTATTTCCGAAAGGATCGTCCTGCTCCACTCCCCATCGGGGGCAGGCAAGACATCCCTGATCCAGGCCGCATTGATCCCCCAGCTGCAGAAGATGAAGCTCCATCTGCTGCCGGTTGTGCGCGTCAACCTGGATCCTACTGGCTATCTCCCCGGCAGCACCGGCGAGGCGGGCAGCCCCAACCGCTACGTATTCAGCACCCTGCTGTCCCTGGAAGAAGATCTGCCCCCCGAAAGGCGTACGCCACCGGACCGGCTGGCAGAGATGAGCCTGCCGGAATACCTGGCAAAGCGACCTATTCCGGAAGGCCTGCGTGAAATCCGTGTGCTGATCTTCGACCAGTTCGAGGAGCTGCTGACCCTCGATCCCACCGATCAAGGTTTAAAGAGCGAATATTTCCAGCAGCTGGGTGAAGCGATGGATGTGCCCAACCTGTGGGCCCTGTTTGCAATGCGGGATGACTTCGTTGCCTCGCTGGAACCGTACCTGCTGCCCATTCCAAACCGCTTCCGCAGCCGTTTTCGCCTGGACCTGCTGGGTATAGAAGCTGCTCTGCAGGCAATCCAAGAGCCCGCACGTACCGCGCGGGTCGAGTTCGAAGAGGCGGCTGCAGTCAGGCTGGTAGATGACCTGCGGCGAGTGCAGGTGCAGCAGCCGGATGGCAGTCTGAACGCCGTCCTCGGTCCGTACATTGAGCCAGTGCAGCTGCAGGTCGTTTGCTTCCGCATGTGGGCTGCGCCGCGCCAGGATATGCAGCGCATCACCGAGGCGGACCTGGCAGGATTCGGGCAGGTCGACCAATCCCTGGTGGATGCCTCCCTGGCTGAATATTATGCCCAACAGGCAGTCGCGGCAGCCAGTGAGACCCGAGTCCAGGAGCGTGCGGTCCGTGAGTGGTTCGACCGCCGGCTGATCACCGAAGGCGGGCTGCGCGGGACGGTGCTGATGGAAGCCGAGCGCAGCGGCGGGCTGGAGAACAGCGCCATCTGGGGGATGGTGGATGCCCACCTAGTTCGGGCCGAGAAACGCGGCGGCGCTATCTGGTTCGAGCTGACCCATGACCGGCTGGTGGCCCCGGTGCGGGCGGATAATGCCGCCTGGTTTGAAAGGCACCTGACCCTTTTCCAGCGCCAGGCGGACCTGTGGGAGCGGCAGGGACGACCGGATGGATTGCTGCTGGGCGAGGCTGATATGGAACATGCCGAGCGGTGGGCAGCCGAGAACAGTGCCGGGCTGTTGCTTTCCGAAAAAGACTTCCTGGCAGCCAGCCGGGAAGAGCACAAACGCCTCTTGCGCTTGAAACGCCGCAACCAGGCGATTGCAGCCCTGGGTGTCATCGCCACGCTGCTGGCGGTCTTGGCGCTTTTGGCATTCGCCAATTCGAAGAGGAACGAAGAGATCGCCCTGCGCCAGGCACGCATTGCGCGGTCCGGGCAGCTGGCAGCCCAATCGCAGGCCTCCCTCGACCAGTACCCGCAGCGCAGCCTGCTGTTGGCCGTCGAAGCACTGAATGTGACCAGTGCAGCCGGTGAGCCGCCTCAGGCCTCAGCCGAAGAGGCCTTGCGGGCTTCGCTCAAGTCGCCGCATGGGCAGCCGCTGTTCACTGAGTATTCTGCGATATGGGTGCTGGATTACAGCCCGGACGGGCGCTGGCTGGCGAGCGGTGGCGAGGACGGCACGACATGGCTGTGGGATTTGGATGCCGAGGATCTAAATGCTCAGCGGCTGGCACTCATGGATCCATTCTACGGGATTCTCGCACTATCGTTCAGCCCGGATGGGCGCTGGCTGGCGAGCGGCGGAAAGGACAATACAGTCCAGCTGTGGGGTCTGGAATCTGGCGATCCGGCGGAAACCCCGGTTATCCTGGAGGCGGGCAGCAGCGAGGTGTGGAGCCTGGCGTTCAGCCCGGATGGCAGGCAGCTGGCAGGGGGGCTGGCGGATGGCATGGTATGGGTTTGGGATTTGGAGTCGGTCAACCCGGCGGTCGTCCCGCAGATCCTTCCTAGCCAGGGCGGATGGGTGCAGGCGCTGGCCTTCAGTCCGGACGGGCGCTGGCTTGCGACCGGTGGATCGCAAGGCGCCTGGCTGTATGATATGGAGGCCCGCGAGCCGGCTGCAGACCCGCTTGAGCTGCCGGGTCATGAGATGCAGGTGTGGGCGCTGGCTTTCAGCCCGGATGGGCGCTGGCTGGCAACCGGCAGCCAGGACACGACTGCCCGCCTGTGGGACATGAGTTCTGACGACCCAGCCCGTTCTCCGATTGTCCTGAGCGGTCATTCGGATTGGGTCAACGCCCTGGGGTTCAGCCCGGATGGGCGCTGGCTGGCGACCGGCAGCCGGGATTGGACCGCCCGGCTGTGGGACCTGAGTCTCCCCGACCCAACCGAGGGCTCGCTGGTGCTGCCCGGACACAACAGCACCATCAGGACATTGGACTTCTCTCCGGACGGACGCTGGCTGGCTACTGGCAGCAACGACCACACTGCTTTTCTTTGGGACTTGGGATCCAGCGCGCCGGCAGCCGAACCTGTGGAGCTGCGCGGTCACGATGATTTCGTCAACGTGCTGGCTTTCAGCCCCGACGGGCAGCAGCTGGCGACCGGCGGCGAGGATGCTTCCCTGCGGCTGTGGAACCTGGCAGAGACTGACCCGGCGGTCAATCCGCTTGTACTGAGCGTAGCTGAGTCGGAGGTGCTGGCGCTGGCATTCAATCCCGATAGCAGCCGACTGTTCCGCGGCGGTGACAATGGCGATGTTTATTCATGGGATCTAACCGCGGCCAACCCGGCTGCCAACCCTGATCTGCTGGGTGGTCACCAGGCGTGGATCGAAGCAATGGCAGTCAGCCCGGATGGGCGCTGGCTGGCGACCGGTGGAGGGGATGCGGCCGTCCAGCTGTGGGAGCTGGATGAATCGGGTAATGCCACTGGCTCTCTTGTGCTGGGAGAGCTGGGAGGCGAGGTTAAAGCATTGGCATTCAGCCCGGATGGACGCTTGCTGGCCGCGGGCGGTGAGGATGGCGCCGCCTGGCTGTGGGACCTGACTGCTGAAAATCCGAGTGATACCCCGCTGGTATTGGAAGGCCATGAGGGAGCTATCAACAGCCTGGCCTTCGGCCCGGACGGGCGCTGGCTGGCGACCGGCAGCGAGGATAATACTGCCCGCTTGTGGGACTTGCAGGCATCCGACCCGCAGGCCGACCCCATTGTGCTGGAGGGGCATGCCGATGACGTCTTCTCAGTGGCTTTCAGCCCGGACGGGAAGTGGCTGGCGACCGGCAGCGGGGATACTACAGCCCGATTATGGGATTTAGAGTCTTCTGACCCTGCCTCTGACCCGCTCGTACTGGAGGGTCACCAGGACCAGGTGCTCGTCCTGGCCTTCAGCCCGGAAGGGAAATGGCTTGCGACCAGCGGTTTCGATGGCACGGCGCGTTTGTGGGATTTAGAAGCCTCAAACCCTGCCTCGAACTCAACCGTGCTGCCGGGTCATCAGGCTTGGGTTACTACCCTGGCTTTCAGCCAGGATGGGCACTGGCTGGCGACTGGCAGCGATGACCGCACTGTGCAGCTCTGGGATGTGAGCCTGCCTGATCCGACGGAGCCGGGGGTTAACCCGGTCGTCCTTGATGACCATGAGGACCGGGTCACCACGCTTGCCTTCAGCCCGGACGGGCGCTGGCTGGCGACCGGCAGTGGCGACTGGAAAACCCGATTGTATCTGCTGCCGCTGGATGAACTTAAAGACATGGCCTGCCACAGCGCGGGGCGCAATCTGACCGAGGCCGAGCAGCAGCAATATTTCCCGGGGGAAGATTATCGCCCGACCTGTCCCGAGAATCCCTGAATTTTAAAACTATATGGTGTTGAGCCGCACGGAGTGATCTTCGATGGCGATCAGGGCGCACATCTGGGTGGCATGAGCAGGACGGTCGCCCACCGTGTACTCAGTTAACGGTCGCGGCCCACCGTAAAGAATCCACAGTCCGCCGCCCGGGACGCCAGCCTGCTCGGGCGGTACGGTGTTGAAGAAGAAGTACACGTGCATGCCGGGCAGCTGCTCGGTGTAGCCGAAGATCTCATCCTCGACAACATAATGGTTGTTATGGTCGATGGTGATGCTGTTGGTTAGTGCATATAGGGTCGGCGGAAGAGTCGGCTGCGGCGGAACGGTCGGTGTGAGAGTGGCGGTTGGCTAGGGTGCAGCAGTGGGCAGGGGTGTGGCGGAAGGTGGTTGTACCGGCGCATCGGTGTGGATCTGGTAGCAGGCGTTATCTGCTGACCCAATCGCGTACGAAAAATTCTTAAAGGCAGGCCAGATCGGACCGGTGAAATACACTGGGTTGGGGCGCTCGTTCTCGGGCGTATTGGGCAGCAGGCTGGTATCCGGAAGCGACCCGCTTACTATGACTGCCCCGGGATTGCCGCTTGCATCTAGCTCGGTCAAGCTGACATTGATGCGCGCCGAAGCAGGAGACAGCTTGCTGATATCTGCCTGAAGGCGGTACCAGGCGTTGGCCGGCAGCGCCGGGAGATTGACGATGCTTGTCCGTCCTCCGTCATCCCCTAATGTGTCTCCGTCCCAATAGGCCTCGATATTCTGGTCAATCCCACCGGGATCCAACTGGACGCCAAACACATAATCGGAGTTGAAGTCGGCACTGTTGATTGTCCAGCCGACGCGGTCATCATTGAACTTGCCCTCCTCGTTGGTCTGGAAGTCCATCTGCAGGGTGACGCCCTGGAAGTCGGGTGCGGTCCAGTCGAAGGGGTGGGCAGCCCAGATGAAGACGTTGCTGCCCGGGGTGAGACCTGTGGAGCCGGCAGAGCCGATCCCGGCGTTGACCACCGGTCCGATACCGCCGTCGAACCAGTCCAGGTGGCTGCCGATGATCTGCCCCAGCGAGAATCCCGATTCGAACGTCTCGCAGACCATTTCCGGCGCTTTAACAGTGGGGGTGTAATCCACTACTGGCGGGCCATCCGGTGGGCAGGGTTCCTGGGGCCAGCTTGCAACCACCTGGCTCAATGGGGCTGCGTCAGCCGGACCCTGTTTGCTGGCCAGCCAATCGTTGAACTCATCCGGGCGGATGCAGTTCGGGGTTTGGGGCGGCTGGCCGGGTTCATAGAAAGTGAACTCACCCTGTTTATAGACCTGCTTGCTTCCCTGGCTGGTCACTTCCAGCGCACCCTCTTTCACCACGATGCAGGTGACCTTATCCGGGGCGAAGCAAACGGCAAACTCCGTGCCTTGCTCCAGGGTTGTCATGGTCGAGTCGGCGGTCTCCAGCGTCACACGGGCGATCGATTGGGGATTCAGAAGGATGTGGGTGTGACCCCGCACCTGTCTCAAGCGCAGGAAAGTTGAGCCGCCCGGCTCCAGCTTGGCGTCATCCAGCACGACCTCCGTATCCCCGAACAGGTCGATCTCATGCCGGTCGCCGAAGCGCATCACACCGCGGCCGGTCTTATCGATCAGGATGCGGTTGCCGGCGGTGACATTCAGGGTCTCGAATTTCTGGAGTGTCTTTTCGGCGCTCTGCCCATCCGACACGGTCACATTCACATTATTAGCGGTCAGCGCAGCCAGGAGTGAGGATTCGTTTTGTGGGGCAGCCGGACCCGGGGCATCTGATGTCGGGGGTGGTAAGGCGGGCTGTGTTGTGGGGCTGCTGGCGCACGCGGCGAGGGTGATCAGTGGGATGATAAATACGATTATTCTTGTAAATCTATTCAGCATATAAAGGTCTCATTCGTGGTAAAAAATCTTGGAATCCCTGCGGCGCTCAAGTCCGCCGGCAAGTACGGTGATTTAAGTCAATTTAAGTCCGAATTATACCTGATTAATTCAGTGCACCGTTTCTGGGGCCTCTACAGGTGCGGCCATGATCTGTGATTTTGTGGAAAGGCTTTCACTGGTCAGTTGATTTTCATCCGGTGTACGACTGCCAGCTGGCTGCCGTCATAGCCCCGCACTTCCAGATCATTGCGTCCTACACCTGTCGTGATCTGGAGCGCATTCAAATCGACAACCGTGTGGTCGCTGTGCGTGTCTATGGAAGCACGCGGGCGGTTGTTCACGAACACATCCAGGCGGGTGATGTTGTAGGTTTCAATCTGCAGGAGCGGCAGGTCGCCGATGCCAGGCTGCTGGGTAACTCGGATATAGTGCATGTTCTGGGCAGCCAGTAGTTCGGCAGCTTTTTCGATCAAGTCGATGTTGCCTTCCAGAAGATCCCGGCGGGTCATGCGGTGTACGTGGTCGGGTACGATCCCGAGGTCTTCGACCACTGCACCGGCATTGGCACCCACCCGGGTAGTACGCCGGATGGCGACCCTCATATCTGCGCCTTTGGGCAGCGGCATGTACGGTGATAATAGTGCGCTGGGGTCGTCGTTGCTCATCAGTTTTCTCAGGAGTGCATGCGACCAGACATTGGCTCCTCCTGCTCCGGTGTTCTCGCTGGTGCCGATGATCAGCCCGATCTGGTGATCCTGGAAGCCAGCAGCGAAGATATCGGTAGCGCTGTAGCACAGCGCGTCGGTGATCAATATTACCGGCCCGTAGTAAGCCTGTCCGCGGTCATTGCACAGTGCCGGGTCGGTAATAGGATATCCCAGGCTGAAGGTCGCGCCAGTCTCAACCGCCTGCTGGATGGAGTTTATCCATACCCCCAGATCCAGACCGAGGATGCGCGTCGATGGCCCGTGGTTGCGGCAGATCTGCAGGTTGACTGCGCTGTTGATGAATTGGGCTCTCTGCGGCTCTATCTCACGAGGAGTCAGCACCTGCAGCAGTCGCTCGGCGGCGAAGATCAGACCGCCGCCGTTGCCGCGCACATCGATGATCAGGCCATCCTGAGGCAGTGCCTGGGCCAGGCGGGTGAATTCATCCACGAAGCTCTCCGCGTCGGATACGTTAAAGGTAAATATGCGGATATAACCATATGTGCCATGGGAGGTGGTGATCTCTTTGGCGCGCAATACGGTGGGTAGGAAGGTATCCAGACCACCTTTGACGTTCTTGATCAGATCGCGTTCCCCCGCTCCGGCAGCGCGCTCTTCCCTCATTACGATCCCCCCGGCGTAGAGCACGCGCTTGGCCTCCTGGATCTCGTCGGTATGCGGGTCTACGCCGATGGCGGTCGCCAGGATGTCGGCATCTTCTGGGTTGATGGAATTCACCCCACGCCCAGGTTCGAAGACCAGCCACTCCTGGGTCCATTCGTGGATATTCCCTTGCGTGTCGCGGTACTGCAGCGTAACCCGCTCCTCATCGGGAGGCAGCCCCTGGGAGAGCGGCCGGATGGTCAGGGAGTTCAACCCGCGTCCAAGGCTGGCGGCCTGGTTGCTGCCTGCCTGGCGCTCGGCGTTCTGGAGCACCACGCGTTCGATCGGCGTCCAGTTCCAATACAGGATCTCAACACCTTCCTCAAATGACTCTGGGCCAGGCTGTCCCAGCACTTTGGAGACCAGATAGCGGCGGTAGTCGCCCTCCCAGTACTCTTCGATGGTGAACGGCAGCCAGGCGGTTTTGCCGCGGAAGGGATATGGCAGCCGGTAGGTGGTGTGCAGGTCCCGCAGGGAGTTGAAGACCCGGGTCATCTGGTTGTGGAACTCTATCTCGGGTGTAATCGAATCCGGTCCCACCTCTTTCAAACGGTGGCGCAGCAGGCGCAGGCGCTGCAGCGGGTTGACGGCATGCATGGCCTGTTTGAATGTCAGATGGACATAATTCTGTTCCAACAGTACCATGGCCTGGTCTACGATGGTCTGGCGATCTGCCAGGCTGAGCTCTCCCCAGGCTCTCATGACTGTTTTCAAGTCGGCGGTGGTGTTGAGTACCTGCGCTGGAAGCTCATCTTGTTTCTTAAGCAGGAACTCACCAGCTGCCGGCAGCGGTATCTGCTGTCCGTATAGGGGAGGCAGACCCTTCTTGATCGACTCCGGCAGGTTGCGAGCCGCGACCAGCGCAGGCAGATAGGTGCGGTCATCGACGGTGGTGATGCCGGGCAGCTCCATCGGCTCGGTCACATAGTCAGAGAGCGGCCGGGCAGCCAGGGCTATATCTTCGGCTTCGCTTTCGAAATCCAGCATCACCCGCCAGGGCATGCCGCTGGGATCGGTGCTCCCACTGAACAGGCCGCTGGCTGAGGCACCGTCCAGCTGCCTTGCAAGCTCCGGCAGGTTGTGCATGGCATCCGTCAATCTCTGGATGGCCTCGCCTAGCCCGAGATCGCGTACCAATGGATGGGTGCTGTCATCGACCAGATTGAGCAGGCGAGTGGAGCCGGCCACTTTGAATTCTTCCAGGTCTGCCCGGTTGTAGCCAAAGCGTTTCATCAACGAGGGCTGGCCCACGCGTGGCACGCCATCGATCATCACCAGGGTGATCGATGTCTCGCGCGCCTCGATCACCTGCTGGTATTCGTCCCCGCTGCGGCTGTTCAGCACCATGAAATCGGCGCGTTTACCGGGTTCGATCGAGCCGAGGACGGCCTCCCATTTCAGGATGCGGGCAGCGTTGATGGTTGCCATGGCTAAGATCTCACGGGGGGAGAAGACATTTCCCTGTGCCTGGCTGGCCAACCAGGCAACTTTCAGCTCGCCGAGCAGATTCTTGGAGCCGCTGGGTGACCAATCGCTGCCGATCCCGATCATGATCCCTGAATCTTTGGCGGCCTGAAGGTTGGCTGTGTCGCCGTAGAGCAGATAATTGCTCAGCGGGGACCAGACCATGCTGCCCCCGTGGCTGTGGAGCAGGTTGTAATCCTGCGGCTGCAGCGCGGTGGAGTGGATCCCGCTCAGTGCATCGGTGATCGCCCATTCACCGCTGTCCATCTGTAGATTCAGGAACCACGTTCGAGCGGTGTCATCTACACCTTCGCTGAGATGCTGCAGGTAGCAGGTTTCCCGCTGCAGGTTGTTCAAGTAAGCGTCTGCCTTGCCGGGTACGGGATTGCCAATGCGAGTCCCAGCAGCCGGAAATTCCGGGTTGCCGCCCTGCTCCACATTGCGCATCAGGCCGCTGAAGAAAGATTGGATACCGGGCTTTGATGACAGGGTGATGCCTTGAGAGGTGGTCACGCCACCCAGCAAAGAGCGGCATTCCACGTAGCGGATCAGCGCTTCCACCACTCCATCTGTCCCGGCAAGCACCTGGGTGGGCTTTGTAATCAGCCGCGGGTAGTCGGTGTGGGTGCGCCATTGACCGTTATTGGAGTAGCGTTTGGGCACATCCCAGAGCGGGATGGCGTTATAGCACAGGTGGTTGTGCAGTTCTATCAAGCCTGGATAGATCGTATCACCGGTGCGGATATGCTTCACGTTCTTGAACCCGGCTGGAGCGGGGGCATCGGCCGGCAGTACGTGTTTGATGATGCCTCCATCCACATAGATCGCGCCGTCGGGGAGCGTCCCCTGTGGGCCCATCGTCACCACTCGCCCTTCGAGAGCATATTTCGTTCCGATCGGTGGTGTCCCATTCCCGTTCGCCATGATCTGCCTCCTTATTTAAGTATCACAGAAGTTCCGTAGTTCAGGGGAAATTGGGGGTGTTTGGGCGGGCATCGCCCTCCCAAACTCCCCGTCACCCCACTAACTGCATAAGTCCTATATCAGTGAAACCGGTCTGCGGCCGGATCGGATATTGCTAACCTTGATTATGGGCATTATTTTATCCCCTTTTTTACCTAGATGTGATCCTCAGTTCTGAAGCAGAACCGGATATTGGACCTTTTGCTGGTAGATGGTGGTCGCAAGACATCATTCTTAAGGAAGCTTAACCAGCTAACCATCGACTTGCCATGATCATTCCTGTTGATTATGATATAATTGGTCTAGAATTATCGATTTGACAACCGTCCGAAAGTATTCCATCCCGATTGTGATATCCGGAAACATTAGGCAATTTAATTATGCCATTTCATAGATTAAGCCGCCACTGGCAGGGAAGATAGTACCTGCCGATTATACGGCGGCCGCTTCAGTAGGGAGGTGCATGAGCGAATTAGAAAGATCTAATTTCACTGAGCAAACGAAGACCTAAGAGAACTAAGGCCTGATATCTATCCGTTTTAGCCATCACTTGCACGTATGGAGGACAATTGTATGCCAGCAACTCTTTCCTTCCCAGGTGTATATATAGAGGAAATTCCCAGCGGTGTGCGCACGATTACCGGTGTTGCCACATCGATCACGGCATTTGTCGGCAGGGCTCTGCGCGGACCGACGGACACCCCAATCGTTATCAACAGTTTTGGCGATTTCGAGCGCCTCTTTGGTGGATTGTGGACCGGGAGCGCGCTGAGCTTCGCTGTGCGCGACTTTTATTTGAACGGGGGCAGCCAGGCGATCATCGTGCGCCTATACCATGCCGAGTCCGGCGGCGGTGCCAAACCAGCCAAAGCCACCATCACCCACGATACGCTGTCCGTTCAAGCAGCCACTTCCGGCGCGTGGGGCAATAAGCTGCGCATACGGGTCGATCACGATACACGCCCCCTCGAGCCCGGAGAAGTGGCAGACAGCCTGTTCAACCTGTTCGCCCGTGACGATGGTACCGGACAGATCGAAGAATTCCGCAATCTGTCGATCACTGCGGGGCATGCCCGTCAGGCAGATAAGTTCGTTGCAAACGAATCGCGCCTGATCCGTCTGGCGTCCCTCCCGGCGACCAGGCCATCTGAGCATCCGGACCCCGCCCCGGGAGAAGACCTGTGGGGCGATAACACACCAGTGACCAACGCCAAAGTGCAGACAGCGGATGAGGCCTCAGATGGTGTGCTGCTGGATGTAAATGACTTTACCGGGACCGGTAAGGAGACTGCCAAACAAGGGTTGTACGCTTTGGAGAATGCCGACCTGTTCAATATCCTCTGCATTCCGCCTTATCTGTCCGGCGGCGATGTGGACACGGCTTTGGTCGGTTCGGCGGCAGCTTACAGCGAGAAACGCCGGGCATTCTTGGTCGTCGACCCGCCCAGCAGCTGGAGCAGTAAGGATACAGCCAAGAGCGGCGTCGGAGGGGTTGGCACGAGCAGCAAGAATTCCGCCCTTTTCTTCCCCCGTCTGCGCATGCCCAACCCGCTGAAAGAAAACCAGGTAGAAGATTTCGTGCCCTGCGGCGCTGTTGCGGGTGTAATTGCACGCACAGACGCCCAGCGCGGCGTGTGGAAAGCGCCGGCCGGGCTCGACGCGACCCTGGTAGGGGTGCCGCAGCTTAGTGTGCCGCTGACAGATGCCGAGAACGGTGAGTTGAATCCGCTGGGCGTGAACTGCCTGCGGACCATGCCCGCTGCCGGACGGGTTGTGTGGGGCTCCCGCACACTGCAGGGGAACGACCGGTTGGCTTCGGAGTGGAAATATATCCCGGTACGGCGTATGGCGCTGTTTATCGAAGAGAGCCTGTACCGCGGCACCCAGTGGGTGGTATTCGAACCCAATGATGAGCCGCTGTGGGCGCAGATCCGCCTGAACATCGGCGCTTTTATGCAGGGTCTGTTCCGCCAGGGGGCATTCCAGGGCAGCACACCGCGTGAAGCCTACTTCGTCAAGTGTGATCGAGAAACCACAACCCAGGATGATATCAACCGCGGTGTAGTCAACATACTGGTCGGTTTCGCACCGCTCAAACCGGCCGAATTTGTGGTGATCAAGCTGCAGCAAATGGCAGGCCAGGACCAGGCCTGATCCGGCATTCATCAGCAAATACAGCGCACAAGGCTACACCTGACAGGAGGAAATAATGGCTCAGTTCAGCGTCAACACGCATCGTTTCGACCCGTATAAGAATTTCAAATTCCGCGTCAAGTGGGATGGTCGCTATGTAGCAGGTGTGAGTAAAGTCAGCGCTCTTAAGCGCACGACCGAAGTCGTCACCCATCGCGAAGGCGGGGACCCAAGCTCCAGCCGCAAATCACCCGGTCGCAGCGAGTATGAAGCAATAACCCTCGAACGGGGAGTCACCCATGACACGGAGTTCGAAAAATGGGCCAACAAGGTCTGGAACTACGGTTCTGGTCTGGGGGCAGAAGTATCACTCAAGGACTTCCGTAAGGACATCATCATCGAAGTGTACAACGAAGCCGGACAGCTTGCCCTGGCATATAAAGTTTATCGCTGTTGGGTATCTGAGTTTCAGTCGCTCTCTGATCTGGACGCCAATGCCAACGCTGTGGCGATCCAGACCCTTAAGCTGGAGAACGAGGGCTGGGAGCGCGATTACGAGGTCGGCGAGCCAACCGAGCCGAGCTTCGTCGAACCGGCATAAGCCAATTATCGACATCAAAGGAGGGGAATTGGCGACTAGGATGATGCCTGGATCACTGCGCGCTCTCTCCGCGGCTGATGTTCTACGTGCCTGGGAATTAGGCCAGCGGCAGCATGCAGTCGAGCGGATGCTCACGCTGCTGAGATTGAGCAGTGGGGTGCCGCGCGGCCGCCTAGCAGGTCTGCCCATCGGCCAGCGCGATGCACTGCTGCTGTTCTTGCGGGAGATCACCCTCGGTTCTCGCCTGGAAAGCAGCGCTCGCTGCCCGCAATGCTCGCAGCAGGTGGAGATGAGGTTCGACGCGGCGGACATACGTCTTTCAGGCTACCCCGACCTGCAGCTTGTGGCACACACCGATAACCAGGCGGGAGCGCTCGACCAGCACAGCCCGATCTCAGGAGAGTTCGGGGCATACCGCCTGATCTACCGCCTGCCGGATTCGGATGACCTGGCAGCCATTATCAACGCCCAGAGCGTAGATGAGGCGCAGAGAATGCTGCTCAGCCGCTGTGTGCTCGAGGCCCGTATTGAAGATTCTCCGGTCGACCCTGCCGACCTGCCTTCCGATGTGCTCGCCTGGCTAGGGGAGCGCATCGTACAGGCTGACCCGCAGGGGGATATCCTGCTTGATCTGAACTGTCCAAGCTGCAGCTACAGTTGGCAGGCGATCTTCGACATCAGCACATTCTTCTGGAGAGAGATCGCAGTTCTGTCGAAACGGCTGCTGCAGGATGTTCACACCCTGGCAGCCGCTTACGGCTGGAGTGAGGAGTATATCTTGAACATGACCGCCGTTCGCCGCCAGGCATATCTGGAAATGGTGCTGGGATGAGCGGATACCTGCAGCGGCTTGTCGAACGCACGCTGGGCACAGAGGCAGTTGTCCAACCCCTGATTGCCCCACGCTTTTCCAGCCTTCCTGCCATGGGTGGAGAGTTCGGAGAACTGCGGCAGACGGATGAAGCAGCTCCCGGTGCGACCACTACGGTGCACAGGAGCAATTCGGCGGTCGAGGGAGAGTCGACCCAACAGCCATCACTGGCAACCGACCCGGCTGGCGATTTGCCGTGGGTCGAAACTGCTCAACCATCTGCCGGGAACGAGAGTCTTACCTCAGAGCCATTACAGGTGCTGCCAGGTATGGAGAATGGCGAGCCCACCCCGCATATCACACTGCCGGCACCATATTCGACCGAAGCTGAAGATGCTCCGGAGGAAGAGTTACGTGCGGAGCATCCTCAGACAACCCAGAGCGGGCGCAGCGAAGGCGACCCCTCAATTACCGTATCTACCGGTACAGAGGCGTTCGAGGCGGGTCTTGAGCGCCAGCCAGCAGCCCCTCCTATAATCCAATCAGTGAGATGGGAGACATCTGTCGTTCCCTCCACTGAGGCTCAATCGCAGAATGCCGCACGCGTGGGCGGAGATTACAGCGCAGGAGATCCAGACCGCCCGCGGCGCAGACCTGACCTCAGCCTCCCAGAAGCCAACGAACTTTACGGGGGCGAGCTCCCTTCCAGCTCACCCACGCTCCCGTCGATAGCCGAGGACTCCCTACAGGTTGAGCGCAAACCTCAGCCGGTAATCCGGGTGACGATTGGTCGGATCGAAGTGCGCGCAGTGCCTCCGCCGGTGCCTGCGCTCCGGCACAGCACCCCCAGACCGGCACCCGCGCTCAGCCTGCAAGAATACCTCGAGCAGCGCAATGGAGGCGAGTGATGAGCAACCCGCTGGCAATTGCCGCTGTCACTGAGACCCTGATCCGCATCCTTTTCGAGGGCATTAACGCCGCTATCCCGGGCACCACGGTTACGGCGCGCCCGCTCGATAAAGCGCGCAATGGAATCAGCAGCAACCAGATCAATATCTTCATGTACCAGGTTGAGCCAAATTACACCTGGCGCAACCAGGATATGCCCTTCCAGGTGCGGCAGGGGGAGATCTCGCCGCCGCCGCTGGCGCTGAATTTGTACTACCTGATCACCGCATATGGTGAGAACGACGACGACAACCACGGTCACCAGGCGCTGGGACATGCCATGAGCCTGCTGAACGACCACCCGCTGCTCAGTCCGGATGAGATCGAATCTGCTCTCCCGCAGAGCGATCTGAACAACCAGTTCGAGCGCGTGCGCATATCTCTGCAGCCGCTGTCATTGGATGAGACCTCCAAACTGTGGTCCGCTTTCCAGAGCCAGTACCGCATCTCGGCGGCATACCAGGTGTCGGTGGTTTTGATAGAGAGCAAACGCCCCACACGTTCTGCCCTGCCGGTTTTGAGCCGCGGCGAGGGAGATGCCGGTCCGCTCGTGTTTCCGTTTGCATCACCAAGCCTTAGCGATGTGCGCCCACCCACGCCGCAGCCGAGTGTGCGCCTGGGTGAGGACCTGAGCCTGACCGGGCATAACCTCGATTTGCCAGGCATCCTGGTGCGCTTCAGACACCCGCGCCTGGATCCCTTGCAGGAGCTTGCTCCCCTCGGAGGCAGCACAGGAACGCAGATGTCTGTGCACATTCCAAGTGTGTTCGAAGAATCGAATACGATGACCGACTGGATGCCCGGTTTTTACAGCCTGGAGCTGGTCTTGAGCCGGCCAGGTATGCCGGCCTGGACGAGCAACAGCCAGGCTTTCGCTCTGGCACCAACGATCACGATCAGTCCACTTACGGCTCCAGCCGGAGATGTGACGCTGACTGTCACCTGCACCCCTAGACTGCTCCCCGCGGCGAATGTGCGGCTGCTGTTCGGCGATCGTCAGTTCCAACCTCAGTCGATCACCAACCCGCCTCCAGGTTTAGCCGACCCCCCGGACCCGTCCACGATCACTTTCCTGGCAGAGGGTGCCAGCGCAGGTGAATACGTCGTGCGCCTGCGGGTGGATGGCGTGGACAGCCTGCCATTCACGCGCACCCCGACCGGCCTGGAATTCGCCTCCAACCAGAAGGTGACCATCACTTAATGGACAATCTGCACGATTGGGAAAAGAACAACAGCTCTTATTTATCCGCCGCGCTGGACTGGCTGCATCTGCGCCTGGAGCGGATGGCTGGCACGTCGGATGACGAGGACGGTCAGTTGCAGGCTGATCTGGCTGAAGATGATCTACATGCTGCCGAGGGAGCCAGTCCGTCCCCCGCAATGCGGATGCTGGCTGAGCGCCTGGGACTTTCCCGCTTCGAGCAGGAGATCTTGCTTCTGTGTGCTGGAATGGAGTTCGATACACGCATCCCCTCCCTATGCGCCCGTGCCCAGGGAGATCATAACCGCCCTTACCCGACGTTCGCCCTGGCCATGGCGCTGTTTGACTCACCGACCTGGGATGCGTTGACCCCTGGTCGTCCGCTGCGCTACTGGCAGCTGCTCGAGATCAACCAGGCGGCGGGTGTTCCGCTCATGGCGGCAGCCCTGCGCGCCGACGAACGCATCGTCAGTTACCTGAAGGGGCTGAATTATCTGGACGATCGTCTTGTGCCGCTGTTGACTCTGCTGGATGGTGTGCAGCAGGAGGATGAGCTGCCTCCATCTCAGCACGCTGTGCTCGATCAGGCTCTGAATGCGCTCCAGCAGGCGGGCATTTCCCAGGCGGTGCCAGTCATTCAGCTGCCCGGCAGCGACACTTTGAGCAAGGAGCTGGTTGCCCGTCACGCTGCACATGCTCTGGGATTGCGAGTGTATCGCCTGGAGGCCGGTCTGTTCCCGGCGCAGCTTGGGGAGGCCGAAAATTTCACCCGCTTGTGGGGGCGTGAAAGCCTGCTATTGCCGGTCGCGTTGTATATCGATGCCCACAACCTGCCAGATGCCGGGTCGCATGAAGGGCAGGTTCAAGCGCTGCAGCGTTTCATCGCACACAGCAGCGGCCTGGTCTTCCTGGCTTCCCGTGAGCCCTGGTCTGGGTCGGTACGTGAGAGCGTTGTGCTGGATGTGCAGCGACCAACACCCGCCGAGCAAAAGGCCGCTTGGGGTGTGGCTTTCGCCGGCGATGCCAGCACGAACGGCAGGACATCCGCCCTGCTCGCCGGGCAGTTCAACCTCAACCTGCCGACGATCCACGGCCTGGCGCGTGCGGCGGTCTCCTCCAGCCAGGATGATATCCACAGTCAGGTCTGGCGGGCGTGCCTGGCGCGCACCCGCCCGCGGATGGAGATGCTGGCTCAGCGCATCGATGCCAGAGCCACATGGCTGGATATCGTGCTGCCAGAGGCCGAAGAGCGCACCCTGCGCCAGATCGCGGACCAGGTGGCGCAGCGCAGCCGGGTGTATGATGAATGGGGCTTCCGCCACAAGATGAACCGCGGCCTGGGGATCAGCGCCCTGTTTGCAGGGGAGAGCGGCACCGGCAAGACGATGGCAGCCGAGGTGATCGCCAACGACCTGCAGCTCGACCTGTATCGGATCGATCTTTCTTCGGTGGTCAGCAAGTACATCGGGGAGACAGAAAAGAACCTGCGTAAGCTGTTCGATGCCGCCGAGGATGGGGGCGCGATCCTGTTCTTCGATGAAGCCGACGCGCTGTTCGGAAAACGCAGCGAGGTGAAAGACAGCCACGACCGCTACGCCAATATCGAGATCAACTACCTGCTGCAGCGCATGGAGGCTTACCGCGGCCTGGCGATCCTGGCGACGAATATGAAGAACGCCCTGGACCAGGCCTTCATGCGGCGGCTGCGCTTTGTGGTGAACTTCCCATTTCCTGGCTTGCCCGAGCGCAGGTTGATATGGGAGCGCATCTTTCCCCCTGAGACGCCTGTAGACGACCTGGATCATGCCCGTCTGGCGCGCTTCCACCTGACCGGCGGCAGCATCCATAACGCGGCGCTGAATGGCGCCTTCCTGGCCGCCCAGGCGAATTCAGCGGTCACCATGCCGCTAGTATTCGAGGCGATAAAAGCCGAATTCCATAAACTCGATAAACCGGTCTTCGAGGCCGATTACCGTTAACAGCCAATTTTTGTGAATGGATATCGACATCTCAATTGAGCAGCTGATATTGCACGGCATCGATCTCCCCAGAGGGCAGCGAACTTTGCTGCGTGCTGCGGTGGAGAGCGAGCTTCAGCGCCTGCTAGCTGAAGGCGGTCTCACTTCGCAATGGGCAGAAGGGGTCGTGCAGCCACGCTTATCCGGAGGCGAAATCAGATTGCCTGCAGGGGATGCGGCAGCGGACCCTGTCCAGTTGGGCGTTCAGATCGCGCAGGCTGTCTATGGAGGCATGAGCCGGTGAGCGAACGTGTACCATCCAAGGCTGCCAAAGTCCAGGCGATGGTGCCGGCGAATGCAGGCGTGCTTCAGCGGGCCTGTGCCTGCGGGCAGCATACCTCGGCGGGCGGAGAGTGCGAGGGCTGCAAGGAAAAGCGGAGGGATTTGCAGCGCCCGTCCAGATTCCTGCAAGGGGGAGAGGATAAGGGGGAGGGGATGTACGGCTCACCGGGCAGCGCGCAGGTCTCTGGGATGAGCTCTGATTTGATGACAAACTTCGGGCACGATTTCAGCGGGGTGCGGACGCAATCGGCTGCAGCTGAGCATATCCAGACCAGGCTGCTGGTCAATCAACCCGGTGATGTCTACGAACAGGAAGCCGAACAGGTCGCAGAGCAGGTGCTGAAGATGCCGGAACCTGGCCCCCAGCGCCAGGGGCTGGCAGAGAGGGAAATTGGCAAGGGCTATTCCCCGACAGGGTCGCTGGTGCAACAGCAGGTCGGCAGCGGTGCAGGTTTAGATTCTGGCAGCGTGGACATCTCGCACGATATTCTGGGCTCCACCAACCAGCCGCTGGATGGAACTGTGCGCGCCTATTTGGAACCACGCTTCGGTCATGATTTCAGCCAGGTTCGTGTCCACAGAGATACGACCGCGGTGACACTCAACCAAAGGCTGAACGCGCGTGCCTTTACCGTGGGTAAAGAGATATACTTCGGTCAGGGGCAGTACAACCTGGGCAGCTCAAGCGGTATGAAGCTGCTGGCTCATGAATTGACCCATACCATTCAGCAAGGCGCATCGGCAGAGATGGTCCAAGCTGATTTTGCGGTTGAACCTACTACTCCCGGCAGACCCGCGCCGACATTAACAGCTCAGCAGGTACAAGACGCCATCGCTTATAACCAGGCCAGGCACACGGATGTCGCTGAAGTCGAGCTGCTGCGGGATATATTAGGGATCAGCCATACTCCTGCAGTAATCGATGAAGATTTTGTCAACGCGGTTGCGAGATATCAGGCGCAGTTCGGATTACCCCCTGACGGAAGGCTTGGCCACGATACTGCGGACAGGCTGGCCAGGGAAATTATTGCCTCGGCTGATTACCTTGGCCCGGATAGATTGGGAAAGCTTGCCCCAGAGTTCAACCTGGTAACGTCGATCAGGACCCTCATCACTGCCAATAATCGCGCGTATGACGATTATAAGGCCGCTATTCAGGCTGCTACGATGGTGCAGCAGCATGTTGCACTGCTCGACCAACAGCTGCTGAGAGATATCCGCGGCCAGTTATCCTGGAACAATTGGGCACGATGTGTTGAGATGTTAGGCAGGCAGACACCCACCGGGAATGAACTGCTAGGAGACCGGACCGTACGCGGGACGATGGGTGCCGCCTGGACGGCTTCTACTCCTGGAATAACCAGATGGGATACGCCCAGCCCCGGTTCTCCCCTGGCTGCCACCTGTAATCCCGTACCCGGCACACCAGCTCCAGCGGCACATGAAGAAGGCGGCTGGGTATATCTAAATCTGTTGACTGGTGACCTGTCGACAAGACGGGCAGCTGCGGGTGGACAGGCTGGGATCAATGTCAATGTTGGCGCTCCTACTGTGGCAGATTCGGTAATGGTGGCTACATTTCATACCCATCCCAACGTTGGAGCATGTTGGGGGGCAGTAACTCCAAGCGGTGCTGATACCAGGAATGCGAACGATCGGGGAGTTCCCAACTTGATAAGGGGCGCTTTCCCCACCGTTGCTGACACTCGAAGTTTATTCACCGGCCCGAATAGAAGGCTTCATCTGGCAGGCAGCCGGTTAGCGCCAGGACCAGCCGGAGGTATCGCGCCACAGGCGCGTGCTACCGGGGAGCATGATGATGAATAATGCTGTCGCCGTCATGGCGGTTTGTGAAAGAAGGTAATGCTAGATACGATGATCGATAAGAATGAAGCGTTAAGGATTGCGCAGACGTATGCTGGTAAGGTGTACAGAGACCTATCTGTGTATAAGGTTCAGGTCAGGCTGGAAGACGACAAATGGTACGTCGATTATGAATTTATTGATGCGGATATCGATGGAGGTGGTCCGCACTATATTCTCTCCGCCGAAACAGGCGAGATCATTGGGTTCAGATATGAACAGTAATACTGAAAGCAAAAGGAGAGATAGCCGGGGTTGACCCGATCAAACACGAAATGAGCGGCGAGATGAACGAGCACTCTATGGCACAGCTAAGGAATGCGGTCACACCAACATTGACGCCAACACGCGGCGGTCTGCTTCAGCGCGCCTGTGCCTGCGGGCAGCACACAAAGGGTGGTGAATGTGAGGGCTGCAAGAAAAAAGGGCTGGAGCTGCAGCGCTCGCCCCTATATCAGCAAGGGTCGATGCGAAGCATCGCAGGGGATAAGGGTAACGGGCAGTACGCGCCGCCTATCGTCCACGAGGTACTGCGCTCTTCTGGACAGCCCTTGGACCCTACCGCTCGCCAGCTTGTGGAGCCGCATTTTGAGCATGATTTCAGCAGTGTGCGGGTGCATACCGGTGCTCGCGCGGCCGAGTCGGCGCAGGCAGTGGGTGCCCTGGCTTACACGGTGGGGAAGGATATCGTCTTTGGAGCGGGCCAGTACATGCCGATGACAGCTGCCGGGCAGCGGATGATCGGTCATGAATTGACACATGTAGTGCAGCAAGAGGCGTTTGGGTCGGCGCTGCCTCAGGAAATAGAAGTAGGTGCGGCGGATGACCCATTCGAGCGTCAGGCGCAGCAGGTTTCTACTGATATACCTGGGAGTTTGATCTCACCGGACTTCACGGATACTCCAGGTGCGCTGGTGCAGCGTCAGATACTCATGCGGGCGGAAGACCCCGGGCTGGTGCCCGGATTAGGTCTGCCAGGATTTGGGTCCATCAATCTGCCAAGTGAGAGTGTTGAACTGGAAGCGGGTGAATCGCTTTCGAACAAAAACCCGAAACTTATCCGCGCGGCTGAAGCCTTCAAATCACTTCAGGCAGCCAACCCGGGTGCCAAGATCGAGCTCTCGGCATACCTGACTTCGGCTGCAAAAAACAGCAGCGAAAAAGAATCGGTAGAGCGCAGGCGGTTGGCGGGACGGATGACATCGGCCCGCGATGCGCTGCAATCATTGGGCGTGCCCCGAGATCAGATGGACATCAGCCCGGCGACCGGTTACTCCACGTCCGCCCGCGGGCAGATCAAAGTTAATGTGTACAAGGCGCGGCCGGCTGCCCCACTGATCCTGGGACCTGTCTCGCCGCCTGCACCGGGAAAGACCACACCTTCCCAGCCGACGCCAGGGCTGCCGGGCCTGAGCGATTTGCTCACCCTAAAATTTGGACCGCTGACCATCGAGCTGCCAAAATCCGCTGCCTTGAAGCTGCCGATCCCGATCAGCGCCGGGAAAAAACTGGTGGTTGACTTGAAAGCCGAGACATCTGGCTCGTTTTCGCTATCTATTACGCTGGATGGTACCAGCTATGTCCGCGTTTCACTAAAGGTGGGTGTGTCTTACGGTAAAGAGAAGGGCGCGACCGGATCGGCGGGTTTGCAAATCGAGATGACAAAAACGGTTTGCAGCGCTGCCAACCCGGAAGGACTGAAGGCAAAGATCAACAAAGCCGGTGAAGAGCTGAAGAAAGCTATGCAAGAGTACAGTGCAGAATCCGATTCAGATAAGAAGCTGATGAAGCTGGCAGATATCGGCAGCGCGCTGGGTGATATGTACGACGCGGTGGACAAATCCAAGAGTGCCTGTAAGAAAGTACCCGCCGCGAAGTTCGAATTCGGCGCCAAAGGACCGCTTGGCGGTGAAAGCGATCCAAGCAAACGAGAGCCGGGCTATATCGGCGGCACGATCACAATACCGTTCTAGGATAGATTTATGACTACCTTTCCAGGCTCCCCCAGATTGAGCAAAGGCGCCATCGTCGGCATGGATATCTTCAACCCGCTGGCGAGTGTGATCATCTTCCAATACAACCCTGAGACGCTGACCCGCACCCTGCAGGCCCAGACCGCTGGCGGAGGTGGGGGTGAGGGCGATCGCTCCGAAGCCCTGCGCCTGAAGGGTCCACCGGTGGAAACGATCAAGCTGGATGTCGAGATCGATGCCACCGACCAGCTTGAGAAAGCGGATGGGGTGGCATCGAGCATGGGCGTCTACCCCCAGCTCTCCGCATTGGAGATGCTGCTGTACCCCAAGAGCGCCCTGACCATCGCCAACACCATCCTGCTGGCGACAGGCACCCTGGAGGTCATCCCGCCCGAAGCGCCGTTCACCCTGTTCATCTGGGGACCGAAAAGGGTGCTGCCGGTGCGCCTATCCAGCTTCACCATTACCGAAGAGCTGCACGACCCCTCGCTGAACCCGATCCACGCCAAGCTGGCACTCGAGCTGCGTGTGTTGAGCACCAGCGATTTTTCCGTCCTGCACCCCGGCTATGCCCTGTTCCTGGCTCACCAGGTCGTCAAGGAAGCCATGGCGGTGGTGGGCAGTGTCGGCAACCTGGGCGGCGTGGCAGGTGGGAGCGTCAGCTTGTAGAGGACTGCGGACGGCCGACTGCGGACAGCTGACCGATCATTATTAAGGATAAATCTTTATGTTTGAACCGAACAGCCGCTACTATAACCTGGAGACTGCCACCTTCGTAGCTGACGATGGGACAGAGATCACTTATAAGAGACGGCGATTCCTGCCGGATGGTGAGACTATGCCAACCCTGGTCGAGATCCGCGTGGCGGAAGGCGACCGGCTTGACCTGATCACTGCCCGCACGCTTGGCGACCCGGAAGGCTTCTGGCTGGTGTGCGATGCCAACAATGCCATGAACCCCACCGAACTGACAGATAAGCCGGGCACGCCATTGCGCGTGCCGATCCCGCAGGCGTAGCCCAGGACGATTATTTTGCTGCTTGGCACCCACCTCACCCTGCTGATCGGACCGACCATCGCTGTCCCCGCGCCACTGCCTTACACAGAGGCGCTGCAAAGCGTGGAGGTCACCCACAGCGACCAGGGACGCTCCGGTTTCCAGCTCACATTTTCGGCCGGGCGCTCCGGTCCAGCTGGGCTGGTCGATTATCCGCTGCTCAGCCTGCCGCTATTGAGGCCGTTCAACCGGGTGATCCTGATCGTGACCTTCGGCGTCATCCCCAGGGTGCTCATGGACGGTATCATCACCCACCAGCAGCTCAACCCAGGGGTCGAGCCCGGCTCCGGCACCCTGACCGTCACCGGTGAAGATGTCAGTGTGATGATGGACCTGAAAGAGGTGAACGTGGAACACCCGGCCCAGGATGAAACGATCATCGCTAACAAGATCATCCTGACCTATGCCCAGTATGGCATGATCCCGATGGTGATTCCACCGCTGGTCATCGACCCGCCTATCCCAATCGAGCGCATCCCTGTGCAGCGGGCGACCGATCTCGGCTACATGCAGGAGATGGCAGGCCGGCATGGCTATGTGTTCTACGTCAGCCCGGGTCCGGCGCCATTCACCAACACCGCATACTGGGGGCCGCCGGTGCGCCTGGGGCTGCCGCAGAAAGCTCTGAGCGTCAATATGGGTCCTGAGACCAATGTCAACAACCTCTCGTTCCAGAACAACGCTCTGGCGCCCACCCTGGTAGAGGGTCAGGTGCAGGATCGCACGACCAACCAGCAGATGCCCGTGCAGACATTTGCCAGCACGCGCGTACCGCTCTCCAGCCAGCCATCCGTGCTGGTCAACCAGCCTAATGTGCGCACCAGGCGCTTCCAGGGCAGCGGTTTGAATGCGTTACAGGCCTTCTCCCGCGCCCAGGGTGAGACGGACTCCTCGACCGATGATGTCGTCACAGCCAGCGGGGAGATTGACGCCACGCGCTACGGTGACTTGCTGCAGGCGCGCGGACTGGTCGGGCTGCGCGGAGCAGGCTTCACCTACGATGGGTTTTATTATGTCAAGCGCGTCACTCACAACATCCGCCCGGGTGAATACCGGCAGAGCTTCACCATCACCCGCGAGGGTGTCGGTACGAATACGCCGGTTGTAAGACCGCAATAAGGAGTGCATGAATGCCGGGACAATTTTTCGGTAAATACCGCGGCAAAGTGGAAAACAATATCGATCCGATGATGATGGGACGCGTGCAGGTCAGTGTTCCAGCAGTGCTTGGCGATGGAGGCTTGAGCTGGGCTATGCCGTGTGCTCCCTACGCCGGTTCCGGGGTGGGATTTTTCGCCATCCCGCCAACAGGAGCCAATGTTTGGGTCGAGTTCGAAGGCGGCGACCCGGATTACCCAATCTGGAGCGGTGGTTTCTGGGGGGTAGGCGAAGCCCCGGCCCAGCCTGCCATCCCGCAGATGAAGGTTTTCAAGACCGATGGGGTCACCATTACCTTCAATGACCTCCCCGGTGCGGGTGGTCTGACCCTGGAAGTCAGCCCGCCGGTCGTGGCGGTGCCGCTCAAAATGACCTTCGATATCAGCGGCATCCAGATCGAAGTAACGCCCTCTACGGTAAAGATCGGTCCTACCGGCATCGAGCTGACCAATGGGGCAGCCTCGGTCAAACTCAGCCCGGTCTCGGTGTCGATCAACAACGGTGCCCTGGAGGTGATGTGATGCCCGGCTACCTGCTGCACGTCGGTGCCACGGTGCTGTGCGCACACGGCGGTCAGGCTCAGCCAACTGTGCCGTTCCCGCGGGTGATGGTTGGTGGACAGCCGATAGTCACCCAATCGGCACCCTATGTTATCGCCGGGTGCCCGTTGGTGCCGCCGCCCATCCCACCATGCGTCACCGCGAACTGGGTGACTGGAGCGACGCGTGTGCGCGCCGGAGGGGTGCCCGTTCTGCTGCAGGACAGCCAGGCGATAGCCATGCCCCCCGGCACCCCATTAACCGTGGTGATGACACAGTTTCGAGTGAAAGGTATGTGACCAGCCATGCAGATTGATTATCCGTATCACCTCGACTCGCGCGGCCGGACTGCAGCGACCGACCAGGACGAGCATATCCGCGATCTGATCGAACAGGTGCTTTTTACTGCCCCCGGCGAGCGGGTCAACCGCCCCACCTTCGGCAGCGGCCTGCTGCAGATTGTCTTCGATCCCAACAGCGCAGAACTGGCTGCTGCCACCCAGTTCCTTGTCCAGGGTTCCCTGCAGCAGTGGCTGGGCGACCTAATCCAGGTCAATGCTCTGGATGTCAGGAGCATCGATTCGACCCTGGAAGTCAGCGTTGTGTACACCATCCGGCGCGACCAGACGCAGCGCACAGCCCAGTTCCGGCGAGAGGTGTGACAGTATGACCACCCAATACCTGTGCAAGAACGAACGCCGCCGTGCCATCGTACGCGACCTGACACCACCCGAGCTCAACGGCATCGATTACCTGGAGGTCGACCCGGGCGATCAGAAGACCCTGGTTATCCATTTCCTGCACCCATTACCCGGGCAGCCCGGTGAGGTACCGCCAGCGCCTGCACCCGAGCTGACCCGGCACAACTTCGTGATCGAGGGTGGGGTGCGGGTGACCAATATCCGCGTCCTGGAGCCGGTCGTCGCAGCGGACAAGGTGCTTACATTACAGGTGAACGCAGCAGGGGATTTTTCGGACTATCACCTGCGGCTGGTTGCCTCGTCGGGCAGTGAGGTGGCTCCCGACGGTTTCGACCCACAGCTTGCGGAGGTCGAATTCAATTTCAAGCTGGACTGCCCTTCGGATTTCGACTGCCTGCCCGGCGAGGAGCCAGACACAGAGCCCTTGCCTGAGCCGGTTCTGGACTATCTGTCCAAGGACTATGCTAGCTTCCGCCGCCTGATGCTCGACCGGCTGGCGGTCATTCTGCCGGACTGGAAGGAGCGCAACCCTGCCGATGTCGGTGTAGCCCTGGTGGAAACACTGGCTTACGCTGCCGACCAGCTCAGCTACTACCAGGACGCCGTCGCCAGCGAAGCTTATCTAGGCACCGCTCGAAAACGCCTCTCGGTGCGCCGTCATGCCCGGCTGCTCGATTATCCGATGCACGATGGCTGCAACGCGCGCGCCTGGGTGCAGGTTCAGGTGAACCAGGACAATGTAACCCTGCCCGCCGGGTCCCAGCTGCTGACCCGGGTACAGGGGTTCGAGAAGCGGCTCGAGCCGGTTTCTCAGGCTTTTACCCAGGCGATGATCCAGAGACCTGAAGTCTTCGAATCCCTGCATGCCGCCCAGCTGTTCTCAGCGCATAATGAAATCAAATTCTACACCTGGGGTGATGCGGACTGCAGCTTGCCAAGAGGCGCAACCCGCGCCACATTGCTGGGAGACCTGGTCAACCTGAAGGTGGGCGATGTACTGGTCTTCGAGGAAGTCGGCGGTCCGCGCAGCGGCCTATCCGCCGATGCTGACCCCGGTCACCGCCAGGCTGTCCGCCTGACCAGAGTGACCCCGACCAGCGATCCATTGGGAGGGCGGTTCCTCAACCCGCCGACCAGCAGCCCGCTCGCTGTCACGGAGATCGAGTGGCATGTCGAGGATGCGTTGGCTTTCACGCTGTGCCTGTCAAGCCGCAGCGGCACCGCTTTCTTCACTGACCTCAGCCTGGCTTACGGCAATATCCTGCTCGCCGACCATGGACGTACTATCCAGGATGACCTGCTCGACCCAGATGTGGTGCCCATGGGGGTTGCCTATCACCCCACACTGACCCGTTCGGGGATCACTCAGCGCGTGCCGTATGACCACGATTTGTACTTCAGGCGCCCGGCTATGGATGCACTAATCCAGGACCCACGCAGCGCGCTGCCTGCCGTCGAGCTGCTGCAGGGCAGTGAATCATGGCGGGCGCAGCGCGACCTGCTGGGCAGCGACCGCTTTGCGGCTGAATTTGTGGTGGAGATCGAGAACGATGGCAGCGCCAGGCTGCGCTTTGGAGACAATGTCCATGGACGCAAGCCGGCAGGCGGTGCCCGCCTGCGGCCTGCTTACCGCATCGGGGTCGGCGAGAGGGGCAATATCGGTGCCGACTCGCTCTATCATGTGGTGACTGCCGACAGTCGCATCACAGGCACTCGCAACCCGCTAGCTGCCCTGGGCGGCACGGATCCTGAAGCGATCGAACAGGTGCGCCTGTATGCCCCGCATGCATTCCGCACCCAGGAACGGGCGGTCACTGAGGCAGACTACGCTGAAGTCACCCAGCGCCATCCTGATGTGCAAAAAGCGGTCGCCACGCTGCGCTGGACCGGGTCCTGGCATACGGTTTACATTACCGTTGACCGCAAAGGGGGCCGTCCGGTTAGCGAGATCTTCGAAGCAGACCTGCGCCAGTTCCTGGAAAAATACCGCCTGGCCGGGCACGACCTGGAAGTCGACGCCCCGCGCTACGTGCCGCTGGATTTCGCCCTGACCGTCTGCCTGCAGCCAGGCTATGTGCGCAGTGCAGTGAAACAGGCGCTGCTAGAGAGGTTCAGCAGCGCCGACCTGCCGGGGCGGGGACGCGGGTTCTTCCACCCGGACAACCTGACATTTGGGCAGACCATTTATCTGAGCCAGCTGGTCGCGGCCGCTATGGAGCTGCCCGGCGTGGAATGGGTCGACGCCACCCGCTTCCAGCGTTGGGGTCAGGCGGACCATGGCGAGCTGGCGGACGGGCGCGTTGTGCTGGGGCGTCTGGAAATTGCCCGGTTGGATAATGACCCCAGCCGACCGGAAAATGGCAAGCTCGAGTTGAGCATGGAGGGAGGATTGTGATTTGAGCAGTGAAACGCACGATACACCGGTCCGTACGCCCAACCGACCCGGGCTTCCGGCGATTAACTACCGTCTGGGTACGCAGAGCATTTTCCTGCGCCGCATGCTGGCGCGCCTGCCGTATCAGGACATCCCCGGCGGGCCGAACGCTGGCGCCCGACCGCTGCTCTCCCTGACGACGCGCAGCACCACCGATCCATCGATCGCTTTGCTGGATGCATGGGCGTGCGTGGCGGATGTGCTGACCTTCTACCAGGAGCGCATCGCCAATGAGGGCTTCCTGCGCACGGCAGTAGAGCGACGATCGATCATGGAGCTGGCAAATGCGATCGGCTACCAGCTCAAGCCCGGCGTCGCCGCCAGCACTTATCTGGTCTTTACCGTTGAAGATGCTCCCGGTGCTCCTGGTAAGGCGGACATCCCCTCCGGCACACGCGTGCTCAGCGTCCCGGCACAGAACCAGAAACCGCAGACATTCGAGACCATTGAAGAGATCGAGGCGCGCAAAGAATGGAACACCTTGAAACCGCGCATAACCCAGCCGCAGGACCTGGCTGCTGGCACAAAGATCCTTTACTTGAAGGGGACCAGCACTAGACTGGAACCAGGGGATGCCATCCTGCTGGTTGGCGATGAGCGCCAACGCGACCCGGGCAGCGAGCGTTGGGACTTCCGCTTCATCAAGACCATCGAGGTCGATACGGCCAATAAACGAACGGTCGTCACCTGGACACAGGGACTGGGCGAGCGTCCGGTGCTGCCGGCTGAGAACCCGCGTGTCTACGCCTTCCGGCTGCGCGCCGCACTGTTCGGGCACAACGCTGCTGAGTGGGATAACCTGCATGCAGACATCAAGAAACTATACCCCGGTGGTACGGACGAATGGCCGAATTTCAAGATCGTGGCCAACCGCATCGACCTGGACGCCTCGTATCCAAGAGTAACCCCTGGCAGTTGGGTCGCACTGGTGCGCCCAAACTACGTGGAAATCTATAGGGCACGGGAAGTGGACATCACCAGCCGCACCGGTTTCGGGCTGGTCTCCAAGGTAACCCGCGTCTACCCGGACGGCATCGAGCACCTGACCGATTTTGGCTTGCGAGAGACCACCATTTTCGCGGAGAGCGAAGAGCTGGAGGTTGCTGAAGAGCCGCTGCCGGTCGAGCTCTCCGGTGATGAAATCAACCTGGACCGCTGGGTAGAGGGTTTGATGGCAGACCGCACGTTGATCTTCAGCGGCAAGCGCTTGCGGGCGCGTGCCTCCACCCGACTGACGCTTCACTCCAGCGATGGCCTGCGCAATGTGATTATCAAGCGCGGTGACAGTTTGATCGTCACTGCCCCACCCGTGGAAGAAGGTGACGGCACGCGCTGGTTCTTGGTGGACAGGGATGGCTTCAGCGGGAGCGTGCTCGTGCGGCGCAGGTTCTTCCGGCTGGAATCTCCCTTGGAAGACGATCAAGCAGTCAGCGAGGTTGCCAGCCTGTCCGAAGCACTGGACGAGCCGGAACGCACCGTGCTGCGCCTGGAGGACGCGCTGCAGAACCTTTTCGACCGTACCACAGTGACCATATATGCCAATGTCGCTCCGGCAACGCATGGGGAGACGGTCAGCGAAGTGCTGGGCAGCGGAGACGGCACACGAACCAACCAGCGCTTCACGCTCAAGAAACCACCCCTGACCTATGTCTCCGCGGCGACTGCCAGCGGCATCGAGAGCACCCTGACGGTACGCGTCAACGGCGTGGCATGGGCAGAAGCCCGCTCTTTATACGGTCTGGGTGCCCGTGACCAGACCTATATCGTACACATCGATGATGGCAATGGGGGTCCTGGCAAAACCCATATCACCTTTGGTGATGGTCGCAGTGGGGTGCGATTGCCCACCGGGGCAGAGAACATCCAGGCTAACTACCGCAGCGGGATTGGATTGGAAGGCGAGGTAGATGCCGGCAGCTTGACCCTGCTGCAAACCCGTCCGTTGGGTGTGCGCTCGGTCAATAACCCGCTGTCAGCCAGCGGCGCGGCAAACCCAGAGCAGCGCGATCAGGCGCGCCAGAACGCCCCGATTACCGTACTGACCCTCGACCGTATCGTCTCACTGAAGGATTTCGAAGACTTCACACGTGCCTTTTCCGGCATTGGCAAGGCTCAGGCGACCGCCATCTGGGATGGCGAGACCAACATCGTCCATCTCACCGCCGCTACGGCGGGAGGCGATACGCTCGATCCCAATTCATTGCTTTACAACAACCTGCGGTCTGCGATCGACTCGGCGCGTGACCCTTACCTGCCGGTTGTGCTGCAGGGCTACCAGCCGATCTACTTCCGCATTGCTGCAAAGGTGCTGGTCGATGAGCGCTACGTGAAAGAGGATGTCTTCTCCGACATCGAAGCAGCACTGTTGGAGGCTTTCAGATTCGAGCGGCGCGCTTTTGGTCAGGCGGTCTCAGCGGCAGAAGTGACAACCCTGGTCCAGGGTGTGGGGGGTGTGACAGCCTCCGATCTGGACGGCCTATACCGGGATGGAGAGCCGGTGTTGCTGAACTCGATACTGCCTGTCGCCCGCGCCCGCCAGGTGGGCGGCACATTCACCCCCGCTGAACTGCTGCTCGTCCACCCACTGGGAGTCGAGCTGCTGGACATGGAATTATGAGATCAACCCGACCCATAGTCAGGGAGAGCAACGTATGACTCTTGCAACTTCAGAAAAGCTATACAACCTGCTGCCCAGCGTCTACCGCGTCCAGGATGCTTCACAGGGTGAAGTGCTGCGGGCGCTGTTGGGAGTCATCGAGACCGAGCTGCAGGCGCTGGAGACCGATATCGATGACCTGTACGCCGATTGGTTCATCGAGACCTGCGCCGAATGGGTTGTACCATATATCGGTGACCTGCTGGGCGTGCGCGGCCTGCATGCCGGGTCAGCGGATACCTTCAGCCTACGGGCGTACGTCGCAAATACCCTGGCGTACCGGCGGCGTAAAGGCACTGCCACCATGCTGGAGCAGTTGGCGCGCGATGTCACCGGCTGGGATGCGCGCGTGGTTGAGTTTTTCGAGCTGCTTGGGACCACCCAGCACCTGAATCACCTGCGCCCCCAAAACCTGCGCATGCCGGACCTGCGGAATGCGGCGGCGTTGGAGCTGGTCGACACAGCCTTTGACACAGCTGCCCATACCGCCGATGTGCGCCATATCAGCGAAGTGGCACACATCAGCGATATGGCACATATCGAGCGGCGCGGGCAGAGCCTGCAGGGGCGGCACAATATTCCCAATATCGGCATCTATGTGTGGCGCATCCAGGCCTACGCAGTAACGCGCAGCAATCCACGCCAGCAGGGGGTAGGTTTCTACAGCTTCGACCCGCTGGGGCTCGACCAGCCGCTGTTCAACCAGCCGCGCACGGAGACCCGCATCACCCAACTGGCGGAGGAGATCAACGTCACCGACCGCCTGCGTCGCCGCCCGCTGTACGCCGAGCTGGAGAGCCTGCGCCAGTCGCTGGTGGATGGCAGCTCGCCCAGGCTGCGCTATTTCGACCCCAAGCAGCCCGTTCTTCGTGTTTTCCTGGATGGAAGCACTACCCCGGTGACTCCCGAGCGGATATTGATTTGCGATCTATCTGACTGGCGGCACCCACCCAGCAGCAAGGATTACACAGCCCCGGATGGAAGCACAGTCTCACTGCCAATCGATGCAGCAGTCGACCCGGCGTTGGGACGGCTTGCCTTCCCGGCAGGCGAGACCCACGACCCGGTGCACGTCAGCTATGCATATGGGGCCAGCGGGGATGTGGGCGCCGGTCCGTACAACCGCAGCCAGTTCGTGGCAGAGTCGCTCAAGGGCAGCGTCGACTGGCAGGCGGGCGTCAGCCAGGAGATCCCCCCACTCCCTGGGCAGATCTTTGCCACCCTGGGAGAGGCGGTGCAGGCCTGGAACGCCCAGCCGCCCGGCACGGTTGGGCTGATCACTGTTATGGACAGCCGCAGCTACACCGAGAACCTGACCGGTGCCAGCGCCATCCAGATACCCGAGGGCAGCCAGCTTGTGATTGCGGCGGCCAATTGGCAGGAGGTGCTCGACCCCGATTCGCTGGTGATGACGCGCCAGACCGGCAGTTTCTCCGCAGACCGGCTGCGCCCGCACCTGGACGGCAGCCTGTCGGTGCGCGGCACGGCATCAGCCAGCAGCGCCAATCCTGGCGGACTGGTGCTCGATGGGCTGCTGCTCGAAGGACCGCTCACCGTGCTGGCGGGCAATCTGGGCGGCTTGCAGGTCTCCCATAGCAGCCTGGTTCCGGCGGAGGGTGGGCTGGGGGTCAACCCATCTGTCGACCCGGACCAGCAGAACGCTCAGCTGGCGATTACGCTGGAACGGACGAGCTGCGGCCGGCTCTCCCTGCCGGGCAGTGTGCCCAACCTGACCCTGGTGGACAGCATCATCGATCAGGCCGGTGGCACCAGCGCTATCGATGCTCCCGGGGCAGAGGCCGACATCCGCCAGTGCACAGTCCTCGGTCCGCTGAACCTGCGCAGCCTGGAGGCCAGCAACAGCATCTTCACCGGTCTGGTATTGGCTGAACGCAGGCAGGTAGGCTGCGTGCGCTACAGTTTCAGCCCGGACGGCTCGCAGACACCGCGCCGCTTTCGCTGCCAGCCAGACCTGGCGCTGGAGGTACGCGCCGAAGCGCTGGGGCTGGCCTCAGCAGCCGATCTGCCCGCTGACGAGCGGACGCTGGTCGTCAACCGTGTCAAACCCGAATTCACCTCCGAGCGCTTCGGCGACCCGGAGTACGCCCAACTCATCTTGAATTGTGCCCGGGAGATCGCTGCCGGAGCAGATAATGGGGCTGAGATGGGCGTGTACTACCACCTGATGCAGCCCCAGCGTGAGGCCAACCTGCAGGAAAGCCTGGCAGAGTACTTGCGCTTCGGTCTGGAGGCGGGCATCTTCTTCGTAACTTAGCCGGTGCATGCCGGTCCGACAGGCAATTATTTACCAAACAGGAGCGTTTCTATGAAAGGCGATTTCACCCGGTCGACCTTTAAATCCGAAAAACACTACAGCCGTGTTCTGATGCAGCAGGGTCGTGTCCAGCTCGACGCGGACTGGAACGAGCAGCTCGAGATCACCGCCCATCGTATCGAGACCGAAACGGGCGATGCCCTGGGCGCCTGCGGAGCACCGCTGCACGCGGCAGCCTTCGGCGTCGTCACCGACCCGAACACGCTGCCGCTCGCCGAGCGCACCCGGCTGCAGGACCTGGGGCTGCTACCGCTGGCTGCTGGGGATTTCATCCTCACTGCCGGGCGGTTCTACGTGGATGGAGTGCTGAGCGAGAACGAGCATTCCATCCCCTTCAGCGCCCAGCCAGACCTGCCCGGTGCCCAGCCCATCACCACCGCCGGTACGTACCTGGCATACCTGGATGTATGGCAGAGGCACCTCACCTCCCTGGAGAGCCCGTCGATCCGCGAGGTCGCCCTGGGCGGTCCGGATACGACCACGCGTGCGCAGACCGTCTGGCAGGTCAGGGTGGTGCCGGTAGCTGAAGCTGCCCCAAACTGTCTGTCGGACCTGGCAGCATGGGACGCAGCCACGGCGGGCAGCACCGGAACGCTGACAGCCCGCGCCCAGCCCGAGACGACCAGCACTGATCCCTGCATTGTGCCGCCCTCTGCCGGCTACCGCGGCCTGGAGAACCATCTCTACCGGGTGGAAATCCACGCCGCAGGGGCGGTTGGCGCTGCAACGTTCAAGTGGTCGCGCGATAACGGCTCGCTGGTCTTCCCGGTAGTCGAATTCATGGGCGGGATGCCGAGCGACCGCATCCGGCTGCGCAGTCTGGGGCGTGACAAAGATATGGCACTGCGCGTCGGCGATTGGGTGGAGGTGCTGGATGACGTCCTGGAGCTCAGCCAAACGCCCGGGATGCTGGCACAGATCACGGATATCGACAGCGACGACCTGATCATCACCCTCAACCAGAATGTGTCCGGCATCGATCTCAACCGCAGCCCCAAGCTGCGGCGCTGGGATTCGGCCGGCGCGCTGGATGTGGAGATCCCCGGCGGCAACCAGGGATTCATCGCTATCGAAGACGGCATCGAGGTCAAATTCGGGACGGGTTCTTACAATACGGGTGACTACTGGCTGATCCCCGCCCGCACCATCCTGGGCAACCCTGAGCTGACCGAGACAGGCGGTATCGAGTGGCCGATGGATGGCACTGAGCCGCTTCCGCAGCCGTCAGCAGGCATCCAGCACCATTACTGCCGCCTGGCGCTGCTTGATTACGACGGCACGGCATTTACAGTTGAAGACTGCCGACCGCTGTTCCCCCCCGCCACCGAGCTGACGAACCTGTTCTACATCAGCGGCGATGGGCAGGAAGCCATGCCGGGGAACCAGCTTCCGCAGCCACTGCAGGCAGGGGTGAGCAACGGGCAGTGGCCGGTAGAGGGGGCGGAGGTGCGCTTCCGCATCACACTCGGCGGCGGCAGCTTGCTTTCCGGAGCGAATACCGGCGCTGACCTCACTGTGATCACAGGCGCCGATGGGGTCGCAGCCGTAAGCTGGGTGCTGGATAACAGCACGCTAAGCCAGCAGGTGGAGGCCACTCTTCTGGATGCCGACGGCGACCCTCTGCACCTGCCGCTGCGCTATAACGCCAACCTGAGCGTTGCCGACCAGGTGGCATACGATTCATCTGATTGCGATAATATGGCAGGGGCGAGCACGGTACAGGATGCGCTCGACCTGCTCTGCCAGAACGCGGCGCTGTACTATGTCGGCGGTGACGGGCAGGAAGCGCCTCCCGGCGCAAAGCTGCCCCAGCTGCTTGAAGTGCGTCTGGCAAACGGGCAGTGGCCTGTGGCAAACGAGACGGTCATCTTCAATATCATAAAACCAGGTTTCGGCACATTGGAAGGCGGCGGGGCGACCGGCCAGACAGTCGAGGTGTCTACCGACGCCAACGGATATGCTGCCTGCGCGTGGACGCTGGACGCCCAGAACCCCAGCCAGCAGGTGGAAGCCTTCTGGAAGCGAACTCCCGACCTGCCCATCCATTTCAACGCCAACCTGGAGATTGCAGGGCAGGCTGGAGGCGATCCGGTCATTCGAGTCGTAGACGTGCGCTTCATGAGTACCAACGATGCGCTCGCCAACAATGAGACCTTCCCGCTGGACGTGTTCCTGGGCGGCATCATGATCGAGTGCGACCGGAGTCTGGATAATATGGCGACACAGGATCGCCCGGTGTGCTATGTCACCCTGGATATGCCCTTCCCATTCAGCCCCGAGGCTCTGCAGCTTTGGGGGGATGCAGTCGTCGGCTACCAGCCGCTGATCCTGGAAGCCAAGGTGAACTCCGACGGCCCGCAGATCTTCTGGGTGCCGCTCGATGCGACTCAGGGCTGGCTTGCCAGCCGCTTCTTCAAGGCTCTGAAAGCGGTGCATAACCGGGACGAGGTCATGCTGCACCTGACTCTTAAGGGCAACTTCATCTGGGAGCGGGGCAACCCGCGCATATATGTCGACGGGGATGTCTTCGCCCTGCCGGATGGGCAGACGCCGCACAACGTGCGCCTGCCCAGCGGCGACCGGCTGCGCGGCGGAGACCTGGAGATGTGGTTCAGGTTGGTTGCGGGATAAGCTGAAGTTAATTAAAAGTGTAGCGTTGGTACTTCTCACGCAGTTTGAGCATGGCGCGGCGCATCGCCCGGTGGCGCTCGATCTCCTTGAACTTACTTTCTTTTAAGAGCGGCACCAGCAGTACGACGAACAGCACGATTCCCAGGAACTCAAGCATCGTCTTTACCTCCCTTTCCGGCATATGGCGACGGTCTATCATGGGCTTACGCACTAAGAGCATCCTGGTTATTCAGTTGCAATTATCGTGCCAGGTCGGTCAGCGCCAGATGTCCCGGTAAGCGTGCTTCCCGGTCAGCTTCTCGCCGCTGGCGAAGCGCTCAAGTCTGAAG